>NZ_JABDWV010000008.1:0-301297 GCF_019685435.1 Rhizobium sp. NLR10b | reverse complement strand
TTGCATGCCGCTTCAACCCGGAACTCAGCGCCAAATACGACCTCCTCATCAAAGCCGGCAAGCCGCCGAAGGTCGCCATCACAGCCATCATGCGAAAGATCATCCTGCTGGCAAACGCACTCCTGCGGAAAAACCAAAAATGGACACCAAAAGCCGCTTGATCAAAACGGATACTCTTGGTTCATCAGGCGCGAGTAGACCTTCACGAACAGATCAGTCCACGCGGGGCTATCGCCACTCACAAGCATGCGACCGGCAATATACTGTTCAAGCCCAAGCGGAGAGGTCCGCTCAGGCCTCGCAACAACTTCGTCGCGGTCAGATACAGTTGCTGTTTGATCGCCGGGATTTCGCGGGGCTGCCGGGAGCGAGAGTGGAGCCTGTTGACGGGATGTTTCAGTATCCACCATTTCGGGGCGCTCACTACAAACGGATAACCGCCCTTTAAATAGCAGAGAACTTTAAAAAGATCAGGCCGGCTCTGATCAGGCCGGCCTCGTTAAATCGGCTCTAACGCCTGCGATAAAGAACCATTCCCGCGTGGTACAGAACGCCATCGACAAAATCGCCGTCGGCCTTAAAGCCGGTATGGCCGCAACTCCAGACTTCATGTCGATATTGGCCACGGCGCGGTCATTGCGGTGATTGCCACCGTATCATCACGGATTGCGCTTCGTTACGGGCCGTTGTTGGGGCTTGAGGTCAACCCTGTGCCGCTGGCGCTTTCCTTTCCACCGGTGGCAATGATCTGGCCGCTTCAAATGGACAGCGATCTCGGCTGCGCATGGTTGCGACAGCAAATCCGCGAGGCGATGCTACGGACGAACGAGGGAAGCGTCGCTAAAATTGCAGCGTGAGGTGTAAAGAGCGCAGCGTGGGTTTGAAGGCCTCGCCTTGAAAGGATCCGCACCGCCGGCCCTGTCGTCTGCGTTCAGGATTACTGGAAATTCCGGCTCTTGATCTTCAGCGTATCGATGTGAAGATCCGGCACGAACAGATCCCTCGGTCGAACACCCGGGACCGGTGGCCCGCGGGAATCCGGGATCCCTGGAGAGCCATGGGCGAACTCGTCGCCGCGGCCGGTCGGCGGCCGGAATGCCCCGTCGCGCTCGGCAAGGCTCGACAGATCGGCGGAGAGATCGAAGAGCTGCTGGGCGACCAGGTGAACCACATCGCCTTCCCGCTGGATCCTGCCGTTGATCGCCATCATGCTGGCGCCGAGCACCACGCGGCGGGACCGCTCGAAGAGTTTTGGCCAGACGACGACATTCGCCACACCAGTTTCGTCCTCGATGGTGATGAACATCACGCCCTTCGCCGAGCCCGGCCGCTGGCGCACCAGCACCAGGCCGGCCGCCATCAGCCATCGGCCGTCGCGCGCCGTCATGGCCTCGGCGCAGGTCACGATCCGACGTTTGGCGAGTTCGCTGCGAAGGAAGCTCAAGGGATGCTGCCGGAGCGTCAGGCCGGTATGGCTGTAATCCTCGACGACGTTGTGGCCTTCGGTCATCTGCCTGAGCTCGACTGCCGGCTCCTGCTGCTCGGCGATCGCCTCCCGTTCTGCCGCAGCGCTGAACAGGGGCAGCGGCTCGTCGCGTAGCGCCTTGATCGCCCAGAGCGCATCGCGTCGCTCGAGACGGAGAGACGGCAGGCAGGCATCGGCTTCGGCAAGCTCGACGAGCGAGGCGACCGGCACGCCGCAGCGCCGCCACATGTCGTCGACGGAGGCGAAGTGCTCATCGGCTCGAGCGGCGACGATGCGCGCTGCATCCGCAGTCGCCAAGCCGCGCACCAGACGCATGCCAAGGCGAACGGCATGCCGGTTGCTGCCTTCGATCGGTTCCAGCGTGCAGTCCCAGCGAGAGCGGTTGATGCAGACGGGACGGATCTCGACACCGTGCTTTCTCGCGTCGGCGACGATCTGCGCAGGCGCATAGAAGCCCATTGGCTGTGAGTTCAGGAGCGCAGCGCAAAAGACGTCCGGAAAATGGCATTTCACATAGTTGGAGGCATAGGCGATCAGCGCGAAGGAAGCGGCATGGCTTTCCGGGAAACCATAGGAACCGAAGCCTTCGAGCTGGGAAAATGTCTTCTCGGCGAATTCCGGTGAATAGCCGTTCCGTACCATCCCCGAGACAAGCTTGTCCTTGAACCGTGAGACCCCGCCGGTGAACTTGAAAGTCGCCATGGATTTCCGCAGCTGGTCGGCTTCACCGCCGGTAAACCCCGCACAGACCATCGCCACCTTCATCGCCGACTCCTGAAACAGCGGCACGCCCAGCGTCTTATGAAGCACCGCCTCCAGTTCAGGTGTGGGGTATTCGACCTTCTCCTTGCCTTCGCGCCGGCGCAGATAAGGATGCACCATGTCGCCCTGGATCGGTCCGGGCCGGACGATCGCCACCTGGATGACGAGATCGTAGAAGGTCCGCGGCTTCATGCGCGGCAGCATCGACATCTGGGCGCGGGATTCGATCTGGAAGGTGCCGAGCGTGTCGGCCTTGCGGATCATTGCATAGGTCGCAGGATCCTCCTGCGGTATCGTGGCGAGATCGAGATCCTGATGCTTGTGGCCTCCGATCAGCGCAAAGGCCTTGGCCATGCAGGTCAGCATGCCGAGCGCCAGCACGTCAACCTTCATGAATTTCAGCGCCTCGATATCGTCCTTGTCCCACTCGATCACCTGCCGGTCGACCATCGCCGCCGGTTCGATCGGCACCAGGTCATCAAGCCTGTCATGGGTCAGCACGAAGCCACCGGGATGCTGGCCGAGATGCCGTGGCGCGCCCATCAATTGCCCGGCAAGCTTCAACGTCAGCGCGAGACGCCGGTCCTCGGGATTGAGGCCGAGATCGCGCACATGTTGCTCACCCACCTCTTCCGACCAGGACCAGAGGCCGGAGGAGAGCGCCTTGATCAGGTCCTCGGGCAGACCCAGTGCCTTGCCGACATCGCGAATGGCGCCCTTGGCGCGATAGCGGGTGACGGTCGAGCAGAGTGCCGCCTTGTCATGGCCATAGGTCTTGTAGATCCACTGGATCACCTCCTCACGCCGCTCATGCTCGAAGTCGACATCGATGTCAGGCGGCTCGTCGCGTTCCTGGGAGACGAACCGTTCGAAGAGCAGATCGTTGGTGTCGGGATCGATCGAGGTGATACCGAGCACATAACAGACGGCGGAATTAGCCGCCGATCCTCGGCCCTGGCAGAGAATGCCCTGCGATCGGGCATAGCGGACGATCGAGAAGACGGTGAGGAAGTAAGGCGCGTAGCGCATCGTCTCGATCAGCGCGAGTTCGTGCCGGATGGTCTTCTCGACATGATTAGGCAGGCCTTCGGGATAACGCGTCCTGACGCCCTCCCAGGTATAATGCTCCAGCGACTCCTGCGCGGTCATACCCGGGATCAGCGCTTCCTCGGGGTACTGATAGACCAGCTCCTCGAGCGAGAATTTGCAGCGCTGAACAATCTCCGTCGTTCGCGCCAGCGCTTCCGGGTACCGCGGAAACAGACGCGCCATTTCTTCCGGCGGCTTGAGGTAGCGGTCGGCATGCCGTTCGCGCTCGAAGCCGACATCGTCGATGGTGGTGCCGGTCCGAATGCAGGTGACGACATCCTGCAGCTGCCGCCGACCCGGCTCGTGAAACAGCACATCGTTTGTAATGACGGTCTTCACCCGATGCTTGACCGCCAGGCTCGACAGCTCATGCAGACGCAATTGATCGTTGGGCCGCCGGCGCAGGCAAAGCGAAACATAGGCACGATCACCGAAGACTTCCGCCATCTTCCTGAGCTGCACGGCGCAGGTGTCGTCCGGCATGTCCGGTACAAGGACGCCGACCAGGCCTGCGGCATAGAGCGCGACATCGTCGAGGTGCAGGATACAGTTGGCCTTCCCGCCCCGACCCTTGCCCAAGGTCAGAAGCCGCGTCAGCCGCGAATAAGCGGCGCGATCGGTGGGATAGACGAGCACCGACATGCCGTCGGCCAGATCGAGCCGGCAGCCGACGACAAGCCGCAGGCCCGTGGCGCGCGATGCCTCCAGCGCTCGCACGATACCGGCGAGGCTGTTGCGGTCGACGACCCCGATCGCCTCAATTCCCATGAGCTTTGCGGTCGCGAACAGCTCGTTCGCCGAGCTCGCGCCGCGGAGGAAGGAGAAGTGCGTCGTGACCTGAAGCTCGGCGTAGCGCATCACGCAAACACTCCGTGCAGGAACCATTTGTGCGATCCGGTGTCCGCATCGACGCCATCGCCCGATCGGAAGATCCAGAAGCGCTCACCGATTTCATCCTCCACTACGAAATAGTCCCGCACCGCGATCCATTCAGCGCTGCTTCGCCACCATTCGCCAAAAATCCGCTCCGGGCCGTCGGCGCGCTTCACACGGCGCCGCTTGCCGCGCCAGGTAAACGAGACCGGCGGATGATCCGGCAGAAGCGCAATCACTTCTATCAGTTCGGGATGGGGCAAAAGGCGCGACGGCCGCGGCCAGTGCAGCGGCCAGGTGGCGCCGTCTTCCGCCGCCGTCGGCGCGATCCGCCGGACGCTGCGCTCCGGGACGTCGCTCGCCACCGGGGCCACCCGGAAAATCCGCTGGCCGCCGCGATTGCCGAGCACATCGATGAGCGGCGTCACATCGGTCACCTGCTCCTCGATGAGCGACGACGCCGACTGCGCCTCGATCAGCGGCTCGGCGATGATCGCGGCCAGACACAGCTTTTCGATGCCAAAGCCAGGCTCGATCCTCTCGATCCGATCGCGGAAGAGTTTCGTCAGCCAGGCGATATCGCGGACCGGCTTGGCCGTACCGGCGCGGAGCGACTGAAGCGTGTTGTCGACGCGGTGCACGATGAGATCGGCGCGTCGAACGCCAAGTCCGCGCTTCTCGAGCTCGAGACAGAGCTGCCGCACGAGGCGGCTCACATATTTCTCGATCGTCTCCGGCGCGCCGATCGGCTCGGCGAATGATTTGTGGACCTCGACAAGGTCAGCCGGCCGGATCGGATCGATCGGCTCGGCAAGTCGGCCGAACATCTGGTCGAGACGGCGCCCGACCTCCCGCCCGAAGCGCAGCGTCAGCGGCGCCCGTGGCATGGCGGCGAGATCGCCGACCGTGGCGAAACCGAGGGTTCGAAGGCTCGCAACGGTTTCCGCCGGCAGCCGCAGCGACGACAGCGGCAACCCACTCGCAGCCCTGCCGGTCTCGCCGCGTGGGATGATGATCGTCTCACGATCGGTGGTTCTGGCGAGCGCATGCGCCGCGCCCCAGCTGTCTGCGACTGCCGCTCGCGCTCCGAGACCCCGGCCGCGCAGACGGTTGACGAGGCCGGACAGCATCAATTCCTCGCCGCCCTGAAGATGATCGGCGCCTTCGATGTCCATGACGATGCCATCAGGAGGATCCATGGCAACGACAGGAGAGTATTGTGACAATGCCCAGAGTGTCAGCCGTTCCAGCGCCGCGAGATCGGCTGCCGGATCCGCATCGATCATCATCAGGCCTTGGACCAATGCCTGCGCCTTGGCCGCCGGCGTGCCGAGACGAAGGCCGAGTTTGGTCGCTGCCAGATCAGCCGCGGCAATCCATCGCTTCGAACCACTCCTGGCGATCACCACCAGCGGCGTTTCAACCGATAGCGAAGGATCGTCCCGCCTGATCCGGTCGGTCGGCAGTGTCGAAAGAAAGACAGATACGACCCTGGCCATCACATGCTCCGATGATGAATTCGCCTCCCTCCCCAGCTTTGACCCGCATCAGCTCCGCCAGCCAACGCGCCCGCCCGACACCGGCGACCGGCAACGGCTCGGACGGCAGCACCGAGATCCGCCAGCGGGTTGCCGCCGCCGTCGGCATGCCGAAATCCGACGCTTCTGTCTGGCGCCGCCAGCGGCGGATCACCAGGCCGAGCGTGCCCGACTTTTCCGCCGCGAGTTGCAGCCGGCGCGAGGCCGTCATCGGCAGGCGCACCAGTTCGGCGACGACGGCGCCCAATCCGCCATGACGCAACGCCTCCTCGAAGCTTGCGAGCACCGTCTCGTCCTTGTCGCATTCGACGAAGATGACGCGGTCGGGATGGAGCCCGACCTGAGCAAGGGCGGGAAAGAAAAGATCGAAGCGGGTGAGACACCAGAACACCTTGCCGCTCGTGCGAGCGGCGATGCCGCCGATGAAGAGTGCTGCCGCCGCCCCGTCGATCGCCCCATTGCCGCCGCCGGCCACTTCGTGCAGCGCGCCATAGGCGAGCCCACCTCCCGGCAGCTGCGCGTCAAGCTCCGGCACCCCAAACGGCAAAACACTGCGTTTGCGCGAGCCTACCCCTTCTAGGGTGGCGATTTTCTCGCGCAACTCGTCGAGAACGGCATTCGAAGTAGCGACGGCTGCGGTCATGATCTCCTTTACGGCAACCCGTTTTCGGCTTGAGATGATGAAATATGTTCTGTATTTGTTCTAAAAGCGAAAATGAGTCAATGCGCATGTGCCGCGCGGAAGTTGAACGATAGTGCCTATGGAGAAAATCCGTGAACGGATTCAATTCGATGGCGTGAATGGGAATTTTTTCACATGGCGCGACTGGAGCCTATCGAGGATCTGGATCCGAGACTGAGGGATCGTCGTGAGCCGATCATTGAATTCATCTGTCCGCAATGCGATCGCCACTGTACGCTTGAACGCAAGCTGTTGGTGAAAGTGTTTGGAGCCAGCATGACCTTCGCTGTGATCCGCCGCCGCATGGCAATGGGCTGCGAGCGCATGCAGACGCCGGAGGGTGACAAATGCGGCGCGTACTTCCCATGTTTGGCTGAGGGACCTGATGGAAGCTAGGCGATGACAAACGACGAAGGCAGCGAGCGGCCGCGTAAGATCGTTCACATCGACATGGATGCCTTTTATGCGTCGGTCGAGCAGCGCGACAATCCGGAACTCAGGGGCCTACCGGTTGCCGTCGGCTATCCTGCCGCCCGCGGCGTGGTGGCTGCCGCCAGCTACGAGGCACGCAAGTTCGGCGTTCACTCGGCGATGCCTTCGGTGACCGCGAAGCGCAAATGCCCCGACCTCATCTTCGTCAGACCTCGCTTTGACGTCTACAAAGCGGTCTCGTTGCAGATTCGCGCGATCTTCGCCGAATACACACCGATGATCGAGCCGCTGTCGCTCGACGAGGCCTATCTCGATGTCACGGAAAACCTGAAGGGCATGAAGATCGCCACCGAGATCGCCCAGGAGATCAGGGCGAAGATCAAGCAGGTCAGCGGCCTCAATGCTTCGGCCGGGATTTCCTACAACAAGTTCCTCGCCAAGATGGCATCCGACCTGAACAAGCCCAATGGCCAGGCTGTCATCACGCCGAAGAACGGGCCGGCCTTCGTCGAGGCCCTCCCCGTCAAGAAATTCCATGGCGTCGGACCGGCAACGGCCGAAAAGATGCATAGGCTCGGTATTGAGACTGGCGCAGACCTCAAGGGGAAAACGCTCGAGTTCTTGGTCGAACATTTCGGGAAGTCTGGGCCGTATTTCTATGGGATCGCCCGCGGCATCGACAATCGACAGGTCAAGCCGGACCGGGTGCGCAAATCCGTCGGCGCAGAAGACACGTTCTCCGAGGACATCCACTCTTTCGAGCCGGCACGCGAAGGACTTCAGCCGCTGATCGAGAAAGTCTGGGGTTACTGCGAGGCCAATGAAATCGGCGCCAAGACGGTGACGCTCAAGGTCAAGTATGCCGACTTCAGCCAGATCACCCGCAGCAAGACGGTTGCGGCACCTCTGCAAACGATCGGCGATCTCGAGGACGTGGTCGGCCTGCTTCTCGCGCCCATCTTTCCGCCGCGCAAGGGAATCCGCCTGCTCGGCGTCTCGCTGTCATCACTGGAACGGCAGACCTCTGGAGCGATGCCGCAGTTGCGGTTGGCGCTTTAGACCGCCAGCGTTGCCTGGACAGGATCGGTCGAGTGGCGTCTGACCCGGAAAGTCCCTGCTGGCAATGGACGGAGGATCTCGTCCTCGGACACAACTCCGTCGAGCCACGCCAGGCGCTGATCCCGAGTCAGCACCGCCATCTGTCGGTCGTGAAGGGGCGCGAGATCGGCATTCGCCTCGATCGTCAGGATGGCGTAGGCCTCCGGCCAGTCCTCGATCGCCGGGCGCAAAATCCCCGCGAAGTAGAACCAGTCGCCATTGACGAGCGAGAAGCTGAAGCTCCTGTGGCGAAACTCCGAGGCTGGTACCAGACAGCGGTGGGTCGGAAACGTCCTCCCCTCCGATCGAAGGACGTTCACGGCACGCGCATCGCGGTCGCGGGGGCGCAGCCCCACGGCAGTTCCACCATCTCCACATCGCAAGCAGCTCTTCTGCGCGCTTGCCGCGAATCCCTCTAAGCCGCTCGGCTTCGCTCGGTGATTGCCCCGGGACGAATTGGCGAGAGTCTCAAGGTACGGGTGCGATAGCGCCACTGAAATTAGACCGAACGAGACCTCGGCGCACGGAGCAGGCGTGGCCTCCAACAAGCGAATCGTTTGAGTTCGATCGACATCCCGCCCAGGCAGGGGCCTTCCGGATTCTGCCGAAGTTGATCCAAAACTGCCGATGAGCAATACAAGAACACCCAAATCGTTTTGCCGGCTGAAATCATAGTGTTTCGGGCAGCTGAGGAAAATCAGCCGATGTCACCATGACCGAAAAATTGTACTTGAAATCGTGGTCTCCAACGTACGTTCGTGCGATCTTGCCAAACCACGTGATCTTGAAACGATTGGAATTGCCGATCCGGTCGAATTTGATTTTATGCTTGGCAACCGTATCATGGCCGAGCAGGTATATCTGAAACGCGAAATCATTCCGGTCTGTTATCGTTTCCGGGTGGGGGTCAATCAGCAATTCGAGGCCATCGAGAAACTCCGGTGTATATTCATCCTTGGAGCAGATTCTAAATCCGCCATTGTGCCAGTCATCCGACGACAATATGCAGGATTGATAGTTTTCCCAAGAGTAAGGCGCGTCCCAGTCGCTGGTGTAGTTCGAGCTTTCCTTATCCTTTATATCGCGCTCTGAATTGTAATTTGCCGACTCGAGATGAATGTCGAACCACACCTCTCCGTCGATCTCTTTTGCTGACCATAAAAGCTCTTTGATTGGATGTCCCTCTGGCCAGGGATTACCTTCGAAGTAGATCCTGTTCGATTCCATATATGTTTCTCCTCTTTCAATCAGACGTGACTTGAGAAAATTCAGTCAGTCGCTTCGAGAGAACACGAGACACCGCCTCATAGTTTTCGGGCTTGTCGGCAAGCTGATCAAAGGACTCGACGTTCGATCGCTCGCAGTTGAAGGACCGAACTGCTCACCCAGCAATTCTTCGTGCAAGTGGCAACAGGACGTCAGCAAACCGGAATCACATACACTGAAGCATAGGCGCTCGGCGCGAAGGGGACTTTGGTCGCCACATTTGGCGAACTTGCGATGAGGTCAGACGACGCCGAATCGCTCGAGCATCCTTCGAAGCTGCAGGTTTTCCTGGTGGAGTTGCTGTATCAGCAGCGCCTTGAGGCGTCTGTTTTCCGCATCAAGCGCAGCCAGTTCATCAACTGGTGCTTCGACTGCGAAAGGTCCTTTGCGGTTCTCGCCGCTTGCGCCATTGGCATGTTTTCCTGAGCGGTTATTGCCAATGCGCGTCGCCGCTTTTCGAGCCGGCCTTTTGGTCGACTGTCTTTTCGACTGCGCGATGGTGCCAACGTGATCGTGTTGGCTTTGCAATGGGTCGCTTGGCACCGGTTCGAGCAAAGAAGCGGCAAACTGGGACTGGTTGCCGGCCTCGTCGCCCTGATCGAGCTGATTTGCTGGCTCTCGGTCCTGCGCAATTTCGCCGGGTTCGCAGACAGCGTCCAATTCCTTCTTGGGTTCGAACAGGTGCGGCGCTTCCGTCTCGGCTTGACGGACAAAGGCCTCGATATCGGTGTTTCCCCAGATCGAATTTGTCGGGGTGGCCGTTCGCCGGCGACCTGATTTGAATTCGACGACGAACTTCCGCTGTGGCGTTTTCATATTGGTATTAGACCTCTAAATTCTATGCCAAGCTCAATTGACGTCGAACCGTTTCAGCATCGTCTTGAGCTGGGCGTTCTGCAGCTGGAGCTTCCGGCCGAGCTCTCTTTTCAGTTTTTTGATGTCCTCATCAAGGCTTGCCGCATCGTCGAAGAACGCGTCGCGCGCAGACGACCGAGGCACGCCTTGACCTTCATGTGTCACGACACCGGCCCGCGCGCCTGTGTTAGCCTGGGCTCCCATCCTCCGCTCACCGCGGCGGTGCGGAGACCTTGTCCGAGACTTCGAATTTGTCTCGACTGGCTCATCGACGCTTTCAACTGCACGATGCGCTTCGCTTGGTGAGGGTGTCAAAACCTCGTCACCAACGACCGGCGGTGCCAATGCCTGCGCTGCATCGCGATCGCCTTCCAGCCCATTCGAATCTGATGCCACCTGCTCGACCGGAACAACCTCGTCGTCATCCGCAGAGGTAGTGACTTCGGTTGAAGGAAGTGCCGGCGTCTGCTCCGCCTGATAATCGAGAGCGGGATTCGTATCATGCCCGATGGAACTCTCGAGCCCTTTTGCCGCTCGACGCCGCGACGTCAAATCGACGAGGAATTTCCACGGTGTTTTCATCGGTATTTCACCTCGATCAAGCCGGGGCTGCGATGCTGCGTAGCGCCCTGTCCCCACTCGCAGGTCGGCCCGGCACGATGGAGGCGCCCGGCGACTATTTTTCTGCTGAAGATGCGGTGGCTGAAGCCGATGGCGGCCGACCTACATGTCTGAGCGCTGGTCAATCCAGTCCGAGCCGTTTGCGCAGATCGGTATTTTCCTGGCGTAGCTTGTCCGCCAGCAATTTGCGCAAGCGCTTGTTCTCTTCTTCAAGCTGGATCAGATCTTCCAGCTCATCAATCACCGGCGCGGATGCCTTTGCCGTTTGCTCGGCAGGCTTGGCGGTTTTATTTCTTCCTCTGCCCTTGAGGGTGCCCTTGGTATCGGAAGGCTTCGCCTCGATCGACCCCGGCTTTCTTCCCCTGCCCCGTCCAACAGGTTTTGCCGCACCCGCCGCCGGCAATTGTTCGGTCACCGCTTCCGACACGGCAGAAGCCGGTTCGGCAGCTTGCTTTTGACGACGCGGCGCACGCTTCTTCTTAACGTCCGCTTTTACAGGCGCATTCGTTTCCGCGACCGCAGCAACGGCGCCGGTATTATTCTCTTCAGCCATCAGACCTCTCCTCTATAGCCATGTCTCTTTTCAACTGGGTGAAAGACGGAGTCAACAAAGGCGCTACGGTTATCGCCTGCCTAATATCATGAATTCGACAGCGTGTTACTTGACCGCCTGTGGCCCTAGTTCTTTTGGCTAACTTTTCGCAAGTCAGGCATGCGCTCTACTATGCTGGCGGGAAATCTGGAGAGGGGCATGCACTATCGCCAAAGGTCGGTGCTGTTCGTGGCGCCTTGGCTTATCATCGGAATTGCCGCAGTAGGCGCGTCGGGCGGTATAACTGTTGCGGATCTCGACAAGCCAGAACTGCTGATTGCCGCGCTTTTTGTCGGCCTCGTCATCGGCATGGCCGTTGAGCAGCTCCTACCAACGACGAGAAAACAAGCCCGGCAGGAGAGAAACAGGTCGCGTCCCGAGAAGAAACGCAGCAATGAGCGCATTCTGTTGCGACCTTGGCGTCCGGTGCCAGCTCCGCAGTTATTGAAACCGGTCGACCCGGCGGATCAACTGCGTATCGTGATGCGCTCGAACTTCACCATTCAGCCATTGCTGAACAAGAGCGAAGCCCGCGTGTTTCGCGAACTCGACAGCATCGTAATCGGCTGCAATTCCTCCTGGCAGGTCATGGCGCAGGTGTCGTTGGGCGAAATCCTCCGAAGCACCGATGTGGACGCCTACCGTTGCATCAACTCCAAGCGTGTCGACTTACTGCTCGTGGACAGCAATTGCCAACCGCGGCATGTCATCGAATATCAGGGCGGAGGACACCATCGAGGCACCGCGGCCGCACGCGATGCGGTCAAGAAGGAGGCGCTTCGACGAGCCGGGGTCGGGTACCACGAGGTGGTGGCTGGGCAAACGACCCCATCGGAACTCAGGCGATTGGTCGAAAAGCTGGTGGACAAACCGATTGCCAGCTAACGCGCTCCCGTTACTCATGCCGGGATGGCCGAGCCGCTTCGAGCGGACGGAACCGTCTCCTGGTCTTGATGGTGTGGAGGCGCAAACGAGATGATCTCCGATCTCCAGGCCGTTTGCGAAAATCTTTTTCCGGCCAGCCACGGAGCGATCGAGGGGAGACGGCGTGCTCGCCCGCAAAGAGGGCAAGAACTAAAACGTCCACCGACCCATTGCCAACCGTTCCACCTCAAAAGGCGTTTGAGCTTAACTCTAGGGGAGCGTTGGGCGAGTCAATCCAAAGGTCCCATCTACGAAACAACGATAGGCGCTAGTCCAGCGCTTCGACCACGTTTAGCAACACCCGGGCACCTGAAATCATATGCGCGTCAGTTACGAACTCCGCCTCGTTATGGCTGATGCCATGGCGACACGGAACAAAGATCATGGCTGTTGGAGCTACGCGGTTTATGAACAGCGCATCGTGAAAAGCACCGGAAACCATTTGGCGGCTCTTGAGACCGAGAGCTTGGCAGGCCTTCTCGATTGCCCCTGTAATAGCTGGTGAAAAGCGGCCTGGCGCCATGTTGACGCGCTGGCTGACGCTAACGTCACAGTCCCAGCGGGCGCCAGCGGCCTCGCATTCCTTTCGCACATGCTGGTCCATCGCAGCAAGGATAGCGGCGTCCGGATGGCGGATATCGACGGTGAAGGTAACAGAACGGGGGATAACGTTGATGGAACCTGGCTCGGCAGCAATGCGGCCAACCGTCAGCCGTGCCTCGGGGTCCGCAGGCATGACCGCCGATTGAAGGCTTGCGATTGCGGCGGCTGCCGCACCCATGGGGTCCTTGCGGAATTCAAGCGGCGTCGTGCCGGCATGCGCGGCCACACCGGAGAAGACAACTTCAAGCCATTTCGTGCCCTGCACCGCCGTGACGACACCGATGGGCACGTCCTCCTGCTCGAGGATCGGGCCTTGTTCGATATGCAGTTCGACAAAGGCGGAAATAGCATGGCCTGTTGGTCGCAACGCAGCTTCAGGCAGTGCTGCGAGCGTTGCCGCCAGCTCATCGGCCAGCTTCGGGCCGTCCGTCGCATGTATTGGCTCCCAGTCCGCCATAGTTCCTACCCCCGCAAAGGCCATGGATCCCATGCAACCCGGCGAATAGCGGCTACCTTCCTCATTGGTGAAGGCGACGACTTCGACGGCACGGTCGGTTTCGATGCCGGCGTCGCTCAGCGCTTCGAGCACCTCGAAAGCACTGAGCGTGCCGAGAGCGCCATCGAAACGGCCACCAGTCGGCTGGCTGTCGAGGTGGCTGCCGATGAGGATCGGTGGCAGGGAAGCATCCCGGCCCTCCCGTCGAATGAACAGATTGGCGATATCATCCTGGAAGACGGTGAAGCCGCGGGCAAGCGCTCGCTCAGCGAGCAGCCGGCGCGCCGCACGGTCTTCGATGCTCAAAGCCTGCCTGTTGACACCACCGGCAGGCGTCGCGCCGATCGCTGCGAAATCGGCGACAGACGCGAGCAGGCGCGCGGCGTTGACATCCGGCTTCCGGGTCATCGGCCAAGGCCTGCAATGAACCGCTTGACCCGCTCGAGCTCAACCGCATTCCACCAGACGCCATCGTATTTAAGGGCGCTTGCAATGATCACGCCGTCCGCGACGGACAGAATATCGTTGGCATTATCATGCGTGACGCCGCTGCCCACCAGTGTAGGCAGCGACGCCGCCTCCTTGATCATGCTGATATAACCGAGATCGGCAGCGTGGCCGGTGCGCTGGCCGGTGGCGATGACGACATCGGCATCGAAGAAGACGAGATCCTTGACCTGTTCTTCGACCGGCCGATCCGCCACGATGGCATGCGCCCCATGCTTGACGTGGGCATCGGCAAAGATGCGGACGCCACGGGCGCGAAGATGGGCACGGTAGCGCATGGCGCGTGCCGATTCTCCCTCCACAAACCCCTCGTTCGCAATATAGGCATTGGCCCACTGGTTGACGCGAATGAAGGATGCTGACGAGGCAGACGCGATGGCAAGCGCCGGGATCGCCGCATTGGCGAGCACATTGATGCCGATCGGGCGACCGAGCTCGCGGCGGATGCGATCCGCGACAACGGCCATATGCGCTGATGTCTCGGGGCCGATATCATCAGGCTTGGCAAACGGAACATCGCCGTGGTTCTCGACGATGACAGCGTCGCAGCCGCCCGAAAGGTAGGCGCGTGCATCTGAAAGACCGCGCTCGTAGATCGTCTCGACGCCTTCATCGTCATAGCGTGGCGCCCCCGGCAATGGCATCAGATGCACCACACCGATCACCGGCTTGTCGCGCCCGAAAAGCGTCCTCAGTGTGTCTTTGTCCTGCCGTCCGATAGGGTTGCTCATGGCGATCACACGTTTTCCAGTTTCAATGTCTTTGTAAGGGCGGCTAGGTCTGCCGAGGTGGGGAAAGAGGCGAGGGTACCGGCACGGCCGACAGCTAGACCCGCCGCCCGTGTTGCAAGTCTTGCGGCATCGGAAACAGGGACGCGCTGCGCGAGAAGCCCCGCCAAGGTTCCGGCAAAACAATCGCCGGCTCCGCTCGCATCCACGGCCTGACGTTTTTTAGCCGGGATCTGGAGCCGGGAAGAGGCATCCAGAACGAAGGCACCTTCTGAGCCGAGCGTCACGATGACGGTGGGGGCTCCCATCGCGCGCAAGCGGTCGGCGGCGCGCTCGGGAGCGGTCTCGCCGGTCAAGGCCTCGGCCTCTGGGCGATTGACGATCAGAAGCGATACCGCCGCCAGATCCAGCGCTTCGGCAGAGAGCGGGCTCGGATTGAAAACCGTGAGCAGTCCGGCTGCGTGCGCCGCCTTCAGGCATTGCGCTGTCACATCGGCACCGAGGTTGCCTTGCATCAGCAGCATGTCGCCGGCGCGCCAGGTCGATACGATCGGGCTCATTGTCAGCGGATCGAATCCCTCTGCGCAGGCGGCGGCGGTGACGATGACGTTCTCGCCGTGGCGATCGATCAAGATCACCGAGCGGTCGCTGGGCAGGTCCAGGCGCGAGAGGCGCAGGTCGGACATCTCCGCGGAAAGCAGGCTTTCCATCCCGTCGCCGGCCGCGTCCCGTCCCAGAGGCGCCCAGAGCGTGACCGACGCCCCTGTCCGGGCGGCAGCGACGGCCTGGTTTGCCCCCTTGCCGCCCAGGCCTTCGCCGGCAGCCGTTGCGTTCAGCGTTTCGCCCGGCTGCGGCAGCCGCTCCAGGCGAAAGCTCGCATCGACGCAGACATTGCCGACGACATGGATGGTCATGGCCTCAGGACCTTCCGTTCAGTCCGTTGCCCAGGCGAGCATCTGCTCGAACAGGGTCTTGTAGCCCGGCCAGGCGATGAATTCCGGCGGCAGCCAGTGCGGGCCGACATCCGACGTCCAGACGAGCGAGCGGCCTTCGCGGTAGGTCCCCGTGACGAGCAGCGGCAACGAACCATATTCCGAGGAAACGGTCATGAGCTGGTTTGCCCCTTCCTTCAGCGTCACTTCGTTGAAGCCAAGCAGATAAGGGAACTCGCCGGAAATGCCCGAAAGGATCGGATGCGAAGCATCGCCCGAAACAATCGGCGTAAAGCCCTCCGGCACCTCGACACGATCATCGACGGGAAGGCAGGCCACCGGCAGCACTTCTTCGACCGCGGTGTTGCGGAAGCGCGCGCCGCCATTGATGCCCTGGAACGAATAATAGCCACCGAACATCAGGAGCGCACCGCCCTGGGCAACGTAGTCGCGCAGCAATTTCAGGCGGTTGGGCGTCCGGCGCGAGTGGATCCAGGTATCGGGATGCAGAAGCAGCGTGTTGGCGCCGATATCCGAAAGCACGATGGCGTCATAGGCCTGAAGGCCTTCGAGCGTGCTCGGAAACTCCTTCTGCGCCTCGTGCGCCGGCATGAAGGTAACGTCGAAGGGGCTATCCTTCAGGGCCTTCAGCAATTCGTCCGCGCCGGTGTGGTAGGTCACGGTCGGGAACTGGTCGAAACCCTTGATGTGGGTGGCAGTCGACACCCAGGATTCGCCGGCGAGCAGCACTTTTTTCTTGGTCATGGAAACTCCTTGAACGATGGGCCAGCGCTTAGGCGATGGCGGAAAAGACGGATTTCGGGTTGTCGATCAGCATGCGGTCGATAGCCGCCTGATCGACGCCATGGCGCTTCAGCCGCGGCAGGAAGTGCTTGAGGATGTAGCCGTAGCCAAAGCCGCCGTAGCGCGTCAGCATGATCTTCAGGAACACATCCTGCGACAGAAGCAGCCGGTCGCCGAAACCCTTGTCGATGAGGGCGGCGATGGCACGGGCATTCTCCTCGTCGGACGGCGACTGGGCGTCCTGATCGGCATAATAATAATCCATGCCGATCATGTCGTATTCCAGGAAAGCACCGCGCTTGGCCAATGCCATCTGGTAATCGAGATCATTATGGCTGGGGTTCATATGACAAAGGACGGTGTGGCGCAGATCCGCGCCCTCTTCTTCCACAATGTCGAGCACGCGATGCGCCAGGCGCTCCCAGCCCGGCAGATGGACGGAGAGCGGCAGGCCGGTGATGCGCGACGCCCGCGCCGAAGCACGAAGCGACTTCTCCTCCTCGGCGGTGAAATTCCGGCTGACGCCAACCTCACCGATAATGCCGGCCATGATCTGGGGCTGCGTCTCGCCGCCACCGACATCATCGACGATGAACTGCGTCACCGCATCGACGTCCATGGCTTTCAGCCAGTCGGGATGGGTGTGCTCCAGATAGAAGCCGGTGCCCATGATGATCCGCAGCCCCGACATGCGCGCGATGCGGGCAAGTCCTGCCGCATCACGGCCGATGCCGAAATTGGTCGTTTCGACTACGGTACAGCCGCCGAGCGCCTGGAACCGCTTGAGCTCCCCAAGCGCCAGATCCCCGTCGTCGAGCGAGACATTGTCCCGGTTCATATAGGGGTTCATGCGCAACTCGCCGATGATCTCGATCGAGACCTTCTGTTCGGCGATTGCCTTTTCGTCCGGATGGCAGGGGCAGATCCAGCTGGTCGCGCCATCAAGGAAGATGTGCTCGTGCATCAGCGTTACGCCGAGATCCTCCACCGGCACGGGGCCGGTGACGGTCATGGCAGCGCCGGAATTCACCCCGATGGGCTGGCGCGCTTTCAGCGCGTCCTTGAAGAGGTCATCGAGCATTTTCAGCGCCCCTTTGCGCCGCCGCGGAACAGGCGGAAATTCAGCCAGATCGCGACGAGGATAATGAAGCCGGTGACGATCGGCGTGAAGAAGGGCGAGAGGTGCGACAGGATGAGGCCGTTTGCGAGCACCGCGACGGTGAGCGCGCCAAGTACGGTCCCCACGAGAGAGCCGCGTCCGCCGAAGAGGCTGGTGCCACCAAGCACGACCGCTGCGATGACATCGAGTTCGAATCCCTGTCCCGCATTCGACGAGCCGGAACCGAGACGGGCGGAAAGGATGACGCCGGCGGCGGCCGCCGCCGTACCCGAGAGCACATAGACCCAGAGGATGACACGGCGCGTGTTGACGCCTGCCCGCCGTGTCGCCTCGGCATTGGCGCCGACGCCCGTGACGTAACGACCGAAATGGGTTTCGTTGAATGCGATGTAGGCGACGGCGAGGATGACGATGGCGATCAGCGCCGGAGCGGGAATACCGAACACCCAGGCGCGGCCAAGCGCCACGAAGGGGCTGGTCGGCTCGATCGGGATCGAATAACCGCCGGTGATGAGCAGCGCAAAACCACGGATCACGGAAAGACCGGCAAGCGTGACGATGAAGGCGGGGATACGCTCATATGCGATGAAGTAGCCCTGAATAACGCCCACAAGGCCGCCGAGAAGCAGCATCAGCAGGATAGCCAGCGGCCAGGGAACACCAGCCTGAAGGGCGGCCGCCGAAAGCGTGGCCGTCAAGGCGAGAACAGAGCCGACCGAAAGATCGATGCCGCCCGTCGTGATCACGAAGGTCATGGCGGCTGCAACGATGAGCAGCGGGGCGGACTGCCGGATGACGTTGAGAAGGTTTGGCGCGGTCAGGAAGGAATCGGTCGTCACCGCAAAGAACAGGCAACAGACGACGAAGAACAGCGCGATCGACATGACGCCGCCATTGGCCACGACCTTGTCGAGGATCGTTGCCTCGCGCATGCGGGGCGGATGGCTGGCATAGGCGTTGGGTTCGGAACTCATGCGGAGACGCCCTTTTCCCGGTTATGGCCTGCGGACCGGGCGGCAAATTTTCGCCCGACGATGAGATTGACGACGTCCTCGATATTGGTGTCCTCGATTCGGCGCTCGGCGACATTCCGCCCCTCGTACATCACCTGGATGCGGTCGCAGACGAGGAAAAGGTCCTGAAGGCGGTGCGTGATGAGGATGACGGACACGCCGCGTTGCGAGACGGTGCGGATGAGTTCGAGCACCGCCTCCACCTCGGCGACGGCAAGTGCCGCGGTCGGCTCGTCCATGATGAGCACGGACGGATTGAAGGATGCGGCGCGGCCGATGGCGATGGACTGGCGCTGGCCACCCGAAAGGTTTTCCACCTTCATGCGCGTATCGGGAATGACGATACCGAGATTGGAGAGCATGTCGCGCGCCCGCTCGTGCATCAGTTTCTTGTCGAGCATCGGCACGCCGGCTATCCGTCGTTTCGGCTCGCGACCAAGGAAGAGATTGCCGGCGACATCGATCGTGTCGCAGAGCGCCAGGTCCTGGTAGACCATCTCGATCCGAGCTGCGCGCGCATCCGCCGGCGAGGTGAAGGCAACCTCCCTGCCATCGATCTCGATGGTGCCGGCATCGGGGATCACCGCGCCGGAGAGAACCTTGCTGATGGTAGACTTGCCCGCGCCGTTGTCACCCACCAGACCGAGGACTTCCCCGGGCTTCAGGTCGAGTGAGGCGTTGTCGAGCGATTGTAGAGCGCCGTAGCGCTTGGAAATGCCGGTCATGCGGACGCGGCTGACTTGCGTGTCGGTCATATTCAACGCCCTTGCTGGAAATCCGGCCGCCCAGCCTGATCGTCAGGCCGGGCGGCGGCGGCAGTTCGGCTTACTTGAACATTTCGCGATACTGATCGACGTTCGCCTTGGTGACGATGGTGACCGGCACGTTGATGATCGGCTCGATCTTTTCACCCTTCTTGACCTTGACGAGCGCCTCGACCGCGGCCTTGCCCTCACCGGCAGGATCCTGCTGGATCACAGCCGTCACGAAGCCCTGGTCGATGCCATCGATGGCGGATTTCGTCAGATCCCAGCCGAAGACCTTGATGCTATCACCGCGGCCTTGGCTGGCAACGGCGGATACCGCGCCGAGCAGCGCCGGCTCGCCGGTCGCGTAGAGTGCCGTCATGTCGGGATTGGCGGTCATCAGGTTTTCAGCGGCAGACAGCGCAACGTCCTGCACATTCTGGCCGTCAACGGTATTCAAAAACTCAACCTTCTGGCCGCCCTTACCCACGGCTGCCTTGAAGCCATCAAGGCGCTGGTTCTGGATGAAGGAGTTGAGCGCGCCGACGACGCCGACTTTTGCAGCACCACCCATGTCGCTCTTCACATAATCGGAGAAGAACTTGCCGATCTCGGCGCCAGCTGCGGTGTTGTCGACACCGACGAAGGCGATGTTGTCCCCTTCCGGAATCTGCGCATCGATGGCGATGACCGGAATGCCGGCATTCTTAGCAGCAGTGATGGCCGGCTTTACGCCGTTGACATCGATGGCAACCAGAATGATGCCGTCGACCTTCTGCGTGATGTAGGTTTCGATCGCATCGTTCTGCGCCGCGGGCACATTGTTGGCGTTGAAGATCACGAGATCGGCGCCTGCAGCCTTGGCTGCGGCGTTGGCACCGTCATTGATCTGGTTGAAGAACAGTGCCTGCTGGTTGATGGTGACGAGCGCGAATGTTTCGGCAAAGGCGCTGGAAACGCCCATGGAAAGCGTCATGGCTGCAGCTGCAGCGCAGCCGAGAAGATATTTGGTCCGACCCATTTTAGGTTCCCCTTGTTAGAAGCCGCTGGCGGCAACAGAATTTACAGGGGCATTATTCAAGTGACTTGAATTATTGTCAAGTCACTTGAATGCAAGCAATCACAAAAGTTAACTCGCAACTTTTCCTGAGTTAAATCAGAATGTTGCCGGGGTATTTACCCAGAAAATCGAGGCGCGCTGATTTCCGACATTGCGATACCAATGGGCCAGTTCGGAATTGAAAACGAAACTGTCTCCGGCGGCCAGGCGAAAGGTCTTATCGCCGATCATCAGTTCGATCTCGCCGACAAGAACGTAGCCCACTTCCTCGCCGACATGCTGGATCGGCCCGGCGCTCTCGCCGCCCACATCGATATGGTGAATGTTGCATTGGAGCAGATGGCCCTGTGAATAGGGAATGATGCGCTCCAACGATATGCCCTCGCCGCGCCGCAGCGGATCGAGCGAGATCAGCGGTCGCGTGCCAGCGCGAAATACCACCCCCTCATCGGCATCCGTCTCCTCGAACATCCAGCCGATATTGGAATCCAGTGCCTGCACCAGCCGGTGCAGCATGGGCAACGAGGGCGAAGCTTTGCCGTTTTCGATCTTGGACAGCAGGCTTTCTGAACAATCCGCAGCCAGCGCCAGTGCCTTCAACGTCAAGCCGCGCGTCTGCCGCGCAAGCTTGAGGCGTGCACCAAGCCGCACCGGATTCGATTGGACCTTGTCCTCTCGGTTGCTTTCGGACGGCAAAGGCGGCTTGACCATATTCATGTTAGAAGCATCGCATTGATCGGTGCCACAATCATAAATCCTTCAGGCAAGCGCTGTCCAGTTAGGATGCTTTAGGCGTAGAACGTTAGGCCTGCTTGCGTGGAGCAAGGCTATCAAACAAAAGGTGACGACAATGCTTGGGCCAGACGGCGTGAACATGCTGCCGACCGGGATTTCTGATTATAATGTCGACTAATCGGAATGTCCCTTTTTTGTTAGTACATGTATAGACATTATTGTTGAACGGTGGTTCTATCCCGCAAAAACAAGGGGATCATCATGGCCAATACGATGTTCGATCTGGCAGGAAGAGTGGCAGTTGTGACTGGTGCGAGCCGCGGCATGGGCCAATGATTGCGCTGGCGCTTGCCGAAGCGGGTGCCGTTATTTGCGTACGGCGCGATCAAAATTCGCTAATCGAAACCAAAGCGAGTATCGAAGCCCTTGGCAGGACCTGTATCACGGGCGCCCAGGATGTGACAAATATTTCGTCCATCGACGAAACGCTAAGCAAGTTCGAAAACATCGCTGGCGCTGTCGATATCCTTGTCAATAATGCGGGTACGAACAGGTATCTCCCTCGCTCGAGATCGATGAACAAATTGGGACAAGATCATCGGCACCAACCTCAGGGGCGCGTTTTTCTGGTCGCAAGGCGCAGCGCGGCGGATGTCAAGGCAGTGCTTGCTCATACGCATAGCCGGAAGAAGCGGTAGTAGATGGACAGGAGTACGGGAACATAACCTCGGCACATTGCACAGAATGGCTTTGCGGCATTGCAATAATTAATAACGCACTGCAATATAGCTGTCACAAACCTGTGCAGTTAAGGTTCCGTTCGATGAGGATTTGTATCTATAAGTCGGAAAGAGCACCTGAGCTTACCCTCCTGCTGCGAGAAGGATTGCCTCTCCCGCTCGATACCAAGGTAGACAAATGGACCAAAATTAAGGTGGTCACCGATAGAGAAATGAGAGCAGACCTTTTGATTCAGATTGGTGGCGTCGGATATGCGTTAGTCCGGCTTGGCGCGATCAGACAACATTAGGCAGTAGCACCCGCCTTGCTGCCGCGTTATCACCAAACGACCGTCGCATCGTGGGCTTTGTCTGCTGGACTCACGAGCCGACCAGCGGCCAATTGTCCGCCTCGGATTGAAAGCTGCTTTGTTGAATTGGTTAGGCTCTTGAAGAGATTCGAACTTGCGATCCGTGATTTAGTCACGTAGCAGGCAGGGGATCAGTGCCTTCGCTTAGGATTGCAAGATATCTACGGTAGCTGAAAACACGGCCACGCTTGCGACCTGTCACCTCGTCGACAATCCCCAAACGCTCCAAGTCAGCGAGCGCTGCATTGACAGTCGGCGCGGAAAGGCCTGTCATTTGAACGACCTGATTTGCCGTATGAAAGGGGTTTTGCTGAAAGAGTTCGTGAATACGAAGGGCCGATCCGGCTCGGTCGCTCTCGACTGTGATTTTCTCCCTGTCCTCCTTGAAAAGATCGACAATCCGAGTGGCAGCTTCAAATGCTTGGTTGGCGGTGTCGGCTACACCTGTCAGGAAGAAGTCTAGCCAAGCTTCCCAGTTTCCATGTTCACGGACCTCTTGCAGTAATCGATAATATTCGCTTCGATGGGCCTTGAGGTAAAGACTGAGGTAGAGCAATGGTTTGCGTAGAACGCCGTTCATGCACAGGTAAAGAGTGACAAGCAGACGACCTATCCGGCCATTGCCATCGAGAAATGGATGGATCGTTTCGAACTGGACATGCAGGAGGCCAGCTTTGATCAGAGCCGGTAACCGTGATTGATCGTCATGCATGAAGCGCTCGAACGCGTCTAGGCAGCCACCCAATTCCGTCACGGGTGGTGGCACGAAGAGTGCGTTGCCGGGTCGCGTGCCTCCAATCCAATTCTGCGAGCGCCGAAACTCTCCTGGATCCTTAGTGCCTCCCCGCCCGCTTTGCAGCAGTCGTGCGTGCATCTCTCGGATCAGGCGCAATGACATTGGCAGCGTTTCCAAACGCTCCAAACCGTACATCATCGCATCAACGTAATTGGAAACCTCACGAATATCATCGACCGGTTGCCCCGCTTGAGCCTCGGTCTCAAACCGCAAAAGATCGGAAAGCGTCGACTGTGTGCCTTCAATCTGCGAGGAAAGAACTGCCTCCTTTCTTACATACATGTAGAGGAATAACTCCTGGCGCGGGAGCAGCATTGTGATGCCATCCAGGCGACCTAGCGCACGCTCTGCCAGACTGAGGCGCTCCAATAGCGAAAGGACATCGATGGATGGCTCGGGCGGCAATGGCGGAGGCACGAACGCCCGCACTGTTTCGCTCGCTGCCGTTGTTTTGACAAAACGGCCCAGGCGCAAATTAGGTTCGGAATCAGACATAGCCTAATATGAATTCCGTCCGTTATTTAAGCAAGAGCCCCTTTATTTAAATAAGCCTCAAGCTTAGGTAAGCGCGCTTAATTAACGTAGACCGTTGTCATTGCGTCAAGCGCAGGCTGAATAGCCCCGAGTTTCGTAGACACCCTCGGGTTAGATTTTCTACTGCTTCTCGAACTCGACGGGCGACAGCATTCCGTTTCTGACGTGCTTGCGTTTCGGGTTGTAGAACATCTCGATGTAGTCGAACACATCCTGGCGAGCTTCATCGCGTGAACGGTAGACCCTGCGACGTATCCTCTCTCGCTTCAGAACATTGAAGAAGCTCTCGGCCACCGCATTGTCATCTGCGCGAACGCCACACGCTTGAGTCTCTGGGAAACCTTGTCGGAATGAGCACACGCAGCCTTGCTCGACACTTCGTGCAGGCCACAGGCTGCACCCCGCATGAGTTCGTGGAGCGGGCAAGAGTAGATGCCGCGAGGAACCTGCTCGAGGGTAGCGATCTTCAGCTGAAGACGGTGGCCTACGACTGCGGATTTGGCACGGCCGACAGGCTGCGGGCCGTCTTCACGCAACGGCTCGCGGTCACTCCAGCTCAGTATCGCGCAAGCTTTCGGAACACGCGGTGATTGGGTGGCCACACCTAAAGCCGCGACCGTTCGGCCAGCTCCAGAAGCCGGCGGCAGGCCTCGCGGAGATTTCTCTGGGGAGCACTCGCGACGCCCAGAAGCAGCCCCGGCTGAGCGCTTGCTGACGACGCGAACCACGTCGAAAGCGGTGCTGGAAACAGACCGAATGGGAGAGCCTCGCTGACCACGGCGACGTCCGAAATGTCGTCCCGCAGCTTGAGCAGGACCGCGAGACCCGGTGTCGAAACATCAACGACGCAATCGGAGCTTGGAAGGGCAGCAAGCACGGCCTGCTGTCGCGAGGCATAGAGACGCTTCATGCGGCGTATGTGCCTCAGATAGTGGCCCTCCCTGATGAACTCTGCGACAGCCATCTGCACTGCGGGACCAGGCGCCGGCATGAGACAGGCGGCCGTCTCCGCGAACAACGGCACCAGTGCATGGGGTACGATGACGAAGCCGAGCCTGAGCGCCGGGCTAATGGTCTTGCTGAAAGAGCCGATGTGGATGACACGCCCGGCTCGATCCAGCGAGGCAAGAGCGGGGGCTGCCCTGCCTGTCAGCTGCAGTTCGCTCAGGTAGTCGTCTTCCACAATCCATGCACCATTCGCCGCTGCCCAGTCGAGCAGAAGCAGACGGCGTCCCAGGGACAAGGTATGGCCCAGAGGTGCCTGCTGTCCCGGCGTGACAACCGCGAGCTTCGCGCCGGGGCATGAGCGCATACCGTGTTCCACGTCGATGCCCTGCGCATCGACCGGGATCGGTGCGACTGAGAGACCGGCCAGTTCGACGCCTCTTCTCGACCAGGGAAAGCTAGGCTCCTCCAGCCAAGCGGGATGTCCGGCCAGCTTTAGGGCGCCGAGTGCAAGCCCCAGACCTGCAGCATATCCATTGGTCACCATCACCTGGTCCGGCGAACAGTTCATGCCACGGGCTATGGCCAGAAAGGAGGCGATCTCGCGTCTCAGCTCTAGCTCCCCACGCGGATCCGGGTAGAGCAGCGGCGCGCTCGCACCGGCTCGCACGGCCTGGCCATACAGACGGGCAAACAATGTTGCGGGAAAGACGTCGGTCGCAGGGACGCCCATTTGGAAGAACGCGGGTCCCTGCGTCATTTCCAGATACATTTGCATGAACGCACCTGGATCTACCCGCGTCTGCATATCCGCAACGGCACCTGGCCGCTGCGCCACGCGGGTGCCCGCCGCCCTTGAAGCCTCGATCAGCTGCGCTGCAGCAAGCCTGTCATAGGCGACCCGGACGGTTCCGCGCGCAACCCCAAGCTCGGCCGAAAGATCCTGCCAGGAAGGCAAGCGCGCTCCCTGTTCCAGGACGCCGTCCTCGATCGCCTTCCTGATTCCGGAGTGAATCTGTTCCGAGAGCGATGTCGATGCGGAGCGGTCGATGGAAAGGCTAAGCTTGGTCCCCATGGGTTCATGGTACACTGTTTCTGCATGTTCTTGGTTCTTTTTTTTATGCCACGGCAGCGGCATCTTCAGGCCATCGAAAGGAGCACACTCATGAAGATGAAAAACCTGTTGCCCGTCGCCGTCGCGGCAATGTCCTGGATCATGGCGTCGCAGGCATCGGCGCATGATCCGCGGTCCGAGACGGTCACCCCCAGGCTCCGGGAAGCCATCCCCAACGTACCGGGTAAGTCGCTTGTCGCAGTCGAAGTCGACTACGAGCCCGGTGCGGCTTCCAAGCCGCATACCCATGCCAAGTCGGCCTTCATCTATGCCTACGTCCTTTCCGGCCGGGTCGAGTCGAAGGTCAACGACGGCCCGGCTCGCATCTACAAGGCCGGAGAAGGCTGGTCGGAGCCGCCTGACACAGTTCATTCCGTCAGCCGCAACGCGAGCTCGACGGAGCCAGCCAGACTGCTTGCCGTCTTCATCACCGATGCCAGCGAAACAAGGCTCACTTTCCCAGTGACGCAAAACTAAGGAGAACCGACATGACACAGAGGCTTGATTACAACCAGATCGCACCAAATGGAGCGAAGGCACTCGGCGGGGTCTATGGCTACGTCACCCAAAGCGGCTTACCGGGAGAACTCGTCGACCTCGTCTATCTGCGCGTATCGCAGATCAACAACTGTGCCTACTGCCTCGACATGCACACCCGCGAGCTTATCAAGCGAGGCGTCAACATAGAGAAGTTGGCCCTCTTGCAGGCCTGGGAAGAGGGCGGCAACCTATTCTCCGAGACGGAGCGTGCGGCTCTCGCGTGGGCGGAGAGCGTCACCCTCGTCGCACAGACTGGCGTGCCTGACAGCGCCTATCTGGCAGCGCGGAAGGTCTTCGACGAGAAGCAGCTTGTCGACCTCACCATCGCGATCAGCCTGATGAACAGCTATAATCGCATGGCCATCAGCTTTCGCAACACGCCGCAGGCAGTGCGGTAAATCGGCCGACGGCCGGTTCCAACCAACCAGTGAATGGAGCGAGCCATGATCCCACTGGAGATAGCCGGTATACGCATTCCTGACAGCAAGCTGGCAGGGGATGTGACCCAGCTTATACGCGACACGGAGAGCGAGCTGCTCTTTCACCATTCGTGTCGCGTCTACTTCTGGGGAGCCATGAGCGGGAAAAGCAAGCGGCTCGTCTACGATCCCGAACTGCTCTTCGTCGCCTCCATGTTCCATGATCTGGGACTAACGGCGCAGTTTGCAAAAAGCCGCCTTCGCTTCGAAGTGGATGGGGCAAATGCCGCGCGCGACTTCCTGCATGCGCGCGGCATCTCGGAGGGCGACATCGAAACGGTGTGGAACGCGGTCGCCTTGCATACGACGCCCGGAATTCCAGAGTTCATGCGTCCAGAAATTGCGCTGCTCCAGGCTGGAGCCGGGATGGACGTCGCCGGGAGAGGATTCGAACATTACACAGAGGCGCAGCGTAATGCGGTCGTCACCGCGTTTCCTCGTGAAGCCGACTTCAAGGCCGGGATCATCGACGCGTTCTACCAAGGCATGAAACACAGACCCGAAACCACCTTCGGAACCTTCAACGACGATTTCCTTGCCGCAAGGGATCCGCAGTTCAAGCGGGTTAATATGTGCTCGGTTATCTGCCATTCGCACTGGGAACACTGAAACCTTCCTGGAGCGTGAGGCAGAAGCGTCAGCGGACACCAGGGGGCCTTCCGTTGCAACTGCATCTCACGAAATCCCGACGGGAGGCAGACGTCGGGGCGGATTTCGTCACCGCGTTCTACCGGCTCCGGAGGACGACCAGACGGCAACCTCGCCGCATAAACCATCTGCAGAATCCTCAGGTGCGCCCCTCAAACGGTTCCGCAATCACGTGATTTTTACGATGACAGGTACAGACATGACTGAACGAATTTTCCTGGTGACTGGTGCAAGCAAGGGCATCGGTCGCGCACTTTCAAATCGCCTCGCCTCCGCAGGCCACCATGTGGTCGGCATTGCACGCGGAAAGGATCCTGACTTCCCTGGTACTTTGGTCTCGGTTGATCTCAACGATACAGAGGCGTCAGAGGAAGCATTCAGGGAATTAGCGCAACTCTACTCCTTCGATGGCGTGGTCAACAATGTCGGATTGGCACGCCTTCACGCGGTGGGTGAAATCGACCTTCTTGATTTGGAGGACATGCTTCGTATCAACTTGCATCCAACGATCCAGACCGTGCAGGCTCTTCTGCCGACAATGAAGGCAAAAGGCTGGGGCAGAATCGTAAACGTCAGCAGCATGGTGACGACCGGGACGCCACTTCGCAGCGGGTATGCAGCTGCGAAGGCTGCGGTAAACAGCCTTACGCGTACCTGGGCAATAGAGCTTGCAAGCAGCGGAATAACTGTTAACGCCGTCGCACCGGGCCCCGCCGAAACTGAAATGTTCCGCCGCAACACGCCCGTCGGGAGCGTTGCCGAAGGACGTTTCCTTTCGATGATTCCTATGCGCCGTCTCGGCAGACCAGAAGAAATTGCGGCAGCTATCGACTTCCTTCTTTCTGAAGACGCAGGCTTCATCACCGGACAGATTCTGTTCGTTGACGGCGGTGGCTCGGTCGGGAGGAGCGCGAGCTGACGCACTGCATCCCCTTCCTGTCTCGATATGTTTGGCGATTGGTGATTTTTCCATTCGTTGGCACACAGCCATTTCCAATCGATCCATTATGCGATATTCATGGCCCAGAACGTGAACACGCTAGCAACAAGCTAGGGAAAGATCTCAGACCAGCGATGTTGGAAATCCCTGGCTGAAGCGGATGTCGACTAGCCGCTATAGTACTAGTATCAGCCCCCACCGGGCCAGAAAATCGATCGTCCGGAGGAAGTTTCGATGCGTTGACCAGCCACTGAATTTTCATCCGGCGATTAGAGCTTCGGCGGTTTTGACCGACAACTCGGGCGGTGAGGCACTGCCAAGCAGCGTGACTGCACCGGATACCCACCACGACCGCGGGTTCAAATTCGCTTCGATGGTCGTGGCGTCAGCCCCTTGGCAATCCGGTCAGCAACAAGTCTCTCCTCATAGGCTTCTCGACCGAACTCCTCCGGCGCGACCCTATGGAATGGAAGGTTGATTATGTTCAGCCCGGCGGCCGCTCGTAGGATCACTTCTTCAGCATGACTGATCGGCCCGGGTGTCCTCGTGGCAGATATCCATTGGGATCTGTTTATGACGAAGGCAGCGAAATCTGCCAACTGGAGGCCGGCAACGTCGGCAGAGTTGCGGAAGCACGCCTTGGGACCCTCAATCACGTCTCCCCAATTCGGAAGGATTCGCTCGCCTCCCGCAGGCATCATGCCTTCATCGATGTAGAGTGGAAATGGCAGATTGAAGTCATGCGGGCTATCGCCTGCCATGGTGCGGATATGGCGAGAGACCTCCGAGCACAACATTAAAAGCCCCAGGTGCGAAATATCTTCGAGGTCCCAATCGCCCGTGCGACCCCTCACCGATGGGAAGGCCGAGCTTGGCCATCACAACTGCCATGAGTTTGATGACCTCGGCGCGTCTTTGAACCGAAACCCGCCTCCACGCGCCCTTGTTGCTGAAGATCTCCGTGAAGTGCAACTCGGCAACCCCGAATTCGTCGCGCACGCCATTCAGGAAAATATCCATTCCCGCCTGGACGCGCGCGGCGATCACAGATGGCACGATGACTGCCGTCCAGGATTTGCGGGCCGACGGCAGAAAGTCCGAACCCGACTCCGCGCCTGGGTTCCCGGAATCGTCGATATAAATCGCGCCTCGAATCATCCAATCTCCCTCCATTCAAGCCCATCGAAAAATGGCGAAGGCTCGGAGCCTCGGTCCAGAATAAGGATCGAAAAACCATAACGCCAGCACTGCGTTTTCTCAGCGAGGCCGCGGTTCCTTGGCCGCGCTCTATCGCGCCGACAACGAAGCACTTCGCTTATTCGGCAAGCAGTCGAGAGAGGTGCCGGTGCTGCAATACAGGCAATTGACTTTGCTGTTCTTCCAGAGATACTTTCTGAATAGATTTAACCTCTCCGAGAGGGGCCGAATTGTCGTTCGCAAAGTTTGATTTTTGGGCTCTTGTGGTCGCCATCTCGGGCTTGTCGTCGCTATTATCAGCGCAGTATTTGCCTATTACGCAAACATCTACAGCAAGGCTGCCAATTCGAATGCGCTAGCGACAGGGTTTGCAGTCGAATCGAATGCCAATCCAACCTCAAACGAGTGTCTGTCGTTCGCCAATCAACTCGGCCCGGATTCCTACGGGCGCTTATTCCAACAACACAACGCGGAGATGATATACGCGGAACCCGCGGCGACTGAGGCATTGATGAGATGTTTGGGTAGTGGCCCAAGAACTGCGCAAGCGCTTACGGTTGACGAAGCAACCAAGGTTAGATGGTCGATCTTCTCGAAATTGAACGCCTATGACGATGTTTTTGAAGGCCTGGCCGCCGGTACGGCTCTACCTGAGATACTTTGTGATGACGTCGCATCCTTTCACCAGGAAAACGCCAAAGCCTTTGTCGAAAAGGCAAGCAGCATGGCTAAACCGCCGCACCAAATACAGGGCTTCAACCAAAATTATTCCGTACTTGTCAGTGCCGCAAAGGGTGCTTTTTGCCCGAAATGAAGTCGGACAACTTCCTTGCCAGTGTACTCAAGTCTTTCTTGATCAGTACCAGAATTTTCTTCAGCATGGCCCTTTTCCTCGACCGTAGGACTTTAAATTAGATGATCCTCCCAGAGGCGCATGTCAAGGATGACTAATATACTATTTTAAGCACCTCGAAGAGCGCCGGGACGATCTCACTCGGTCTCAATGAAAATCCGCGACTTCAGCTTCAAGGAACGAAGTGAAGATCCGGTCATGAAGCTTGGCATTGGTGAAGACGTTTGGCACCGGCGGCGATAATGCGGATGTAGATTGGTCAGCCTTTCGGTAGCATCGCGACCTCGCAATCTCGACAAAAACCCGGGTTGTAAAGTTGAGAATACGCAGCTATAAATATAGCAGATTTCCTGCGCTTGGAAATTGATGACGTTTACGCCGCAATACTTTGAACGTTGCTACACCCGCTGCGAAAGGTTTTCGATATGAGCACGGATTATCGCGTCCAACTGACTGCATCCGACGGATCGCAAGCCAATCTCACAATCGTCGACAGTGCCATTCCTTTCCAGGATAGTTGGAAACCTGACGATCAGTCCCAATGGGGCAGCAGCGGAGGCGCTGTCTCCAGTTGGGGATCTGGAGGCGCATATTTAACAGGCCCAGTCGGGTTGCAGTCAATATTCCTTGATGGTTTCGGGCAGGACACCCAGGTAAATCAATCCGGCTCAGGCCAGAAGAACTACGACGACGGATCCTTTCCCATGGGAACCTTCACTTGGAGATGCCTGTCTAAGGACTGACGCCAGCTTGGCCGAAGCGGCCACTGAGGGCGTTACGCCTGCGCGAAAGCACTGGCACGTTTCAGCAGAGACCCAAGTTCGGGTTCATCGACCATACCTGCCGCGTCATGCGGTGAAAACCATCGTTGGGTCCTCTGACCGCCTTCGGGAAACTTCTGGCTGAGAACGGTCAGCAGGTGGACTTGAACGAGCGAGGGAACCAAATCGCCATTGCGCAGCCTCTTGATGTATGTGTAGAAGTCGATAGGTTTCTTCTTGACCTTGCCGACTACGCCGGCCTCTTCCCAAGCTTCTGGGCCGCGACGTGATGGGGCTTCCTCGTCGCCATCCCCCAACCTTTGGGATTGACCCAGCGATCGCCGTCGCGGCTGGTGATCAGCAAGATCTCGACACCGTTGGGGGATTGCGCACGCAAATCGCCGCGTACTGGCTGATGGCTTCTCCCCCAGGATTTGGGCGGTGACGGTGCTCAACGCGGCAAGCGTCGTTCGTGGCCGATCATCAACTGCATTGCGAAGCCTGCTCTCGGTGAGGAGACCGCTTTCGTCGAGGATCGGATGTGCGACGGAGACGATGTGGGGGTTGGTGCGCTTGAGGTCGCGCAATATGTCGAGATGCAGCGCGCTTTTCTGCAGGCTGTCGGCGCGGCCGTCGCGCAAGCGTTCCAGATGGCTTTCTGCCGACTGCTTTTCCATCCTTCGCACCTCGACCTTCACCTGCACTAGTTGTTTGGCGAGATTGAAGTCACGCGTGATGAAAATCATTTGGGCGACGCGCAGGTTGTTGAGGGTAGGGTCGAAGAGCTGCTTCAGTTCCTCGTACCACTCGTCAGAGAAGTTCAAGGCGAGCTAGGCCTTCTTGGCGCCCTGCGGAAGCAGTCCTTTTCAATACGTCGATATCCTCGAGGTTGATGACCTAGTCGATGATGACGATCGAGCGACGGCCGTTCTCTTCGCTGAGACCTTCGCAGCCGAGCTTGGAAAGGTAGATCTTCTCTCCTGCTGCAGGCTATCGACTTGGCTTTCGAGCGCGGGAACTTCCTTCAGCCTGGACGGATCGTTGCATTCGAAGGCTTCGGAGGCGCGCATCAGCATGCGTTCGATGATGTCGACGACGCCGAGGATCTCGCGGGTGGCGCTGGCAAGGGCGACAAACCGGCGTCAAGATTCCCGGCCGTCCAGATATATCGGCACCTTGTCGGTCCGGGCTTCCTCCGGAACGAGCCGCAGCATCAGCCGCGACAAAAGGCGTGAGAATGGCCAGGCGAGCGCCGCAAGAATGAGGTTGAAGCTGAGATGGGCGTCGACCGGCAGCTTAGCGGGCGCCAGCGGCAGCATCTCCAGAAGTTCGGCGCCATAGCCTGCAAGCGGCAGTGCGATTATGCAGCCGGCGGTCCGCACGATCAGGTTGCCAACGCAACGCGTTTTGCGGAGGCGCGCCCCGAAAGTGAGGCGATGACATGGCGGGATTGCGCTGCCGAGGTTGGCACCGAGAACGAGCACGATGACCAGGCCGGCCTACAGGACGCTGGTCGATGCGAGCGACAGTATCAGGACTACGGCGGCAAGGCTGGACGAGGAGATGAAGGCGATACTGGCGGAGAAGGCAAGCGCCACAGGCCAGACATTGTCGAGCAGGCCGATGAAGGCCGCCAATGCCGGCGACTGGCGCGTCGATCCGGTGGGCACTGCTTAAAAGATGAAGCGACAGTAGCATCAGGCCAGATGACGATCATGGAAGACACGTTTTCTGCCTCCGCACGGCCACCTCCCGCAGAGGAGTCCGCTCAAGGAAGGAACCTATCTGTTCTTCCCAGGAGAGCAGCCGTCCAGACAAGCGACACGCCCAGAGCGACGCATCAACAAGATTTCGATATCCAAGCCAAAATTGCAGAGAGTTGCAACTCAGCGCGCAGTTTTTGGGGGACACGTAATGGCGAGTGCAGTTTCTATATTGACCCGAATGCCGCGGCGCAGTTATCTGCACTTCTAACATCGGTTGCTCCAGTAAATGGGTGACACCCCACAGAGACGCCCATTATGCCCGTAATCCTCACCGCCTGCACGCAAAGAAAGCGGGTTACCCACAATCCGTTCCTGTGCGCCCGCGATTTACCCAAAGGCGCCCTAGAGGACGTCGCTGCGGCGTGGAACGCTCGGCGCAAGAAGGCTCGCTCCGTCGGACGTGCCCGGGAACTTTACAGCGGTCGATCGTTTGTCGAGGCGACGAAGGCGGCACAAGCAGCGCAAGCGGCCTTATACATCGTCTCAGCGGGGCTTGGGCTGGTGCATGGGAACGATGAGGTGCCGTCTTACAATCTGACCGTGTCAAAAGGCAGCCCAGATTGCGTTCTGGACAAAATCGTGGACAGTCGCTCGGAAGCCGACTGGTGGACGGCGCTCGGCGGCACCCAAACGCTTCAGGAAGTGTTTGACCGGCTAGACAGTCTCATCGTGCTTGCGCTGCCCTCCCCTTATCTTCGCATGATTGCTCCAGCGCTTTCATCCCTCACCGACGAAGCATGCGACAGGATCAGGATCGTTGGCGGTCGCGACGCGCCCGACCTGGATCTGCGACTGGAACTCGCGCGTCTTCCCTATGATGACCGTTTCGACGGCCCCCAAAGTCCACTGCCCGGCACCAAATCAGATTTTGCCTCTCGATCTGTTCGCCATTTCGTCGAGGAAATCCTGCTAAGGGCTCCCCATGCGACAGCCGAAACCCACCGTGAACTGGTGGAAGCCGCCTTGTCGACCTGGACACGCCCGGTTGCGAAAGCTGGTGCTCGTATGTCCGATGCGGAATTAAAGTCGGTCGTCCGGGATCAATGGACGCGCGCCGGCGGACGCTCAACAAAGCTTCTTCGAATTCTGCGGGACGAGTTAAACATTGCCTGCGAGCAAAAGCGGTTTTCACGATTGGCTGCCGAGATACGCGAAGAGAGGGCCCGATGACGGGCGTCCACGACACTCTCATGGTTCGGGCCGTCAGAACCCAACAGGGGGACGGGGTGGATGTCTACGCCTTCTTCCTGCATGGCTCCGATCTGACACGTATTGCTGACATCAGCCGGATCCATCGCGATGAAAAAGATCTGAAGGGCTTTCAACGGAAAGAGATTCGAAGCCACGTCAAAGCGATTGTGGAATTTTTGGACAGCGGCCCGGTCCTATTTCCGAACGCGATCACGCTCGCCCTCTCCTCCGATGTATCGTTCGACGTCTCGCGTGGTCCAAAGCCCAAAGGGCTGACGGAGGTTGGCCAATCTGGAACACTGAATATTCCCCTGAGAAAAGACGGCGAGCGGGCTGCCTGGATCGTCGATGGCCAGCAACGTTCCCTTGCACTGGCGAAAGCGAAAGATAGTCGATTTCCAGTTCCAGTCGTTGGCTTCGTGTCTCAGGACGTGCAGGTCCATCGCGAGCAATTTATTCTGGTCAACAAGGTCAAAGCCTTGGATGTCCGGCTGATCAACGAACTCCTTCCAGAAGTCGGCTCTCTGCTGCCGAAGGATCTGGCGGCTAATCGCCTCCCGAGCGAGCTTTGCAACCTTCTCAACAGACAACAAAAATCGCCCTTCTATCGCCTCATCCGACGTGCTTCTGACGCCGGCAACGAGCAGAGCGTCGTTAACGACACGGCCTTGATCGCCGCAATCAAGCAGAACCTTAAGGGTCCGTATGGCGCGCTGAGCCAATATAAGCTTGCCGCGGACGCCTCTAACCCTGATGCAATGTATGAGAGCCTAGTCCTCTATTGGTCGGCCGTCCGAGATGTTTTTCCGGACGCCTGGGGCAAGCAGCCGACCGAAAGCCGACTGATGCACTCCGCCGGCATCAAGGCGATGGGCGCGTTGATGGATCAGGTCATGTTGCGCGCCGACAGCTCGGCGACACCGGAAACCGAAGTCAGGGAGGCGCTGCAGCGGATCGCGCCCCTTTGCGCCTGGACAGAAGGGACGTGGGAAGGTCTCGGCCTGCAGTGGAACGAGATCCAGGGGACACCGCAGCACAACCGCTTGCTTGCCGATCACCTCATGCAACTCGACCGCAGACTATCGAGGCCGACACGATGAAGTTCATTTTTGCCGACAGTCTCGATCATGTCGATCCAGGTTACGACTTCATCAGAGATCGATACTCTGAAGGCCGCACGCCCTACTGGGATGATGCCTACCCCCATGAAATCATGGGCTATGCGCCGTATAAAGGGATGCTCGTCTCGCGCGGCATCGTTGGCGGTGCGGTTGTCGGAGGAAAATACACTGAAGCTCAAGCGATGCGCTTCCGCCGCGTGGGGGCACGGGAATTCCTGCGCCTGGACAAACCGCAATTCGCCAGTCTTCCAATCTTCGGGGACTGCGGCGCCTTCACCTACCACAAGGAAGACAAGCCGCCTTATACGCCTGAGGACACTGCTGAATTTTATGACGACGCGCGCTTCACCCACGGCTGCTCGGTCGACCATATTATCTTCGACTTTGACGAAAGCCTCAAAGGCTTCGAGGGCGGAACTGAGGAAGCGCGACGCCGCTTTGAAATCACGCTCGAAAATGCGTCCGCATTTCGCACGGCGACCCAGCATATGTCGAACCGCTTCACGCCGATGGGCGTCATTCAAGGATGGTCGCCGGGGAGCATGGCCGAGGGCGCCCGCCGGTTGGTTGCCATGGGTTACGACTACCTGGCGCTTGGTGGTACCGTTCCCCTAAAGGCATCGCAGATCAAGGCATGCCTAGTGGCAATCCGCGACGTCATTCCGGAACATACGCGGCTTCACATCCTTGGTTTCGCGAAGGCCGACGAGATCGATACCTTCGGCTCGTTCAACATTACGAGTTTTGACACGACCTCGCCACTGATCCGCGCGTTCAAGGACGCCAAAGCCAATTATTACCTGCCGACAAAAACGGGCAAGCTCGACTACTATACCGCGATCCGGGTGCCGCAGGCGCTTGAGAATCCGAAACTCATGCGTCTCGCCAAGCGCGGCGTGCTCAATCAGGAGCAACTCGTCTCGATGGAAAAGAGCGCTCTTGGCGCACTTCGATCATATGATCGGGGCGAGGCGGAACTCGAGGCGACGCTCGATACGGTCCTCGCCTACGCGACCCCAGCGGTCATCGGCGCGACGATCGACGAATTGCCGGGGGCGAAGGCGGTCAAGGACCTGCGCGAGAAGTATAAGCGCACCTTGACTGACAAGCCTTGGAAACGGTGCTCGTGTCCGATCTGTTCTGCGCTGTCGATCGAGGTTGTCATCTTCCGTGCCAGCAACCGAAACAAAAGACGTGGCATACACAATCTGGGTGTCTACGACACCCTAGTCGACCAACTCCCGAGTAACAGTGGGCGAAATGACGATACTGAAATTTCCAGCAATCAGAGCCAGACAGAGCGAAGCGCACACAGTTCTTTCGTTTGCAGCGCTAGCGTCTGACCTGCATAAATTTGCCGTCATCGAACGGGTGGCGCGCGATGCCGAAGGCGGCTTGAGCGGTTTTCAGCGTCCGCAGATTGCGGGCCATATCAGAGAAATACGGGACTATCTGGAAAAGCCGGAGGCGATCCTTCCAAACCCGATCGTCGTCGCTTTCACAACCAATGTCGAAATTAGCGGCCAGGGTGCAGACGGGCGCTGCATGGTCGAGATCGACATCGCATCCGGGGCTCCGGGCATGGTCGTCGATGGTCAGCAACGTTTGACGGCGCTCGGCCAGGTCCATGAGAAGGATTTTCAGGTGTTCGTTTCGGCGATTCTTTGCCGCGACGACGAGGAACTGCGTCGGCAGTTTGTGCTGATTAACAATACGCGGCCTCTTCCGAAGTCGCTGATCTATGAACTGCTTCCGACGGTGACCGGCCTGCCGCGCCGTCTGGGCGACCGTTCGGTTGCCGCAGATATCGCAGCGCGCTTAAATTACGACGAGGCCTCATCGCTGAAGGGACAGATCTATCAGCACACCAACCCGGGCGGGCTGATCAGAGACACGGCGATCCAGCGTGTGATCATCAACTCTTTGAGCGACGGCGTTATGCGCGAACTGATCCGCGAACCTGACGGTGCGGATCTATGCTTCAAGCTGATCAGCGACTTCTACAAGGCCGTTCAATACGTCTTTAAGGACGAATGGAAGAACCACACGCCGAAGACATCGAGGCTCGTTCATGGTGCCGGCATCATGGCACTCGGCTACGTGATGGAAATCCTCGTTCTTCTCGATGGCGCGCGAACCTTCGACGACTTTGCAAAAGGGCTCGCCTGCCTGGTCGACAACACAGCTTGGACTTCGGGCGAATGGAACTTCGCAGAGAACGACAAGCGCCACTGGAAGTCCGTGCAGAACGTCAACCGAGACATCGTCACGCTGGCGCAATATCTCGTCGGCCTTGTCCGGGCGGACGTAAGGCGGCGGCGCAGCCACGGGCAAAACGGATCTGCAGACCAAGTTCAGAAGGTCGCGGGGATGTCATGATCTACGCAGTCAAGGAACTGTTCAAGACGCTACAAGGCGAAGGCGCCCAAGCCGGGCGCACTGCGGTATTTTGCCGGTTCGCCGGCTGCAATCTGTGGTCCGGTCGCGAAGAGGATCGGCATAAAGCGGTTTGCCAGTTCTGCGACACTGACTTTATCGGCACGGATGGCGAGGGCGGCGGCAAGTTCCGCGACGCGGCGGAACTGGCATCGGCAATCGCCCGGACATGGGGGAGCGTGACGAACCGGCGCTATGTCGTCTTCACCGGCGGCGAGCCTCTTCTTCAACTCGATGACGTCCTAATTGCCGCGGTTCACGAACACGGGTTTGAGATCGCGATCGAGACGAATGGAACAATCGAATCCCCAAGGGGCGTCGATTGGATCTGCGTCAGTCCGAAGGCCGGCGCGCCGCTCAATCTCAGATCCGGAAACGAATTGAAGCTCGTCTACCCCCAGGCGGAGTTGCTTCCCGACGATCTGCCCGAGGTCACCTTCGAGCATTACTTCCTACAGCCCATGGACGGGCCAGACCGGGTCGAAAACATCGCAGCGGTGACGGCGTTTTGCCTTGAAAACCCCCGCTGGCGGCTCAGCCTACAGACACACAAAATGATCGGGATCCCATGAAAATCACCCAAGCATTCACATTCGAGGCCGCCCACCGACTGCCGCACGTGCCCTCGACGCACAAGTGCCATCGCATGCATGGGCATTCCTACCGGGTCGAACTGCAACTGAAAGGGGCCGTCGATCCACAGACCGGTTTCGTGATCGACTTCTTTGATGTGGAGAAAGTCTTCGGGCCAGTTCTCGAGCAACTCGATCATCATACACTCAACGATATCGACGGCCTCGAAAACCCGACGGCCGAGAATATCGCGGTCTGGATCTGGCAAAAGGTCAAGCCGCTGCTCGATGAGTTGAATTCGGTGAAAGTGTTCGAAACACCGTCCTGCTGGGCGGAGTATGAAGGCGATTAAACAGGGAGCGTGCGATGTCGACGACTGCACTGGTGCTTTTCTCGGGCGGCCAAGACTCAACGACGTGCCTTGCCTGGGCTCTCGATCGCTTTGAGCGCGTAGAGACTGTCGGCTTCGACTATGGTCAGCGCCATCGGATCGAACTGGAATGCCGAGACACGCTGCGCGCTAAAATCAGCGCGCTCAATCCAGTCTGGGCGGACCGCCTTGGGGATGATCACACGATCTCGCTCGCCGCACTCGGTGAGATCTCGGACACTGCGCTGACGAGTGGCATGCAGATCGAGATTGCCGAATCTGGACTTCCGAACACGTTCGTGCCGGGCCGTAATTTGATCTTCCTGACCTTTGCCGCGGCTTTGGCATATCGGCGCGATCTGAAGCATATCGTCGGCGGCATGTGTGAGACCGATTATTCCGGCTATCCCGATTGCCGCGACGATACGATCAAGGCCTTGCAGGTGACACTTAATATCGGAATGGAAAAGCGGTTCGTGCTCGACACACCCCTGATGTGGATCGACAAAACGCAGACCTGGCAGTTGGCCAAGGATCTCGGCGGCCGGCCGCTGGTGGATGTGATCGTTGAGGACAGCCACACCTGCTATCTTGGCGAGCGTGGCGAGTTTCATGATTGGGGTTACGGCTGCGGCTTATGCCCGGCCTGCGACCTGCGGGCGAAAGGCTATGAAAAGTTCATCGCGGAAGAAGTGTGAAATGGAGAGCGGGATGAATACGCGGAACCGACAATGGATAGAGGGTGGGATTTTTCTGGCTGGCTTCGCCGCCTGTATCCCGCTCGCCAATTATATGATCGGCCATATTGGCACGATCTGCGTGCCGGACGGTCCCTGCCTGATCCCCGTCGGCCTTGGTCTGACGGCACCAAGCGGTGTCTTGCTTGTCGGTCTCGCGCTCGTTCTGCGTGACCTGGTGCAGCGTCGCCTCGGCCTTTTGTGGTCGCTTGGGGCGATCGTTGTTGGCGCTTTCCTGTCGACGACCTTCACGGCGCCGTCTTTGGCGCTGGCCTCTGCAAGCGCCTTCCTTACCTCCGAGTTTGCTGACCTACTGGTGTTCACGCCTCTCCAGAAAAAGGGCCTGGTCAAAGCGGCCTTTGCAAGCAGCATTGTCGGCCTCGTCGTCGACAGCGTGATGTTTCTTTGGCTGGCATTCGGTTCGCTTGATTTTCTGGCTGGACAGGTTCTAGGGAAATTGATCATGGTTGTATTGGCGCTTCCAATACTATTCTGGATCCGCAACCGAGACCGGCGATTGGGGCTGATGGCAGCATGACGACAGAGGCCGAGGATAAATTGGGATGCATCCAGGCCGTTTTTGAGGCCATTTGGGGTAAGTCTATCTCCTTCTTTCCTCGAGCCGACGACAATCGCGCCCCCGGCAAGCTCCGGACGCTTACCGACAAGGAAGCGATCGAAGCAATCGGTGCCGAGGTCAATCAGTTGGCGCCTGACAAAGTCTCCCTTGAGGCTGCGTTGAAGGTCGCTCGCGAGTCTCTCGACGAAGTCACTGCCCAGACCGACTATCAGGACGGAAAAGCGACGCGTCTGCTCACCATCTTGACCTTCATGTCCGCGTTCTCCGGACTTGCCTTCAATCGGCTCGCGGATGGCTATCCGCTCTCGATCATCTCGTGGGCGGATAAATGGTCAGCAATCAACAGCGTCCTGGTTCTCGCCAGTTATCTGCTCTTCGCAGCGTTTGCCTTGCTCGCCACGTCCGGAGCCCTGGTGACGTTTCATGCGATCAGGGCTCGCTTCCGCTATCCAAGAGCAGCAGCGAAGGACAAGCCTCCGGTCTCGATGCTCTTTTGGATGGGGATCTCGCGCACTCAACCAAACCGGTGGGCAAAAGCCTTCGTTGATCCCGCCGATCCGAAAAAAGTCGCACCGGAACTGCGCACGGAATACCTTAGAAACTATATCGTCGAAACCTATCTGATCGCCGCCAAGGTCGCTGATAAAGTGAGGTTTCTAGAGCCGGCGCAGCGAATCCAGTCCTGGGCGATCAAGACCCTATTCTTTTGGATTATCGTAACGGCTTTCGTATTTGCCTTTGTGCAGCCGGTAAAAAAGGAGTCTAATCCGGTGATTCGAATAGAAACGCCGATCTCCTCGGTGTGCATCACTGGTGGAAACAATGTCTCCACGGCAGCAAACGGCCAGCCTTGCAACACCTCGCCCTGACACGGGTCGCGCGAGACCGCTGGTCTTGATTGATGCGGACAATACCCTCTGGGACACGGATGGCGTTTTTGCCGAAGCTCAATTGGGTCTTCTGGACGCTGTCGAGCATGCCGCCAATCTAACTGGTCCTAAGGCCGACCGCCTAGAGTTCGTCCGGACATTCGATCAGGAATTGGCCCAAAGGCATCATCTTGGACTTCGCTACCCTCCCCGCCTGCTGATCGATGCGTTGACGCTCGGGCTACGGGGCGTCGATTTTCAAGAGGCTGTGCGCCGTGCCTGGAGCAATGGTCCGGATTCGGGTCTCGACCGTGCTGTGGTGGCCAAGGTGGAGAGCGACTTCTTCGTCAACATCGCAAAACAGCCAAAGCTCCTCGCGGGCGTGGTAAAGGGTTTGCGCGACCTCAACTCGATTGGCGCGACGGCGGTGGTTTTCACCGAAGGAAGCCGCAAGCGGGTAATCCGCACGATCGAGTCGCACCAACTCGGCGAGTTCATTGATCGGGTATTCGAAGCGCCAAAAACGGTCCGGATGTTCGAGCGGGTAAAGAAACTGGCGAGGAAGGGTCAATCGATCTATGTGATTGGCGACCAACTTACACGCGACATCCGACCGGCGAATGAAGCCGGCGTCCGGACGATCTACATACCTGGGGGCTTTCAGCCGAAATGGGAGCTCGAAGCCGGGAGCCTGCCCACATTCCAAGCTCGCTCGTTCGATGCGGCGATTTTCTTCCTGCTTCATTCAGAGGATGATCCCCGCCCGGCGACCAGACAGGTCGAAGATCGAGATTATTCGCTGATCCAGAACAGGACATAATCCTCGCCGACCGGCACCAGACGGAATTGGATCGCCTGCGCGAAAGCTGAATCGTCAAACGCAATTGCGTGATATTTCTGCTTTGGCCTTTTTCCGGCGGGAGCCGGCAGGGGCCGATGTCACCGCAAAGCGGGGAACCTACTTTGAAGGCAACTCATGGGCGCCCCTTCTCTTGTCCAGATCAGCCTCTCCAGCTTACTTTGGCTCGTGTGGTGCCGCACCGACAAGGCGGCCGACCTCCCCGGAACCGGCAACGAGTCCACCCTTCCGCAAGACGTAACCGGCGGTGGCTTTGATGCTGGGGCCGGTATTGTTGACCCGGTCGCCAACCATTGCGATACCGTGCCAATGACCGCCCTTCTTCCAATCGACAGAACGCAGGCAGTGGGCCAGATCCTCCGACCAGTCGTCCCGTTCATCTTTGATCAATGCGGCAGCGGCGGTCGCGATAGCCTGCCAGCCAAGTCCAAATGCGAAGACATACCCGGTCGTGTTCTTAGCCTCATCCCCCTCACGCAACTCGCGTGCGGTAACCTTGCCGTTCATCAGATCGTCCCATTCCGGGACGTTATCAATAACGACCTCCCAGACATCCTGGAGCTTTGCCGCCACGGTGCCAACCCGATCCTCGTTGGGATCGCGTTGGCGAAGAGTGGTAATCTCCTTAGCGTCCTTGTATTTTGGCCCGTAGATGGCCTCGAGCAGAATATGATGGGCCTGCACCAGCGTGCCCATTGTAATGACGTCGGGCGACTTCCTTGCCAACGAATTGGATATTTCGTTGACGCGTTTTTCGAAGAGCGGGACGTCTCTCATAATCCGTTTGGTAATGATGACGATCGGATCGCGGCTTTCGAACGCGTAACCCATCGACTGAGACACCGGTTTGGCATTCAGGTTGAGATCACTGAAATGCTGACGCAACTTGTCCTTATCGACATAAGGCAAGAGCACGACAGGCACCTCTTGTGACGTCATGCGCGCCCTATCCTGCTTTAAAGCCTCGATGATTGCCGCCGTGCGATGCTGACCGTCGGCCGGAAACATATCGATGCTCTCGTCGATTTCGAGCATCCCGATCTTGCTATCGGGTACCATCGGGATGAACTTAAAATCCGGGCCTTCCTTGAGCGGTTTGCCGCTGGCGGGCACCAGAATGAGAGCCAACGACGAGAAGAATGCGTCATCGCTTCTGAGAAGATAGGGAACGATCTCGTTGTTGACGCGTGTCTTGTTGAGCTTTCGCTGGGCCTCTTGCTCGCCCTTGCCGCCAAAGACATCGTCCCAGTCGGTATTTTCCGGTAGTTTAACGTATTTTGAGATTGCGGAGAACGACAGGCTTCCAAGCCAGTATTCTGTCGAGAGCGTCTTCCCTTTGACGACGGGAATTTGAATCGCCATAAAATGTGTTCCTTCCGACAGATACGTCTTTGCGGGCCGAGAAGAATTTGGCAGTCCTCGCCCCTTTCTCGGTGTGTGACCGGACCGCCCACCACAGCGCGATTTTAGGCGAACGGGTCAGAATTTTTTCAGATATTTTTCGTCCGGTGGCTGCCTGGGTTCATCTGCGGATTGATCCAGTCATCTTCTATTTTACGCTAGTATATCTGTCAAATTCGCCCTTAGAAATTTACCACATGCATTAAGAAGGATACCATCAGTCCGTTGGTGACTCCTCTCGCTCACTGTGGAAATCCTGTAACGAAAGCATGCGCTTGCGTCCACGGCCGCGCGTCGGCATCGTGCGAACAGCAAAACCGAATCGCAAGCGTGAGTTGAGAATGGGGAAGGGCTTCAGCGCATCTACCGTCAAATCCTGGTTCCAATATCGATGCGAGCGCAAGGTTCGCTACGAACTCTCATCCGATATCGAGCTCGCGGCGATCCCCATCGTGAAAGACGTGCGCGAAAAACCTTGGGCGATCCTCGGAAACCAGTTTGAAGAGCGCGTGGTGCGGCGACTTTCGCGTGAAAATAAGGTGTTGAAGCCGTCTTTCGGGGATGATGCCCTCAGTGAGGTTTTGACCGGTGCCTTCCTCAGAGGAAAACGTCCGGAAACCTATGCTGCGCAGATGAACCTGCGCCCAAGCGGACCAGTTAGTTTTCTGGAAGGCACCGGCCTCTATCTCAATCGCAATCTTGCCGACCTGATACGTCGGTCGCCTTCGGCGAGCGATCCCGGCCGTACAGAACTGACAATTATCGATGTGAAGGCTACCCGACGCGCCACGGCATTCCACAAAACCCAGGTCGCGTTTTATGCCCGCGTGCTGCAGGCTTTGCTGCAGGAAATGAAGGTTTCCGATACCTCCATCAGCAGGACTGGTGAAATTTGGCGTATCAAGGACGAAGGATCCGCTGCCTCGGATAATTGGCAAATCGAAGCGTTCGCACTTGATCCGTATATTCGTCTGGTCGATGACTTTTGCGCCAACCATCTTCCGGAGATCGCCTCAAAGCAGGTCGGGATCGGCGTCGACCGGACGTTTTTCCATGTCTACTTCAAATGTGAGCAGTGTAGCTTCTTAGAACACTGTCGATCCGCAATCGACGACCACAATCCTCCCTCAACAAGGGATGTCTCTGCAGTTGCAGGTCTGACCCATGAAGCAAAACGATCACTCCAGCGTCTCGGCGTGACCTCGGTCGGCAACCTCGCCACCGCAAAGGGGTTGGCGCAAGCGCCCGGAATCAGCTGGTCGCTTTCGAGACGGGCGGGATTGCTGGTCAATCGAGCCGCGTCCCTGGCGAGCGGTTCCGTCTTGCGGACCGAAGAGCAAAATACCTATCTCATGCCGCCCCGCATTGACGCGGCGCTCGTTATTTCGGTCGACCATGATCCGGTCGATGACCGCATAGCCGCACTCGGCTATCGCCGCATTGACGGTGGAGTGATCCGGAATGAAGTCATTAAAGTGGTTCGGTCCGGAGAAGCCCGGGACGAAATCGCTGCCATCGTCGAAGTGCTGGCGGCCCTGATCGCCGACCTGACCGCTATCGACGCTCATAACGAGGCCGTTGACGGTGATGATGATAGGTCCGTTTACGCACACATCTTGTTCTATGAGCCTTCCGAAGTCATCAATCTCCAGACCGCCATCGGGCGACACTTAGAGGACGAGCGGATCCGCACCGGACTGCTTCACTTGGTGCGGCTGTTTCCGTCCGATGATCTCGTGCCGGAGCCGGAGTTTCGTGGCGTCCATCATCTTCCGGCAACGGCGATGAGAACGGTCATCGAGCAGTTATGGGCACTTCCTGTTACCGTTGCATATGACCTTCGTCAGGTTTCACAAGCCGTTTTCGGCCGTGCAGACCCGCGCGCCTATCAGCCGGCGCCACAATTTGAGAGGCCGTTCTCATCGCTCCTGTCGATCGACGTTGTTCGCGATCTGCGCGAAAACGGGGAGGTCCGAACGACGTTTGAGGATGTGAGAAAAGACGTCTCGGATCGCCTTTCTGCTTTGCAGGCTCTTGCGAATTGGACATTGGACCAAAACAGGCAGGCTGCGACGAACGGAAAGGCGCTTCTGCGTTTGTCCAAGAGGCCTTTCCGGTTTCAAGCCACATTCGATCCGTTGAATGCCGTGGATCTCGATGTGCTTCTTGCCTGCGAACTGCTCGAAAACCGAGCAGGGATGCTCGACGCGCTGATCAATCTGGCGCGGCCGGCACAACGCCGCCGCGATTCCGGAAAGTGCTTTGCGAACCTCTATTTTCGAGATGCTCAGCGAAAAGGCGGTAAGGTCTTCATTCAGTTCGAAGTGCCGATCGAGAGCCAAAGTGCCGAACTCAACGCGGGCGAATTTGGCTTGATCCTCACCGACGACGATCCAGACAATCGCCTGAACCCTGCTCTTTGGCCGGCATTCACCTGCCGGATCAGAGCGCCGTCAAATTCCTCATCCTTCCAGACGGGGATATTGCACCTGGAAATGCCCCGTCCGGTCTTCGAGGGACCCGTGTTTCAAAGCGTCCTGCAAAGGAACGCCCGGAACAATTGGTTTGTCGACAAGGCATTTTTCGACGTGAACACAGATCGAGCCGCACGGTTCCTCAGCTACCTTGCAGCGGGAGACGACCGGTGAATATCCGCAGCCAAATTCTCTCATTCCTACGCGATCCGGCGTCATTTGCTCAAAATGCGGATGACGCCGATGTGTGGCTGTCCGGCCTCACAGAATTTGCGATGCCCAATCTCTCCAAGGACGGCCACTACCCCTTGAGGCCCGCGCAAGTTGCCGCGTGGCGAGGTCTAGCTCCAGTCAGGACCGGGCTCATTCTTGGTCCGCCGGGAACCGGCAAAACACATCTTCTGAATTGGCTGATACTTGGCTATATCCATGCGCGAAGAGCCGCTGGGCTTCGCGCAAGGGTTCTGGTGACGGCTTTTACACGAAACGCCATCGGCAATGTCGTCGATGCTGTCGCCAAAAGCACCTCCGAACATTGTCCGGGTGAGATCGAGGTTCGCTACTTCGGCAATGGTCCGGCCAACGGCCTTCGATCGGACGTTCAACACCGGAAAACGATCAGCGACGACACGGTTGGCGCCGCTCTTGGCGATCTCGACAAAGAGTCATTCGTTCTGGGCGCGTCCGTCTGGACGCTAAACCGCCTGCTAGGCGCAGCGAGCGACGGCGATGGGTTCACCTGCGACCTCTTCGATTTGGTTTGCATCGATGAAGCCTCTCAAATGGTCTTGTCCCATGGTTTGATGGCAACGGCCGGACTTCGTCTCGGTGGTCGGCTTATCGTGGCCGGCGACGATCGTCAGCTGCCGCCGATCCGCTCGGGCCGGGAAATCAAAATGGGCGAGCGCCAATTGGGGGGCTCGCTCTATGGGTTTCTCAAATCTGCCGCGGTGCCAGAGTTCGCGCTCGACGAAACATTTCGACTTAACCAACCGCTGGCCGCCTTTCCCGAGAGCAAATTTTATCCCGGCGCCTATCAATCTGCGGTACCGCGATCGCGGCTTGAATACGTGCCGGATTGGCGACAGAGTCTGGAAGACTGGGAAGTTGCCGCGCTCGATCCCGACTATCCTGTTGTGGTGATCCTGCATGATGGCCCAACGGCCGCGACCAGCAGCCCGTTTGAGGTCAGCGTTGTCTCGCGTCTCACGGAGAAGCTTGCGGAGCGCCTTGCCATACGCGATCCGAGCGGTGGCCCGCCTTCAGACTTTTGGACAAACCGTCTGGCAATCGTCAGCCCCCACCGGGCACAAAACGCAGCTCTTCGCAACGGACTGCCTGCTCGCCTGCGAACCGATGCCTTTGTCGAAACCGTTGACCGTATCCAGGGCAAGGAACGGGATGCGATATTTCTCTCCTACTGTGTCTCCGACCCGGAATTTGCCGTCGCCGAAGCAGATTTCATATTTGCGCCAGAGCGATTGAACGTTGCTGTCACGCGCGCGCGCAAGAAACTTGTCGTGCTGATCGGGCGACGCCTTCTTGATTCCGTTCCCACAGATCAGGAGCAAATGGACAAGGCAGAGATCTTGCGGGAATTCGTCATGAACGCGCCCGTTCGAGGCACCGCGTTGATCGCGAACGCCGCCGGTCCGAGTGTGCCTGTAGAGGTCAGGTCGCTGGGGTTCGCAGATAGTCCGGCGATAGAGCCTTTCGAGCCGCTCAACGGCCAAGACGGTTCTGACGATGACAGTCTCCCGCCGGATCTCGAACTTCTCCTCAGCGCCGTCCGACAGGTTTCCCTTGTCGATCCGCACGGCACTGCAACAATCGGGAAAATTCAGCGGGCGCTGGCCCGACGGGACGATCCGCTTCCTGGGCTCGCGAGGCTCCATGCGCTGGGTTATATAGGATTGGAGCATCGACCGGGAACCTATGGGCACTTCTGGCGAGCAAAACCGTTCGAACAACGCCGACGCGTTTACGATCTGGAGATCGAAACTGTTCGACGGACATTGAAGGATGTTATCGCCCGAAATACCACCGGAAGGTCGCTGGCATTTTATGACAATGTCCGAAAACCCTACGCTTGGATGGATGGCGAAGGGACCGATTGCCTGAAGGCTCAGATTGACCGCCTCCAAGACGAACATCTTGTCGCCTGGCGGATCTCCGGCACCACCCGGATGCTTGAATGGATCGACAAAACATCTGAGCAGAATGCTACACCGCTGGAAGAACCACCGGAACTCACCCGCCGCGATTTTGAACTCCTGAACGTCTTGGAAGATATCGAAGCCAAGCGCATTAATTTTGGCGTCTTCGAAGGATGGGTCTCGACCGCAGGCCTCGCGGACGCCGCCGGTCGCACGCGATTGGAGGTTTCAACATCGCTGCCAAAATTAGCTGCGAATGGATGGTTGATGATCGCCGGAGACGGAAGAATCCGTTCCCGCATGGCCGAACTTGCTCGTGAGATCAGATACGTTAAACAGCGCTTTGAGAGAGATGATGCCGACGAGCGTCCCTTTCTCGTCCGCAGCCTCAAGGTGGAACTGCGCGATCGTAACAAACCGGACCGAGAGATCCCTCTCAAACGCACGATCGAGGATCTCAAGGGTACGCTGGCCCACGGCCATTCGGACGCGCTCGAAGCTTTGTATCGCATGCTCGAAGAACTCTGGGGAACTGATCCAGAAATCGCAGGCTTTCAGGCAAGAAGTCTCGAAACGATATCGCGCGCATGGAGCGCTCGAGAGAGCGCAGCCCTGGCGATTGCCGCCGATACTGGATCAGGGAAGACGGAAGCGGCAATCTTGCCCTTGATTGCTGCCGCTGCAGCGGACTATGCGACTGGAAAACGCGGCGTGCGAGCAATCCTGGCGTATCCGCGAGTTCGGTTGGCGACCAATCAGGCGCAACGCATCGCAGGCTATCTTTCGAAGTTCAATGTCCAGGAAGGCATGCCGGTTCTTACGCTGGGCGTACAGATTGCCCAGGTGCCCAGAACTTTCGCGAACCTGCACGATCGTGATCGCGCCGCTGGATGGAGTGACCTCGGCGGCAAAGAGTTCAGCTTTCCACTGTTCAACTGCCCCCACTGCGCATCGGATCTGACCCTCCGCCTCGATGGCGGCAGGGCGAGCGCGGACCGGATTTGTTGCACCGCCTGCCAATGGTCTTTTGACGGCTGGATTGGGTCGAAGGAGAAGTTGCAACGTACACCACCGGCTTTCTTTCTCCCAACGACGGACTCCCTTCATCAGTGGATGCACGACCGCAACTATGGGCGTATCTTCGGCGACGACCCAGATTGGTTTACGCCCAAGGTTCTGATCGCCGACGAGATACATCTTTATTCTCACATCCATGGCGCTCAGGTCGGTTACACGTTCCAACGTCTCGCGGCCCGGGTGGAGTTAAACAACCCTTCTGAGCCGATGCTGATGATCGGGATGAGCGCGACGCTCGGTGACCCCGGCACGGCTTGGGCAAAATTGATCGGCCGCCCGACCAAAGCCGATCTGATCACACCGTGGCAGAATGAAAAGTCCGGTAACCCAAAAGGCCGAGAGTACTTCTACTTCATCCAGCCCGAGGTGGAGTCTCGCGGGAAGGATATTGCCGGGGCATCGACGTCCATCCAATCGATTATGTGCCTTTCCCATGGCATGCGACGAAGAACTGGAAAAGCAGGCGGTTTTCGAAGCCTCGTCTTCCTTGATTCCATCGACAAAGTGCGCCGGCTGCATGCAGCCTATCAAGATGCGGAAAACCATGCTCTGGCGAAGCTCAGAATTGCGGAATTTCCAGACGATCCTGTCACGGGCGCCGAGCGTATCGCTTGCTGCCGGGAACCGCATGGTTGCGACTCGTTTCGAAACGGCGAATGCTGGTTTTTCGCCGCAAACGATCAGGCACAGGCCTCGGTCGGCGGGCGAAAGCTCCCAGGCAGCCCGTTGGCCGTCGCCTCTCAACCGATATTCTCCGGTGCGACCGGTCGTGTAGAAACTTTGATCCGCTCGTCCGACATCGTTTTTACGACCTCGTCTTTGGAAGTCGGATATGATGATCCGGATATAACGATGGTCTATCAGCACTACTCACCTGCAAACCTTGCGAGCTTTGTTCAGCGCAAGGGTCGTGGCGGGCGAGGCGCCGACGACCGCCCGACGACGGCCGTCACGCTTTCGATCTACTCGAACCGGGATACGTGGTGGTTTCAAAATCCGCGCGAAATGATCGAACCGACGGGCTTTGAAACCCCGATGAACCCGGGTAATTTTTTCGTCAGGCGTGGGCACGTTTTGGCAGCAACGCTCGACGCCCTGTCGCGATATCAACGAAAGGAAGGCATACCCGTCGACTTTTGGAACCCCTCTGCCGTCGCGCTTCAAAACGCGTCTCACTTTGTTGAGATGATTTTCGGACAACAGGCCTGGCGGGAATTTGGCAAGGATACGCTCGCTTCATTGTGGCAAGCCGCCCTGGAAAAGCTCAACGATCGAAATTCGGACGACCAGGCCAACGTCTTGCGAACGCGTTGCGACTGGATTCCGGAGCTCTTGTTCGACACGATCAATCTGCCACGGGTCGTTGTCGACGTGGCGGGAAAAGGAGAACGTCAGGAAGACGTCATCATCGGCCTTGCGACGTTGGCGCCCGGAAACGCATCTAGACGTTATGACGGTTCGGATGTGGTCTGGATCCCTCCGGCAAATGGCAGTGAACCTTGGTTCACGCCTGGCGATTACGGCACCGGCTATCGTTCCAAACCCTTTGGCGACGATGCAAATGAATGGCTAACCAGGCTTCCGGATGATGCCAAGGACCTCTTGAAGGATCTGGTGCCAGATTATTTCCGACCCGGCCGTGTGACGGCCTCCAGGTTAGGGCAGATGTTTGGAGCAACTTGGCAGTCGGACTGGAGCATCGACGGGGCAGTTACGCGGCTTTCACCTGCGGGAACGGACAAAGCAAAGCGTGTGCGGCATGACTCGCGCAGTACTCTCCGTGGTTTCCCGATCGTAAAGAAGCAAGACGATTCCGCGACGCTGATAGATGTCGGTCAACTCGCGCCTTGGATTGACCAAATCCAATATTTCCGGGGCGACGGCGTGGGCGGACAGCGGACCGGTCTAGCTCTTGCCAAGGTCTATTGGGGCGCCGACGCGGAAGCAAAGCTCGAAGACCCCCGTCTGGATCCTGTCGTGTTCACGCAGACGTTCACTGCGCCCGGCGACAAACGGCCGATGCTGCATGGTTATCATGTGCAGACGGAGGGGGTAAGCTTTCGATTGAAGAGGGTGATGGTCGACAAGGTCGTCGACGCAGAACTCGCGCAACTCAACGAAGATGAAAAATTGAAACGCTGGCGATCCGGCCAGATGCTTCGCTTCCTGATCGAAAGCAAGGCTACCTTTGCAGGCGTCAACGCCTATGAGGCCATGCGTGGGGCGGAAATCATTGTCAGTGCCGCAGCCGATCCTGAACTGCGCCGTAAACTGATTCGCCTGCGGACTTTTTGGGGCGCCGAGGCACTGCACAGCCTGTTTGAGGAGACCCGAGAAACGCTTCTGTCGCAGCACCCGCTTCTGACCGCAACGCGGGTCAGGGCTGTTGCAAGTTCGCTCTCGGACCAGCGCTTTCAGAAGATCTTCCAGGATGCGATTTCATCGGTGAACGATGAATCCGCTTTCCGGCGCTACCTGAAGAGCACGATCGTCCACAGTCTGACGAACCGGATCAAAGCATCATTTTCGCAATTCGGCGGCGGGGACGAGAGACGCGTTATCGCTCACGCTCGCTTACCAATTCAATTCCAAGAGGTGCAGGATCTGGAGATTACCGTTTGCGAAGCCGGCGCGTTCGGCGACGGAACGGCTCGATCCTTCGTTGCGAACTTCGCAGAATTCCGCGATCAATGGGCCGACGATTTTGGTAGATGTCCCAATGCAGAGGAAGATGCGGCCTATCAACGTTTTCTCAACAATCGCCAACATCACCTAGCTTGGCGGGAATTAGACCCGTATGATCCAAGTTCTCTCACCGCAATTTCTGCAGAGTTAGGGCTCAGGGGAAAGCCCATTCCGAGTTCAATTCTGCGAACGCTCTATGGAAGTGAGAGCATCGGGTCGGAGCGCTTCTCGCTCTATGACCTCGCAATTGCGGTTGATGACGTAAGAGCCGAGTTCGTGCGCCGTGTTCAAAGACGACCGACCGTCTGGGAGTTGGCAAGCGCTGCTGTGACACGAGCTAAGGACCAGAGCGACGGTGATTTGGGCAAGCTTCTGAGGGCTTATGAGGGGTTGGAAGACGCCATTCTTGAGGAGGCCCTGAGCCCTGATGGGCGATTGGCAGACCAGGTCGTGAGACTGAACGCGTCACTTTGCTACGACGGCTGCAGAGCATGCGTTCACCAACCGAGCGACATGATGAGCGACAACATGGTGGAGTCCTCGACGAGCCGAACACTGTTGCACCGGTTCCTTTGTACGCAGGCATAGAAACCTAGGCGATCGGGCGTACCTCAAAAAGATCAAGTGCATCATGCTCCGACAGCCAACGAAAAACGTCGGGCGATACCGATCGGAGTTTGGCCTGACCCTGCGCCAGGCCGGTCAAGAAATGATCGACCTGCTCGTCAGCGGTGAATGATGTTTTTTCGGATTCGAGCAGCGCCCGCGTATCGATGAGCCTTGCGACCGCTAATTTGAATTGATCGGCCTGCATTACTGACAAGCTTGCGTTGGCGTCTTCTGCCAGTTTGACCATCCGGACGCCGAGGCAGTTGCCGTGATCGATTTTCGATAGCAGTTGTCCAAGCGAGAGGAACGGTCGGTAATCTGTTGCCACCTGCGTCCGCCATCGCTGTTTGATCGCTCCCAGGGCACCGCCAATTGTCGACTTGAAGTGCGGCAGGTCACGTTCGATCTGATGCAGGGAAGCGGCGTCGTTCGCATTCATGAGCAACGAAGCCAATTGCGCGGCCTCCTCGATCAAGTCATCCATTTTCTCGACGACTTCGGGGACTTCGCCGAAGCTTATGATATCAGAAATCTCACAGATATCGGAAAGGCGCTGGGTCGCCGCAGTGATGTCGTTCAACAACAAGGCGACGCGAGCAAGGCTCTCTCCCAGTGATCGACGCTCGAGCGCCATCGGAAGTTCAGGGAGAAGTGATTCCAGTTCTTCAAGGACGTCAGCCATTGCGCTTCCCATGATCATTCAGGACCTGCGCAACCGCGCGGCCGACGTCGTGCACTTGAGCAAGTGAGAAAGATCCGCCGCCGTCTTTAATGCAATCTTTAACGTGTCCAAGAAGTTGACCTATGGTCTGTTCGCCTGTTTTCGCAGCGTCCAGGAAAATGCCCAAGTCCTTGGAAGGTGCCAGAGTAAGTTGTTCGAGGCCAAGTCCAGTCCCCGCATCCCGATGCTCCGCAATCGACAGCATGAAGTTCTCCGCGGTTTCGTCAGCTTTCTGTTCAATCCGCGCGGTCGCCTTGGAAAACTCGCCCTTCCAGGCCGCGACACTCTCCGGGTTCGCACGGGGTAGAAGATCGGCGACAGACGTGATCGCCCTGTCAATCCTGATCAGGTGTGCCTCGATGCTTCTCCCCCGTAATAGCTCCTGAAGAGCAGTGGCTCGCGATTCGAGCTGCTGGCGTTCAATCCTTACGATCTGGCCTATGCTGTGCTTAAAGTGCGATGCAATCTCCCTGATAGCATCGAATTCGGAAACGCCGGTTTCTCCGGCATCCGAGGGCGGCTCATCGAACCTTTGGGTCTGACGCAAGCGCCTGATCGGCCCTGCTACCCTTGAAACGTCAGCTAGCCCGAAGCCCGCCGAAGCGCCCTGCGGCATCGAAATCATTGCGCGGAGAGCCTCGCGCAAATTCGCATGGTAGCCCTTCGTCCTGTTGAGAAACTCCTGCCATGGGGCTGACCGAGTGGCAGGATCACTTTCAGTTGGAGGCTCATCAGACAAGATCCCTTGCAATTGCACGAAATGCGGATCGTTCGGTCTCACCGTTCCCCGAAGCCACGCGCGGGCGACCAAAAGTTGCGTGAGGAGAGGAATTGGGCTCCATCTGGAGCCTTCAACCATGCCCAGGCGGCGATCAGCAAAGTCGGAAAGCAGACCTTCCAGCCTTGTTGTGAGCACTGCTAAGGAATGCCGATGGAAAGCGATATCGTTGACCGACATTGTGCCGTCGAGTTGCAGGCTGACAACGGCTTCGAGCCCGCGCCAAAGCCATTCCTCACGCGGGATTGTGAGATAGCTTCGCTGTGAGTGGCCGGTTCCTTCGATCTTTACCTGTTGCTCGGTCAGGATCCGTCTTTTCGAGTAGGGATCGAGGCCAACACGGCGGGGATCAATCTGAGAGAGGATCTCGAATATCGCGACATTATAGACATTAGGATTCTGCGCTTCGCCGCTGATTTCCCAGTTTCGTATCTCGTCTAGCCGGGATTGCAGGTCGGACTTGCCAATCAACCTCTTTGCGGAAGGTGGCTGAGGAATGCGTGTCTGGGCGGGAGACCTCTCTGTCAGGATCGACCGTGTTCCTGGTACTTTGGGTTGCGCGGGCTCACTGATGTTCTCTTGCATCGAGGCGAGAGCGGTCGCGAAAGGTTTCGCTGGAACAACGGACTGTACCGGTTGGGACCCCTCTTCGGAACCCACCCATGGCAGGCCGAATGCTTCAAAAAGGGATCTCGGCACGCCGGCAAAGTGTAACTCACCGGCCGCGTCCACCACCGTATCCGCACGCTCCTTGTCTCCCCAGTAGGAGATAATTCGACGCGTTCGCGCGAAGTCTGCAGGGCGCTCCGTAAGCTGATTCATCAGAACGGCAGTCGCGCGGCGGCCGAGATTGCGACTTTCGGCCACCAAAGCCGCATTTTCCGTCAGCGCGGTTGGGAACTGTCCATCATTGATGGCTCTGACTTGCAGTAGATTGGGGCTGAGTACCGCCTGCAAAACACCGCGTGGCGTCTTCCAGGTCATGCCATTGTCGTTATCGTTCAGCGCTTCAAAGAAGTGGTCGAGTGCGGTCTTGGTGAAGGGATACAATCCGATCCCCGCCGAGGCTCCAAACGTCGCATGGCATCTGTCCTTGTCTGGACAGTTATCGCATCGATTTGGGGGGGCGGCATTTCTGTCGTGCCACAGGTCGTTACGCCATTTATCGAGGGCATCCGGGCCAGCCCTTACGGCCGAAAGATACCGCGACACAAACCGGACCCGATCGTCAGCATTCCTTAGGGTCGCGACATCCTGCAATTCGCCATCCTGTTGTGCGGCGCCGAGATTGACCTCGTGCGTAATACGGCCGCGGTAGTTGCCATGTAGCTTCTTGTAATAGCCGGGTGTGACGCCGACCACCGAGATCAGCGGGCACATATCGGATGCGCCGTCAGCACCTCGCGCCTCGGCATTCGTGACGAGAACATCGATCAAGCTGTCGTCAATGCCTTCCCAACTCGTTATGTCCTCGAGAAGAAGGACGAGCCTCTGACCGCGCTCGGCGAGCGCAACGCGGATCTGGCGAAAGAGTGTTTTCAAACCTTCTGCAGAAACACCGAGGAGGTTTTGAACCGCGTCATTTCGACGTCGATTGAGGGCCCCCACAAGCTTCATCGTTGTGGGAATCTTGTGAGCTTGCTCGGCTGCGATTTCATCCGCTGTCCAACGGGTTTGGCGCAACTCGGCGATATGCGCGGCTTCTTCCATGAGCTTGCGCGCAAGTCGTTCGGTTGGTCCGACAACGCCGCTGTTGAAAACAGCTCCACAGTGGCTTGCCAATTCCTCGATATCGAAGACGTTGAAACTCGCGGACTGAGAATTACGCTCTGCCCGCTCGCCATCGCCCTTTCCTTCCATCAAGGCAAGGATGCGGGCCGGTCCCCGCCAATGATGCTTGATTACCGGCAGATCGATGAGATCTCCAGGGTGAACCGCTCTACACCAATCAACGTCTTCAAGCGGAGGATCAAAATGATCAGGGTGCAGCGCGTTCGCCAGGTTACTCAGAAGCAAATTGGCTCGGCCTCGATCTGTCGCACGATGGCGTCTGCCCATTTTATCGAACAGATCCTGAAATTCTGGAGGTAGGCGTTCGCGCATCTGCCGAAGGGCGCCTTCGAGACTACCGTCGGCACGTTGCAGCAAAAGCTTAACGTCATTATTTCTCGGCCACTTAATCGAAAGCCAGCGGATCAGGTGGGATTTCCCTGATCCAGGCTCCCCCTGTACCACGCAAAACGCGTGTCGGCGGGCGGGATCAGCCAGGACGTCCAAAAGCGCTGCTTCGTCGTGACCGTCAATTTCGCCACCGTGACTGCCGGAAACATCAAAATCGGTAATCGGTGAATGGGTCGCGAGGAAGATCCCTTCATGCCCTTCCAAGGCCTCATTGCTGATAATGGCGGTTGCGTCTTCGGCCCGCCAGCAGGCCGTCATGGGAGCGCTCATGTTATGCACCTCCCTTTATTGCAACTGCATAAAATGCGTCGATTTTGTGGGTGGTGTTCGGGTGAAGCTGCAGGTTGGAAGAGATATCTCCAAGGACCTTTAGTTCGAGGGTACCATCGTCGTGCAGGTCCCGCAGGGCTTCCGAGAGAACGGGCGACAATTGGCGTGGGTCCGGCGTGAAATTAATCCGGCGTGCCGCCTCTAAATACATGCGGCCGCCATCGATGAACGGCATATTTTGCCGCAACAGCCGAAGGAATTCCTCGACGCCAATTTCAACACCGCGATCGACGTCGAGCCGCGTTATCTCACGCCTCAGACGTCGCGAGATGTCGATCTCGTATGGAGGGCTTGCAGCTAGTTCCTCCATAAGGCCCAGGAAGACGAGCCATCTGCGCCAAAAAGGCACCTTGGTGGAATTCATCCGACTTTCAACGTCGTCATCTGCCCCCGAAGGAAGTGCAGCTTCTGCGCTGTCGGCGAGTTCAGGATTCGTCATCTCCAGTATCCAACCCGAAGTCTGACGTTTGGCCGATTCGCACATCACCCACGCGAAAAGTTCCAAGAAGACCGCATCTTTTTCTTGAGACGGCAAATCGATCAGTTGACGATACAGCCAATCTGCGAGTTGATCATAGGTATCGGCTTCACAACTCGGGTTGATTTGCAGTTCCTGCCCGACCAACGAGACCGCACCCATACTCGTCGCAGCGCCCAGAACCTGTCCAAATGTTCCAGGCTTTTCACCGATCGTCTGGCCATCCCTCAGAAATCCCGGATTGAGCCAAGCTGCAGCTTCAGCGCGGCTGATCTTTCCGTCGTATTCCCGAAGAAGGGAAACAAGTGACCAGACCCGTTCTGGTGAACCCTGCGTTGACGACAACATGCTCATGCTACGGTTTCCAATATTGAAAAATGCTCGAGCGAATCCTCGAAATACGGCGCCCGCGGCGATAACGTCTGGTCGAGACGGCGTCCGTCAAGTTCAGTGCTTGGACTTGTGACGACAAGAAGCGGATCGGGTAATATACCTGCGCTTTGCCACTCCTTGATTGCGCTCAGCACCTGTTTCGAAGTTGCCTCGTACGGTCGCAAGAGGACGGCTGTCGGCAAATTGGTAATGCCGCGAGGATCTCGGATAACGCTGCTATGATTGATGACGAGGCCTAGGCGAGCCACGGAATGCATCAAAGCTTCCGCGCATGCGTTGGCCAACTCGTCCGGCGTCAACAATTGCTCTATGCCGGCGGCTGCTAGACGTTCCGTGAGCGACGTTAGATTCTTGCTTAGTGACGGATCTGCCGGAACAAGAAGTGTCACGCCGGGCGGAAGTTTTAACTGCTTTGGTACCTCCTCTGCCGGCCAGGCGTCTGCCAAAACCCTGTATGGTGTATTAAGTGCAGGGGTCTCGCCTCTCGCTCGACAGCCCGGGCACCGGCCGCAGGGAAGAATTTCGTCCGTGGGCCTGTCTTGCAGGAGTTCAAAAACATCGCGCAGCACGCATGTTTTATCCGCCCGCCTCATCACATTAACGAACTGTCGGACGTCCTCTCGAGCGCGCGCTTGCTCGCGGTCTCTAAGTGCAAAAACGCGGTCCCAGATTTCTACAGGATCGTGGGCAAGGAGGCCGGGTTCACGAATCTCTACATCCCAGGCAAAGCGATTCGGCTCTTGCGTGCACGAGATGACATCGACCATGCGTGCACGTTGAAGCAAGTTAATAATGCTCATATTCCAGCGACGATTATGGTCCGTCGAGATCGTTATACCCTGGCGGATAGCGTCAAGGTTGATGGTCATCGCTCGCCTGTCATCGGTCCAACGACCGTTGTAGCTTGATCGGACCATCGCTTCCCAGCGGGGGACGGCCAAATCACGGGTGATCCAGGAGCTTGCTGCGGTGGAGCGTGCGTGTGTCGTATCATCGATCACGTTGTCGGTTTTCGCGTCCGTGAAAAGACAGATCGCCAGACCCTGCCTGCCGTCGCGGGCCGAGCGGCCAATTTCCTGATACCACCGGGCCGGGCTATCGGGAAGGCAAGCGTGGATCACGGATCTAACATTCGATTTATCGACACCCATGCCGAATGCTGACGTTGCGACGACGATGTCTAGTCTATCCGCCGCCCAGTCCTGTACGATCCGATTTCGTTCCGAATTCGAGGATACATCGCCGCTAAAAAGAGCGATGCGTTCATAACCACGCTCGCGCAGACGATTGTAGAGTTCGCTCGCACTGAGGCGTAAGTCACGAGGTCCGCGATCCTCGTCTTCGTCGCCGGCAAGGGTGGTATAAACGATTAGGGGTCGAGGGGCACGATCCAACACGAAATCGAGAGCCCCCAGGCGCGCGTCGGCAGTATCGTAAGCCTGGATGACAATATCGAATTCTGATCGAGGAGTTGCTGCATCGACTTCGGCCCATACACGACCTGATTGGTAGGATGCACGCAGAACGGCGCGAGCGGCCGGTGGCAACGTCGCAGACAGCAGAACGCATCGGAGGTCTCGGTTTTTATCCCTGAGTTCTTGCACAAGACCCGGAAGCCGCTGGAAATCAGGCCGGAACGTGCGCCCCCAATTCTCGACAACATGCGCTTCATCAATGAAAATGGCTGAAAGGTGGGCTTTCAGGGGCCCGAGTTTTTGCGTTGGATTTGTGGCGGCTTCGATCAGATGCTCGCGCGCGGCGCCAAAGGCGATTTCCGGTGACATAAGAAGAATGGGGATTTCTCCCCGTCGGAAGGAATCGACGACATTTGCCCGCTCGATCGGAGCCATTCCGCCGACGAGAGCGCGGCTCCCCTCCAAGCCTGGGATAACAGAAAGTGTGAGCTCGTGATTTAACGCCAACGATACTGTTGGCGTGATGACAACGACGCACCCGCCGGCATTCTCCTCGCGCAATTTGGCCGCCATCAACTGGAAGAGCAGGCTCTTGCCTGAACCCGTCGGCAGACAAACCATCAGCGATGCGCCATAGGGCATGGTGAAGAGCGAGCGGACGGCGGCTTTCTGACCGTCTGAGCGATAGTCCAGGTGCTGGGTATGCCTCAAGAGCATTGCGTCGGGTGGAAGATGCTCGCGATGGCGCCGCAAGGAGACATCCAGGTCGTGGGCGGGCCAAAACCCTTCTGGTGCTCGATCATCCCGCTCATCCAGTAATCGAACGGTGGATGAGTTTATGGCGAGACCGAATCGGGAGGCTGCCTCAAGCTCCTGGTTTGAAAACTCCCATCGAAAGTCTTCGCGGGCCATCCTGCCACCCTTGAGGCGCACGATGGATCGGAGAAGCGCAAGCTTATCCGCGGTCGAAATGGCTTGGGCGAGGCAGTCGTTTAATCGAGCCGCCTCGCCCCTCACCCATTCTTGCGTATCTGAAGAATCACCGGAAGACATTGAGCGAGAAGCTAACATAACTTTTGCTACTTCTGAGTTAATACCTTCATCTTCAACCTTTTTCTTGGTACGAAAGTTGGCTCAATGACTAACGATCGGCCAACCGGCTGTGGCTGCGGGCCGTTGCCTCGACAACGTTCAGGGGTCGGGTTCCGACACAATGCCGTGCCAAATGAAACTTCTAAGGCCGGGATAGTATCGATCTAGAAACGGCAAGAACGGATGCGTCCGGCTCCAATCCAGATAAGGGGGTTCACGGACGAGCCCCAGATAGTAATCCAAGCCGACCAACTGTGCTCTTTGCACATTTTCGACTTTTAGGTGATGGCTAATTACCTCTAAATAAGAAAAGAATGTGTCAAAGCAGTAGCGATAGGTGAGCGCCTCTGGCGTTCTCCAACTCGCACCAAGATCAGCTTTCAGTGCCGCGGACATGTTGCTCTGACTATGCTCGAATGTGCTACAGGGCGGAGTGAATAGGATCCGATATTTTTCCGGGATGATTAGAGGCCCGACACCCCATTCAAGAGCACGTGTACAAAAGACCAATTCGTCATCAGACGAGAGTCGGTCGATCAGACCACGCGCGAATTCGGTTCTGCGCCACTGTTCGTCTCGTTGTTGTTCTTGCCTGCCAAGCTGTATTTGCCTGGCCGCATAGATGACGCCACCCGCCGTGCCCAGGCCGCCCAGCAGGCCACCCGCAGCGGATATCCAGTCTGGCCAATCTATCATTTCCTGGTCTCCCATTAGATAGCACATCCCGCGTCGACCCGCTCTGTCCGCCGCGCATGACCGTCCGATTGAAGAGCCTCGCGGCGGAGGTCGCTTGTTGGTCCTTCGGTATCGTCAAGCAGAACCGCGATGTAACCGTTCAAAGCGCGTCGCAAATCGATTCCATTACTCTGCCTGCCTCATGCGAATAGAGCGGTTGATCTTGGTATGCGAACCCAGCTTCTTGGCGATATGCTTCGCTTAACCTGTCCAAATCGAACATCACCAGCAATCATAATGCCTCCGCCTCCGTTTGTTGACCGCGACGGGAAAGCTCGCCCCGTCACAAATCGTTGAGTTGCGCACCCCCTGACCGATCGAATTTCAGCAGGTCGGTGCGGGCATCCTTCGGTTCGGCGCCGCCAAGAGCATAGCACCAGACAAAGAGCGCCCGTCGCCTGACGTGGCCGAGCGCCAGATCCCGAAGCAGTCCAGGAAACTCAATTTTCTGCGGCAGCGGCGCGGCTGCATGCAGGCGTACGCGTACGACGCCTTTTTTCGATGTTTCGACGACGGAGAAGACCGACGGCGGTGGCGCGATCACTGGTTCAGGTACAATATCGACCTGGACGACCGCCCTGCCGGCCACGAGTTGCAGCCGATCGCCGGGCGCCAGCGGACAGCGTCTACCCAAGGCGTCCTCAGCGAGGCTGGGCGAGACAAGATTCGCAAGAGCCGCCTCAAAGACCACCGCATTGGTCAGGCTGTAGCGGCCGCTACTGTTGGGCGCGATCTCCTGAAGCACCAGCGGCTCCGGAGGTGGCTGGTCGCCCCCCGGAGTGCGCGGCGGCAGTCTTGAGAAACCGATCTCGTACTTGCCATTGTCTTTGACAAACTCCCCGCTTTCAGTGGCAGTCAGCCCTGCGGCGAAATAGAGGGTCGATCCTAGGTCATAGGCCACGCGATCCGCAGCGAGCATGAACGAGCCTGCGCCGCCGATTGCGTCGCTGGCGGTCGGGCTGGCAAGCTGGCGGTCATAGGACGGATCGCCGAACAGAACCGTCTTCGACCACACCGGCAGCACCCGACGCGCACCGGGATCAAGCAGGAGCGGAAGCAGGATCTGCCATCGTGGGCCATCCGGCAGGTCACCGGGAGGCTGCCCGCCGCCCCCATCGCCCTTGGCCTTGAGGTCGACCACCAGCCGCAGATGCGTGTCGGCATTGGCTTCGCGCAGCGCTATCTGGACATCGCCAAGTCCCTCTTGAAGTTTGGCGTAGACTATCGAAGTCACAAGCTTCAAGTCGAGCAACGCCGCGAAAGGCCCATTCTCGTTAACTGATAACTGAACCGGAAACGACAGCGAGCCGATCTCGATCCGACCTGAGGCCGTCAACGTCGGTTCAACGCCGGCGCCTTCTATGCGCGATGCTACTTCGATCGAGATCGCCGCCAGTCCATTCCATCTGGCGCTGATGGTAGCCCCGCCCTTGAGCGTGAACAGGGCGCGGTCGTGTCGATGGGCGTTTGGAGAAGAGAACTCGAATCGGGCCACATCGGCCAGTCCGTCCGACCCCAGGAAGAGTGCAACTCGGCCAGCCTTTTCATCGAAATCGGCCAGCGACGCATAGGTGCGACGGCGAAGGCCGAACGTGACGCGTTCCATCTCCGCCAGGCTCACTGGTTCCCCACTTTTGTCCGGCGGCAAAAGATCGGCCGGGAGAACCGGAGAGCGCGGAGTGCGCAGTTGATGTGCAACCACGGGGCCGGAATTCGCCGGCCGGCCGAACTGGGCCTGTCCGTCGTCGAACGCCGTCTCGTCTGCGGGAACCGTCAACGAGGCAACCGAAACGTCGATCACGCCGGGCCTGCGGCCCACCGTCCCTCGCTCGATGACGGGCGGCAAAATGGCCGCCGCCTGCTTGTGTTGTGGTTTCTCATTTGCCTTGGCGGCCGCGATCGCGTCCGCTTGCTGCAGTGGAGCCGTATGCAGGACGGTTTCCAGCACCGCCTCTGTGGCTTTCGACAAAGGCGCCCGCCGCCGCGCGACCGAAGGCAAGAGATGTCGCGCTGCTGGACCGTCAAAGCCGAATTTGGCGGCATCGCCGCGATCGTAGGCTATCTGGTTGGCGAAAGTCAGATAAAGACCCGCTGGGTCGGCCAAAGGTTGTTCCGTCGACATCGGGATTTCGTCGGAAGAGGCTGGCGCAAAGGCTGGCCATCCGAACATCTGGAAACGTCCCGCAAAGCCGGAGTCGTGACCGAGCAGCGGCAACTCGTCGCCCATTGCCGGCCCCAATTTTGCAAGCCATTGCGTTCCCTCCCCCGTCGGCCATCCAAGCGCAGCGGACGGACCGACATCGCCGTTAGCCGGGGTGAGCGCGGCTCCCTTCACCAGGCCCGCCAGCGGTCGGGAAATTCGCCGCCAGGCAACGCCCGGCAACTCGCCGAGAACGGACGTCACCCGTATCGCGATCAGGGCGTTGGTGTCGACATTGAGCGCCGCCTCCACCAGCTCATCGCGCATGACCTTGTCGGAAAGATCATCTGCGGCGCCGGCAATGACACGCCGATACCTGTCAAGCTTGGTTGCCCGGCTGCGCGACAGGACGATCAGATCTGCAAACACCACAGCCTGTGGATCAGCCAACAATCCGGGCGCGTCGGCGCGGATGGTAACCCGCACGGCAGGTGTCGCGGGCCTGAGGATCAAGCTCCCTGCTGCAAGAAAGCGTCCGCCCTGCAATGTCGATGCCCTCCAGTCAACGGCTGGGCGATCGGCGGCAAACTTATCGAGGTCCCGACGAGCGGCGATCGTGACCATCGCTCGTAGAAAAAACGGCGCCGCTTCCAGGTCCGCCGGTTCAAGAGGCACGCCTGCCTTGCTTTTGCGCTTCTCAAAATAGGCTTGCTCTGCGGGAATGACCTCTCGGGCTTGCGGATCGCCGTCAAAGCCCTCCGGCGTCAACCGTCCCATAATGAACGCAGTGTCGATCGCGCCACCTTCTGCCAGGCTTCCTATCGTGACGTTGCTGATCGGTCCGGTTGTTTTCTGCGGCGTCGAGGGCCATAGATCGACGCTTGCAACTTGCCAGACGCCGGCCTTGGTGTTGAGCGGCTTCGCACCTATAGGCGACTTTGCCAGTGACAGGTCGGCCCATGGCACGACGGCAGAATAGGCATTCGCCTCCCCACCGGGGAATTGCGTAACTGCCCCGCCGATGAAGATTGGAGCATCGTCGCCTTTTGACCACCACTGCTCGACGAGGAGATCGTCGAAGAAGCCGGAGACCGCTGTCGGGAAGGGCGCCAGCCCGTTCTGAACGTCCACTTTTTTCCCTCGGTAGATGTCCTTCCTGCCGAGCGGGGCGAAGGTTTTGGCATTGTTTGCGGCGACCATAAGCTTCGCGGTGGTGATAATGACGTGGTCAAGCGTGGTCCATTGCGACTGCGCTCCCTCCGGTCCCAGCGTATGCGCGGCGACGACAAGCAGGCGTACCGGTTGGCTGACTGTGGCGAGGCCGGCGATCGATGCCAGCCGATCGCCATCGATCCGGTGCCGCTTCAGGGCGAAACGCACCTGATGCTCAAGCCTCGAACCGTTGCTTGCCGCGATATGAAGCTCGCGGCTTAGAACAGTCTGATCGGCATCATCGGGTCTCAGCCATGCGTTAGGAATGCTTTTTCCGCTGGCGTCCTGAAACTGGGATCGAAGCGGCCACTGAATCGGGCTTTTGGCGAGTTTTTCCCAGGTAATGTGGAGGCTGTGCTCGCGTTGATCGTCCGTTGCAGCCAAGAGCACGTGCTCCATCACGTGCTTGGGCTGCTTGGCATCGACGGCGCGAACCTCCATCCACACCGATGACATGTCGAAGCTGGAGATCTGGGCCGCGGGGGCGGCTGCAACTGGTGCTGCGGCAATCAAGGTCGCGGACAATGTCAGCCCGTTCGCCTGGAATCCAAAGGGAGCGATCGCAGCCTTGGTATCCGCCTTTTTCAGACGCCACGACAGGACTCCTGCCTGATGGTCGACGTTGATCACCAGGTCCTTGACGGGGACTGCCAGACCAAGCCAGGTCAGCTTGCCCTTTTCCAACGTGATAAGACACTCATCGGCCAGCGTCTTGCCCCCAGGCTGTGGATAGACCCTGACCTGGCCGGCAATTGTCAAAGTGCGGGATTTTCCGTCTATCGATACGGACCCGCTCTGCGGATAGAACACGACACAGGTCGGCCCTTTCGAAAGCGGCGCTGACGGCATTTCAACCGGCAATTCGACCTTAAAGCCCCGAGCCGTTGGTACAACAGCGGTGTTCTTCGTGGCAAAGTCGTTGCCGAACAGTCGGAAAGTGAAATCGGCGGTCGGTTTATCATTCGCGATGTTGACACAAACGATGGTCTGAACGTCGTCCACCGACTTGAAGAATGCTCCTTCGGGATTGCCAAGCGAAGCCTGGAAATTGACCGTTGGCTCTCTTGTGGAAGCGAAGCTGAGCGTGTTGCCGACGGTTGAAACCTCGCTGCCGGACCAACTGTACGACCACTGTCCATCTTTCCATGTCAGCGTCAGTGTAAAGAGATCGTTGCGTGCGTAGACGTCGTCTTGGCCAAATGGACCGTCGGTATTGGCGGCATCGCCGTTGTCCGGATCAAAACACAGGCTGCCGAGGATGGCGAGCGCCGTTGGTTTGCCCGACTTGTCGAATGTGGCCTTGCGCAGGCGCAACGGCTTGAACGTAAACGGTCCCCAGCGGATGTCATATGGTTTGGATCCGCTGTCGCCCCCAATCTCAAACATGCGCCATTCGTAAAGCGAATAAGGAAAACGGTCCGCATTGAAGGCTTGGCCATCAGTGCCGCGGGCGCTTTCGATCGACAGTTTGTTCTCCCCGTCGAAGACCATGCCCTCCAGAGGCAGATCGCGGGCGAAAAAACCAAGCTTGGTTGCGAATGACCAGGCTTTCTGCGGGTCGACGGCCTCGATGACTGCCACCTCTGCGCTGGTCAGCAGGTTGATAGGCTTTTCGCCTTTCTTAGCATCGGCGAGATAGGCTGCGCCGCGGATGCCGGACTGGAGCTGGGATGACAGGCCAAAGCCGCGCGAATCCCAAAGCCTTTCCGGGTCCCCAATGCTGACTGAATGCTTGAACAGGTTGGCCGCGTAGCCCTCCACTTCGATCGCGCCCTCGCCTACCTTGATTTGCGAACCCTCGATATAGAACGGCACCGGCTTGTCTCCGCCCAGCCCCTCGGCCGCGCGATCCTTGGAGTATTCGACCGTTGCGAGTGCGTACTTGCCCCATCCGTCCAAGGCTTCTGGATGGACCTCCGCCTTGACTGACCACTCGTAAGGCGCGATGAGGCTGTGGATCGTCTGCGGGACGTTTTTGCCAACATCAAACCAGTCGGTCACTTCCGCGTCCTGGGTTCGGGTCAGCGCCATCCGGTTCCGGCTCGCCTGCCAACCTTCCGCCAGTTGCTCCGGTTGCAAAGCGGTGGGGAGCGCCGGCGGCCTAGTAGTCGCCCCATGCGGCGGCAAGGTCGACGACGATGCGGTTTGTTTTGGTGGGTCGGACCAAGCGAAGAGCTCGTCCAGAACCGGCAAATCGAACCGCAGCATCGCCTTGTCGATCCCGTAGTCTGCGCTGGATCTGAACTCGGTTCCGGGCAGCGTGAGAAGGATCAGACGATCGTCGTCAGTGACGACTTGTTGTTGGCCGTTCTTGAGCTTAGCCAGGAACCCGAACCATTCCGTGTCCGGGGCGGTCAGTTTGGGGAGATATCCGCTTCCTGGATCGGACGAAAGCTGGAAAACGGGATTCTTAAGGGGAAGGATCCGCCGTGGCAACAAGCCACGCGAGACGGATGGGTCGGGCGCCGAGGGCAAGCTACGGGTCAATGCGAAGTTCGAAATATAGGCGCTTTCGGCCGGCGGCAGCCAGCAGAGCACAGCGTCAACTCCTTCCGGCGGAACAGGCACGCCAGTGATCGACGCCGAAAATACGCCTGTGTCATGGTTCCAGTCGACATGTCCCTTGATGCAGGGATCGGCAGGCTCGGCGCCAAACCACAAAGGCAGATCGCGGGTCGAAGCTGGCCCCCCGCTAAACGTCGGCAAGGCCTCACGGGCATTGGGGCTGCTCTCGGAAACATAAACCATCCCTAGCAGTTGGCCCTTCGGCGCTCCGGCCCGAAGCTGGATCAGACTGGGCGTGGACGTTCCTGCGAAAGACCAGTCGATCTTGAGCTCGATTGCACTGGCGTCGTCGATGACAACGCCACGATTGGAGCCTTGGTGCGAGACAAAAATGCGCCCGCTCATGGCCGAATCCGGTGTCTCTTCATTGTTCGCAACAGCGCCGAGTTTATCCGAAAGCGGTCTTGGCAACGCGATCTGCAGCCAACCTTCCTGTACTGGCAGGAAGACATAAGGGACCGCGTCTGCTTCAGGACCTATACCGCCCCCTGCCTGATAAATTGGCAACAGCCGTTCCACGACTGGTGTGAGCGGCGCGAAAAAGGGGCAATCCGTGATGTCCGCAAGCGCAGCCGTCCAACCACCCGTCCCATCCTTGTCAAAGGTAATCTCGACGTCGCCCGGGCTGGGTTGCGGCTTCATCGCAACCACGCCCGCGCTTATCGTGAGTTCCACGGTTGGCTTGGCCATGCGCATCCAGGCCACGGTCTTGACGAAGATCGTGGCGAGACCCCGCTCATCGCCGCTGATGCCCTGCGTCCTGACGCGCACGTCAATGGCGGACGCGTCGATCCGCATCTCGAAGTCCTGGTCAGTCTTTACAAGGGTGAGAGCGTTGGCGCTCTGCTTCAGAGGCCATGAGAGGGGAGGCACCAGGGGCCGTTTGTCGTAGCGAATTGCGATGGGCGCCGAGGCCGCGGCAGGCTCGGCCAGCGCCAATGCGATGCGCCCTTCGGTCTTATCGATGGCTGCCTGATTCTCTACGGAAACCAGGCGCAGCAGGTATTGCGGTTCGGGGCCCCGGCTATCGCATTCGAGCCTGAAGGTTCCTTCGATCACATCTGTGGGGGCCCCGCCGAAATCGCGCGTCGGATCCGGCAGGGAACCCTTGAATTCAATGCCGCTCGGAACAAGGCGTGCGTCAAGAAGGGCCGTCCCTTTTGCAACCTGAATCATGAGGCCGCCGAAAAGGCTTTGGGCGCCCTTGGAATAGGCGAGGAATTTGCCGAGACCACCGTTCTTGAGATCGAGCTGGATACTGGCGACCCCGTCAACCAGTCGCATCGCGGGAAGGCGGACATTGGCTCCCTCGTTGCTGGTTGGCCATGGGTTGGTCGGCACAACCATCAGATCGAAGGCGGCAGTCGATTCTTGAAGCAGCCCCTCGATCACACCCTTTTTAGACCACAGAAAGAAGCGCCTTGATCGCACACCCTCGCCCTTTTTCGGGTTATATCCGTACTCCCTCGAGCGTGGATAGACCCGCAACACCGTCGGCGGATTCATCGTGGTTTTGGGTTTTATGATGTCGCGGGTGCTCGCATCGATGAGCAGGCTGCGCAGGCCGAAACTCTCGTCGACAACTTGGCCGGCGTCATCTTTGCTCTCGCGCCAGAACGATCGCAATTGTGCGCTGTAGAAGGGCTTTTGATCGCCGCCGGCGATGTTGATGCGAGCGAGATCCCTCTCGCCGTCGGGTGCAGCTTCCAACAGGAATTGGTCGATGCTCAGGTCAGCCATGTCGAGGCCTCCTTGCGGGAAACGAAAGCGTCACTTGGCAGAACCTGGGCGCCCTTCGACGCGGCCAGGGCCGGTTGACGGCCAGGTCCAAAAAGCTGCTCTTCGGCGAGATCGTAGACCTTGTCGCGAAGTTCGGATGCTTTGCCGCCGCTGTCTGCGAAAGCCTTCAGTTCCATGTCAGTGGGCGGCCTGCGCAGAACGAGCAGATCGGGCATGGCGGGGGCCGGATCAACGCCGGTGATCGATTTCAGAGCTGCAGCGACATTTGGATCTTCCAGTGCTTCAGGCGGTACCGGTAACATGAGAACGCCATGCGTCGGGAGTGTCTGCTGTGCTGCCGCGCCTGCCAACCCAACCGCCTCCGGGCAATCAGAGCGTGCCACGAGGGCATCAACTAGGCCCGTCCACTGCATGGCTGTCGGCATGACCTTCCATTCCACGGGCAAGGTTTGCAGTCCGGCGACGGCAGGACTGGTTCCCGCTGTCGGTGCTGGCAGCAATTTCAGGGCATCTTGAAGCGCCTTTGCCAGACCCGTGTCGAGTGTCAGAGTGACTGGCGCCGGCTCTCGCGCCAGACGGACCGGGACAGCAATGCGCCAGGTTATTTTATCTTTCCCGGTCGGGACAGGCGTTGCGGTGTAGACTGGAGTCGGGTCAATCGGATTGCCCTCCTCATCAAAGTCGAGGCCGGGTACAAACCGCGCGCCTGACTGTTGCAGGAGATAGAGGTCGTCCTCCGTCATCTGAGCTGGCGGATTTGGCAGCACATCGATCTCGGACGTGCGCGCCAGCACTTCCTTGCTGCCCACATCGCTGGAGGTGACCTTGAACGATGTCTCGACCAAAATGCGGTAATTGACCGACGGTTCTGGAAGGTGCGCGACAGCCTTAAAGGCTGTTGACCATAGGCTGCCATCCTTGCCGAACCATGTCTCAGCCTCAGCGACCACCATGCAGTCGACGAACCGGATAGCGGCAATGTCAAAGGTGACAATTGTGACTTCACTAATGCGCTTGGCCGGGTCTTTCTCCGGGTCTGGCGGCGGCTCGGTCGGCCTTCGGCTTACGCTGTAGCGATGCTGCCTGGACAGCTCTCGATATTTGTAGCCGTCGGCTGCGTATGGCCATCCCAGTTTGAAGAACCCCTCCTCGAATGTCGTTGCCACCTGTTCGGACACGACCACGCCGGCCGTCGCGTGGACCAGCGCGTGCACCCTGAAGAAGTACGGCAGGTTCATCGCACTGATCATTGTCGATCCGAGCCAGGCATCGGGAACGCGCTTCCTGAGGTCTGTCAGACGCTCATCGGCGATATCGCGTGTGATCGCCAGGCTTGCGGAGTCGATCGGCCCATCGAGCGTGCCGAGTTGATCCATCGGCTGTAATGTTAGATCGTACTTGCTCTCCAGCGACGTCAACCAGGGCATGTTGGAAAACTCGCGCCAGAATCCGACAGACATATCGAGAGGCGCAAGCAGAGCGGCATTGCGCCGGTTCGCCTCTCCCAGCACAACGTCCGAACTGTGAGCGATGACCAGTTCCATTCGTCCCGGCGCGCTCTTGCTGGGCTGGTGCGTCACCGACGACAAGATGACAGGCTTCTCGAGTGGCTCGGTCCGCGGCAGCGTTACGTCAACGAAGTAGGTCCTGCCTATGGCCTCGGCAGCGACATCCCCAAGCGCTCCCGCTAGATCGGTCGGACCGGTCCAGGTGAATTTCCTTTTTCCCGTGACGTCGAGCTTGTCAGGAGCCGCGCTTGCCCATGCCTCATAGCGACCATAGGGACGTATGGCGAACTTGCGTCGCGCGCCCCTGCGGTCGGCATCCACCATGGTAACGGAGACCGTTCCTGTCGAACCGGGTGCGCGCCGCCACTGACCGGGATCCGCAACAGTGCCCAGGGACAGGAAGACGGAAATAGGCTGGGCTGGCGTCAGTGCGCTCGAGGCCGCCTTGCCCCAGGCCGGCGCGCAATGATCGAGGAAACGACCCCAGAAGGCGACAAACCGATTGGCCATATCTGACCGCAACCGCTTCGCATCCGTCTCGTCGTCGCCCGAACTGACCGGAAACACGAGCGGCGCAAAGCGGCGACCGGCATAGTGCGCGAGCCGATCGAGCGACTGATGGACAGCGATATTGCTCCGCGTCCCCGAAAATAGAGCATCGCCCCAATCGGCCGCAGTCAGTCGTTCAAACCGCCCGAAGCAGAATTCTTCGCCCGGAACCGCAGACTCTGCAAGGGCATTGATAACTGCCGGCTGCACGACCCGTTTCCATGGTTCGTCTATCCCGATTACCGCGCCTTCCGGGGCAAGGATGTCCAGCAGGGGGGCGTCGGGACCTGGTGGGGCGATCCTGATTTCCCGCACGATTGCGATCAGCTGCATGCCGGTTTCCGGCCAGTTGATGGCTTTCGCAGGCTCGTGGAACTCGACGTAAGGCGCATCCTTACTCAGCCGCTTGGGCTTCTGCGTCGTCACCGTGCGCACGACACTGAGAACGTCGTAACGCACCTTCTCGAATGTTTCGTCCCTCTGAGTGATGCGCCAGGGCTTGCTCGCGATTGGCTGGTTCGCGTCAATGACCAGGGCATAGTATGCGACAGCCAGATTCTTCACGGCAGTCTCTTCATCAGCCTCGGCGATTTTCGCGGGCAGAAGCCGGTCGGGACGCGGTCTTAGCGCGATCTGCGCAACTGCTAGCATTTCTTCGCGAACCTGGTCGGCCTCGACGCTGGACACGCTCAAATCACCACCATCGAACCACTCAAGTTTCACATTGCCCCAGGGCTGCGTCAAAAGATCGAAGAATGGCTGACCGTTGTCGCGATCTCCGTCGTCGCCGTACCGTTCAAGTGCGCGCTCGAACGCCAGTTGGACACGCTTCTCAAGCCCTTCAAGCCCTGTTCCGAAACGGACATAGTCGCCGGTGTCGGTGTCGTAGAGCCGGAACCCTGCGGCAAGGCCCAAGGTGCGCAGGGCACCCCAGCCATAAGGATCGCGTTCCGGCGGCACCTCGTCGAGGTAAGCGAGGAAATCCTTTGATGTGATTTGGGGGCTGCTGTCCGGCGCGACGGCGAAGCGGCGATAGATTTTGCCGTCAGCGTTCTTCAGGCCGTTGTCATCCTGGCTATCGTACTGAAGGAAGGCGAGCGCATCGGCCAGGATGGGATGGGTGGCCGGCATCGGGTCGAAACTGTGCTCCTGGCTTGCAACGACCAGCAGTTGCCCGTCGCGGCCGACGCGCAATGCTTCTATGAGAACGCCAATCGACGACATGAAGTCCGGCTGGCTCATCCTCAAGCCCAGAACCTCCTTTTCGCGACCGACGGCTTGCGCTGGATTGTCGCCGGGACTCAGTCGAAGGTTCTGCAGAAGGCGCCTGAGCTTGGCCACCGACATGGCGCCCCCCTCTGCCAGGGAATAGGATACGCTCCAGCCACGCGGGTCAGGGCCAGGGACCGCCACGGGCGCGCTCGCCTGGTCGGTGTATTCGTCCCAACCGGTTGCGTCTTTCAGCGCGCGGCCGATGGATATTGTCCAGCCATCAAGTGCTGGCATCTTGCGATCATCGGCCAGCCAGGACGGAATCGATACCCTGATCATATCCGGCTTGCCGCCGGCAAAGAGTGCTGCGATGAGGCCTTCATCGGGATCGGGCATGATTGAACGCCGGATGGCTGGCTCCGGGAATATCGCCGTTGTATCGGCGTCCGAGTACCAGCCAGCCTTCGACAAGCCGCTGGCGCCCTTCATCTTCTCGCCGTGGAGCAGGCGCAAGGTCTCGCTTGGGTAGGCGCTCTCGATACGCCCGAGGTCGCCGAAGCCGGACGGGTCGAGCCCATCCATCTCGGCCGGGAGCAGCGCCACGCGACCCATGGGACGGGCTGCCGAGACCACCTCCCCAACGACCGTCTCATCGCGTCCTGGCAATGCGTCGGGATCGACGCAGAATAGATCGAAGCCGCCGATCGTGCGGTTGTCGACACCGGCAGCGCTGGTGGTCAGCGCCAGAGAAGCGGGATTGGCGTTCCACTCCAGCCGTGTGGCGGTGCGACGCGCCGCATCACGCACGCCGGCATAACCGATCTTGCCAATCGTCGATGCGACGCCGGGGTGGATAATAATCAGACGGCCGCTCTCGGCGCGCATGTCGCTGCGCTGGAGAGCCTTGAACTCGTAGTGAACCGGCTGTTCGAGAACCTCGACGACCGAACTGATGGCGGTCGTCTCGTCGCTCCTGGCAATTGCAATGTTGAAGGCGGCGGTTCTCCATTCGCCACGCACCGCGGGATCGACGGCGATTTTGTTCGATTCCGCCTTCGGCAGATCAACAGAGGCCAGGAAAAGCCTGTATCCCAAGCGATCGGACGCCTGCGCATTGACGGCATTGATGGCCTTGGCGAGATCGCCAAGCGCCGAAACGCTGTCGGTCTTTTTCGGCAGTTCAGTTGGCCCTTCAGGAGCACGATAGGCCGTTGCGGCAAAGTATCGGATGACCGGCTCTTCCTTGCCCCCTTCAAGATATTCCACGACTAGCGCATAATCCTCGCTCCGCTTTACCTCTTTCATCTGCAGGTAGAATTGCTGGATCTCTGATGGATTGAGCCGGTCGATGGCGTCCTGGTCGGGCTGCCGCCGCGCCTCGTCGACGGCATCCGAGCCGTAACCGCCAGAGGGCGCGATTGGCTGTGGCGCAATGCGCAGAAGATAGACGACCTCATCTGGCCATTGAGGGCGCAGCACTATCTCCTGGCCCTGCTTCTCCGGTTTCATGCCTGGCTTGAGCAGGAAGCAAAGCTTCGCCGAGGGAGCGGCTGTGGCTCCGCCGGGCGCCGCAATATGACTTGGCATGGCGGGATAGGAGACTTGTAGCGTGACTTCGCTAGGTGAAATCGGCGCCGTGTCAATGAGTCCAAAGTCATCGACGACATAGGCCAACCCGAAGTCCGACGTGCCGGCATTGTCCACCGGTACGATCTCGTAGAGAAGGTTGATGGAGGCTCTGACTTTGTCGGCGTCGACTCCGAGTGACTTTGGCCCCCATTCAGTTGTCGTCGCCTCGCCGAGCAGCAGCTTTCGCAGCAGGTCCGGAATGGTTTCGGCCGTGCTCGCCGCCGAGCCGTCGTCCTGCATGCGCAAGCTGTCGACGAACTGAAAATCGGGACGCAGGAAGCTGACCTTTGTGGTCGTCTCACCACTTTCATCGATGCCGAGATGGTACTTGATGGCAGACGCTGCCTTGACCAGGAAATCGGCGCGGTACTCCTTGCCCGGGATGCCGCGCACGGTGCGTCTTATACGGTAATGCTTGAGGTGGAATTCGGGGTCGTCATAGGCGCCCTGCGAGGCGCCCCATGCCGGCTCCAGGTCCCAGTTCAGCTTGATGCCTTGGGCATCGATCTTGCTCGTCGGGGTGAACTTCGGCTGCGCCTCGCGGAACATGCGGGCCGGGGGGTTGAACAAGGCAACGCGGCCATTGTGGTCATAGCCGCCGCCCGAGGCGACATCGCTCTTGAGGACGGCGAACCGCGCCGGCGGCGGCGTGATGGCAGCGCTATCGAGGTCAAACAGCATGCGAAGCGCGGACCGGTTGACGATGAAGGTCAGGCCAAAGTAGCGGGCATCAACCTGTGACAGCCGGTCCGGCCAGACACCATTTGCATCCGCGCCCGCCGCGGCAAGCGAGGCCGCAGTCTCCATCACGGAAGACAGGACAGCCGAACGTGTATCTTCGATCTCCGCCTCACGCCTCTGGTCTCCGGAAAGGTTGGAACGGCTGCGCCCCGCTCTGTCCAGCTGGCTGGCGGAAGCCTGGGCGTCGGGATCTATCGCGGTCAACGAAACGTCAACACTGCGGACTGCGGGCTCGGTCAAGTCGCCGCCGTAGCCGGCGTCGTCCGGCTTGCCGGCAAACAGAGACTGAAGCAGTTTTCCGAGCCGGAGCTCCCGGCCTGTTCCCTCCTCGAGCGCCACAACCGCGTCTAGCAGAATATCGCTGGTGTCCTCGCCATTGGGGGCGATATCGACCTTGCTGACGCTGTTGTTTACCGGAATGCGACCGAGATAGGGCTTTCCCTCGGGTGCGGGAACATCGCCAGCGAAGATCAACTTGTGGCCTGGGGCTGCGAAGTCTTCAACCACCGGCGCCTTTGGCGAGGCATAGAACGTCGCGCGCCCTGTTTCGCGTGCTTTCTCTTCCGGCGTTGTGATCTCTGCTTCCGGACCTATCCTGGTATGGTCGCGGGGCAGGAGCTGCATGACGAACCATTCGCCACCGTCGTCACCATCGCTTGCAAGATCGGCAGAGAAGGTCGGCTCGCGGGTCGGATAGAGGATCGCCCAGAAATCTGATGGACCGATCGGCCTGCCCTTGGCGAACTGGTCTTGGTCGACTGGCGGCAGCGGCTCGGCGCCGATTTGATCTTCGATAGCGGCGTCGCCCTGCCCTGCGGTTTCACCACGGGGCGGATCAGGTTGCGGGTTCTTTTCGATCCTTTGTCCGTCTTGGGTTTTATCGGGTATCGGCGCGGCCAGCCCCATGTCCATGAAGCGGGCGACTTTGGCCCTGGCAATCGCCAGTTTGTCGTTGTTGAAGGATAGCGCGATGCGCACCGAGAGCGAGCGGCCGAAGGCGCGCACGCCGATCGATACATCCGCCCGCCCGCCAAGCAGCGACGGTCCGATCACCGCCTCCAGCGCGATTGAGACGGCAAGAGTGAGCGAGAAGCTCGCCGAGAGGGTAATGCGGCCGCCAAACACGGAGAAACTGAGCCAGACCTCGACGCCGACCCCAACCGAAACGTCGATGCGCATATAGCCGTAGTAGAATGAGTCGCCGATGTCCTTGAGGGATAGATATGAAAGCACCCGCGCCTCGATGGCAAAGTTGGCGCGGGCCACGGCTGCAGCCCCGAGGCTGCTGCCTCCTACCCTGCCTTCCAGGTAGACGGAGCCTTGCGCTTTGAAGGCGATGCCGTTCAGCACGGAAAGATCCTCAATGCGGTGGATCAACCCGCCCTTGAGGTCGAGGTAGAACTTGTCGTTCGGCGCTCCAAGCGTGAAGCTAAGTTCGTAGGGCCAACCGAGTTCAGCATGGAATAGGCCGGGTCTGATATAAAGCGTGGCCGAGAACTTCGTCGCCCTAATCGCCTTGACCAATTGCTCCGGCAGTTTCCGGTGCTCGCCAACATATCCCGATCCGTCTGCGATGAAGCGGCCAAGGAACTCCTTGCGTGGCACCGAAAAATACAAATAGCCGCGCATGGTGGGCGCCGACTTCCAGCTTTCGTTGAGGCCTGAGGAAACCCAGTCGTGGTAATTAACGCTCAGCCAGGCACGCAAATTGATGAGGAAGGTGAAATCCGTACGAAAGGCGGCAACGATGTCAAACAAGAGCGGATTGGGCAGGTTGGCTTCTTCCTTCGGCCTGTACTCCGCCGAACCCTGTGTAGCCGCCGATAGTGCAAACATCCCGCGCAGTGCGAGCGTCAGGCCGTCATTATCATAGGTGGGTTGCCACGCCTTGAAGGTAGCTAGGTTTCCCTGGTACTTCGAGACATCGTCGAGTACTTTGACCAGCTGTTGCGGCGACGTCGCCGTCTCGGCCTGGGCTATACCGGCAAGCGTGTACTTATATCCAAATCCGAAACCGAACTCCCGCAGATATATCCGGCCAATGGGCGTGTCTATTGGCTCGGCAAGCTTTTCCTCCTGTCCGTAGATGAAGAAGGAATGGCGAGGCGCAGAAGACGGATATTTCTTGTTACGCAGCTCGAGAAAGCCCATGGCTCCCGACATCGAAGCCCAGCCGTCGATGTCGAGCTTGCCCGACGCCAGGAACCCTTGAGCCGTGACGTCCTTCGGCAGCACGCCGGGATCGTAAAGGTCGGGCATCGAGCCGTCGACGGCGATCGCGGTCGCTTCGACATTGACGGCGCCGGTCTTGAGGCCGACGGTCAATCCGTCGAAGCGCACCTGGGGCATGGCGGACCCCTCTTTCGGCCCACCGATCAACATGGAGTGGAACTCGACCCCCAGACCCTCCTTATCGTACGGGGTGAACTTGGCCTGGCCGGAGATCGACATCCCAGGCGCGCCGTCAAATTTCGGGACTGCCGGATGAAAGCCGAAGCCACGCAGTTCAAAGTCGAATATGTCGAAGAGCGAGATCTTTTTCGGCGGGTCCACCTTCACTTGGAAGGAGATGGCGCTCATCAGCACGCGCGGGTCGGCCGCCAGCGGCGCCTTGTCGAGCTTTATGGTGATGTCCTTGAAGTTCTTGAGAAGCCCGGTCGTATATTCCGAATTGCCGGGCTTGAAGACCGCGGAACCGGTCAACAGGAAGTAGAAATGATAGCTGCCGGCGTTGACGAAGTCGAAGCCCAATTCGGTGATTGTCAGTTCGAAGCGGGTTGCGTTGCAGCGGATCGGGTCGCCGGCCTTGTCCAGCCTTGCCGTCGCCCCCTTGACGATCACGTCGCCATCGCCGCCAGCGCCAAGCTGAAGCGCAACGGTCGCGTAGGCCTCGCCCACGAGCGCCTGCGGCAACTGGCCGGTACCGGTCAGCGCCCCACCGCCGAATTTCGATCCCTTGATCGTCACCTGGCCGGATGTGAAGCGGAAGGGCATATCGACACCGCCGAGCCTGACAGGTTCGGGCAGGATCGCCGCCTCCAGATCGAAGCCGGAGCGACCGATGCGAAATGTCGAGACGTCGAATTGCAGGCCCTTGCCCGCGCTCGACACTTTGCCATAGGAAAGCAACGCCTTGGCTTCGTCAGCAAGGCCAAGGCTTTCTCCGCCCCGCGACAGATCGATATAGAACTGTTTGTAGGGATCTTTTCCGGGATTTATCGGTAAAATGGTGAGGTCCAGTCCCAGCGGTTGGTAACTTGCCGTCGGCTGGCCCTGCTTGCTGTTGATGTAGATCTTGTCGCCGCCGGTAATCCTCATCGACAGGTCACGCAGCGAGGCTGAAATGATCAGGTCCGTCTGCGGTGCGAAATTATCATCAATGTGGACCGTGACCTCGAGCCCGACCTCGATCGACAAACCCGCGCCCGCCTTGTAGCTGACACCAGTGACCTCGACCTTCTGCTTCAGTTTGTCGAGGAAATCGCTTTTCTCTGCTGCGGGATTTGCGCTGGTTAGCAACGACAGCAACCGGTTTTTGAACGCCTGCGCTTCGAGGGTGACGTCGATAACCGGGTTTCCGACGACCGTCTGCCCGGCTGAAGGAACGATCAACCGTACGCCGGCGTCCTTCAGAACGCCGGTTTCGCGCAGCGCCGCGGCGACATTGCCGTCCTTGAAGTCGAGGAGCTCCGTGAAATTCTTGCCGTCCTCGAAGGTTTGAAAGAACCGCGGCCGCCCACGCTGGATCGCCGCAACGACAATCTCCTGGACCCTGTTCCCGCTCGCCTCCATAGATGGGCTGGCCTTGAGCTGGATCAGTCTCTGCCCATGCGCCTTACCCGTCTCATCTGTGCTTCCCATCGCCTGCTGAGGCGTCGTCTCCTTGTCCAACCACAGATCGGTACCAAGCACGGCGTGGCTGTCGGCGGTCGGCTGGATCACCAGGCCGACCCAGCTTGAGGGGCCAAGGTCAATGATCAGAGAGGGCCTCAGAGCCGCATCGAGGTCGAAATCGAAGCCGAGCGCGCTGAGCGACAGCGTCTTTGTTAAAAGATCGGCGTCCCTGCCGGCCGGCATGACAATGATCTGGCGCAGTTGATATGTCTTGGGATCGAGCCGAACCTCGACAGCGATGTGGCTGACCACGTCGCCTCCAAGCTCTGCGAGGTTGCGCCCCAGTCGCATCAGCCCCTCGAAAACCGCCTCTACCAGCCCAGCAAGTGCCTCTGCGGCATTGCCGGCCTGCCTCGCAAGCCACTTCCCGGCGGTCGTCAACAACTGGCCAATGCGCGCCAAAAGCGCGAAAAACCCGTCCATCTGGGGCTTTGACGCGGTGGGCTTAGGCACAGGAACTGCGGCGATCAACCGGATCAATTCGCCGAGCACGTCGCCGGTCAGCCTGATCAGCTCGATCGGATAAGGCTCGACGATGCTGAGCGCTTTGAGGGTCGCCTTGGTTTTCCCCGAACCGGGGGCAAAGCTGACGTCGACCTCGATTGCGAAGGCGATCAGGATCGAGGGATCGTCCTTGGCCGCGACGACGACCCTGTCGCTCTTGAAGTTGATCGAGAGGCTGGCATTGGCCAGAACCTCGCCGCCACCGATGTCGATGTCGTTGAAACTGGGGGTGAGGGTGCTGCCAGCCAACCGGATTGTGAACGGCGACAACGGAGGGCTGAATTCCTTATCGGGAATGCCGATCGGCGGCGTTTTGCAATCGAGCTGGCTGGTCAGGGTGAATTTCGCGTCAGCGAGGCTGAGGGTGATGTTGGTGACATTCACCCAGGCTTGACCGTCCACATAGAACGTCCCAGCGCCGGCGACGGAAGTTGAGAGTAACAGTGTGCCATTGACAAACCTGGCCGCAAGCTTAGGCGCAGGCGCCCATTTGAAATCCAGTTTGTCCACAAATGGAGGCAAGGCGAGGCAAAACAGCGACGGCGCATCCAGGAAGTCGAGGTCGACCGATGGCAGGTGCAGAACGGCGCCGTCCAGCCAGGAAGCGCCGAATGCAATCTTTGGCAGCCTCAGATTGAAACCCGGAAGCTGCGGCATGTCGAAGCCGATCTCGTCCCAGGCGATCCAGTCTTTAAATGCTGCTTTCCTCACCAATACCGTCGCGAGCAACCGCCCTGTGAGATCCAGCCCTTTCGTGTTGGCGTTGAGGTAAGTGAGGCTGACGTCGGCTGATGCTTCCGCCCGAAGCACCCAATCCTGGTCGTTGATGGCGCCATCAACCAAGGCCGGATTGAGGAAAATCCGCGCTGTGAGCTCAGTCCCGCCAATCGCCTTGACACCAAACAAACCTGTGGCGCTGCCGGCGCCGACATTGGCCTCGATCGGGCTCGCCAGCCGCCGGCGCACACGATCTTTCAACGCTGCCCATTCGTCTTTATCCGCGAATTCGTCGCCCTTCCGGAAGCGGTAACGCTCACTGTCCGGAATCACGAGATTGCCGGGTATGTCGAGCGATAGAGGCTGCTTGTCTTCCAATTCCAGCTGGATGGTTGTGACCGACGTCGTCATCGCCGACTTCACCACCGTTGTGAGACCGGAAAGTCTCAGGTCGCCGGTTTTAAGAAATACACCCAGTCCGACAAGCTCGAAGGTATATTCCGTGGCACTGTCGACGCCGGTTTGGCTGAACAGGACGAGTTGGATTTCCGCCATATCAACCTCCCTCGCATCCTGCTCAGTCTCGTCAAGACAGCTCGCGAGACGCAGAATCGCCCAGCGCAGCGAACGCCGCCCGCCGTAAAAATAGCTTGAAAGTGTATCTTTGATTCAGCGCTTCTATCTATGCATGCACAAGAATAAATAGCAAGAAATATCTGACTTGTACTCTCTGATTATCAGAAATTGCTTTGCGTACAGAAATAAAAGCATACCCTTCACGAGATGAGGCAATACATCTCATGGATTGCAACAAGTATATTACCCGTCCTCTTTCCGGCACCACGCCGTCGAGTTCTCCCCTCAACAGGAGGTTTGTCTTGATTTGCACGCGTGAGATTTAGACGAGGTTTGCGCCGAAAGTCATTTTCCATCATCCTACCAATGCATCAGGTCACCAGAGAAAGCTGCCGTGATGACGCCGTAGGTCGCTCCGCCGACGGCCGGTTCGGGGTTCAAGCCAGTTCGAGGCCTTGTGCCTGTGGGAACCAAAGCGCCGCTGCCCACGGTCGCGGCGGTTGCTGTCCAGCTGATAATCGTCATGACAATGGCCGTGCCGTCAGAATGCTTGGTTCCGAAACGCCGTCACTCGTGGATTAGCTAACTCAGTGTTTCGAAAAACCGGCAACAGTACAGGTCGGGGGATATCCGCGAGGCTGCATCGTGCGTGGTACGCAGGGCTGACTTTAACCGTTTCCCTCCGTTCGACAGCAAATCCTTCCGTTGAAAGTTCCGATCCTATAGTCGATATCCGCGCTGAAAATATAATAATACTGTCCTGTATCTTCAGTCTTTACAGTGAACTTCTGAGCTTCTTTGTGGGTCCCATCGTCAGCTGAAATTCTAACCGTCGTCACATCGTTAAGTGCTACGTTAAGGTGGCCCATCGCCTGAGGTTGGATCGTCACATTTGGCTGTCCGGCGGCCGCTGGTTCAAGCAGGTCAAATCTCGTGGGTATCCCAGCACTGTTGTGGATCGCTATCGAAGCTAAGAAGACTGGCATGAATCATCCTCCTCATGGATTCACTAAATTTCTCGGCTATGCCTACTGTGCGGAAGCTATTGTATAAAAGACTTAGAAAAGTCCTCGCTGCTGCTCCCGTCGCACTAGCAGTTGGGGCTATTTTGAGCTCGCGCAATTCGGAACATCTAGCTAACTCCAAAAGTCCGCCGGTTCCACAAATGTATCGAATATCTCGGGTTTCCGTGTATTCAGTTGGTAGTATAGTGGAGAGAATTGCTGGTACTCTTCCCTATTTGTCCGATTTAACTTGTAAGCTTCTGCCGCTTCCCAGAACTGACCTGGTGAGTCTACATCGATGTCGAACCAGTACAAACCCAATGGATCGCCTCGTTGTAATTGTTGGGAAAACATGTCGTGCACTCGATACTCCCCATTTCTTTTCGCTTGAAAGTATCTGTCTGTTCCTGACTGAACAATCGTTTGCCGAACATCGATACGGGGAGAATGAGGTGATATCCAATTGTTGTAGAAATCCTCCACGTCTTGCAGTCTTGCAAAAGCTTCGTCGTACTCCTTCCGCGCGTCGAGCATAAAAGCTTGTGTCCACGGTGAATCGAGAACGTGCCCAGTCTCATAGACCAGGGCTGCCTTTTCAAGTGTCACCCGACCCGACAGCCATGTCGCAAGCAGGGGCGACGTGAGCAAGAGACCGGCCATACCCTTCGCCCCTTTCACACGCCAAATCTGATCCTGGAGCGAGTTGAGGTCCAACCGCATCGCGGGAATACTTTGCTGAATAAGACTCGGACGCATATAGTCGCTCAGACGTTGGCAAATCGAGTTGGCGATTGCGAGTGCGTCCTGTGCCAAGGCATCATCGATTTGGCCGCGAATTCGCAGTGGCAATAGTCTGATCTCGTTCTGGATGTCGTCCAGCTGGGTCTTGATCTCGTCGAGCTTCCGCGAGATTTCAGCGAGTTGGGTCCGAATAAGCTCCACACTTGCTAAGTAGTCGCCCTGATTATTCGCGCTGACGACTGCTGCATAGGCGTAGGCGAGAGCTACAACGGCCGCCACGATCGGCATAGCATCTTCCTCCCAATCCGAAACAACTTAAATTAGCATATAGAAATCGCCTTACCGATCAACCTATCCGTTTGGGCGACGCTGGTCGCAACTTTGAACCAAAGATCAAAGCTCTGAAGTGCCAGTGGAAGCAACTACCAAGAGCTTTCGCGGCGAGGCGCATCGGCTCGCCAAACGATCGAAGGCAGAATCCATGTTCGGCACGTCACATGGGACGGACCGCTCGAGCCGAACCTTCCCATCTGGTCAATGATGCGGATCGCAACTGAACGCGGCGACAGTACAAAGCAGCATAAAACATCGTCGTCTCCCTTCATCTCGGCCAAGCCGGATAGTAGTGGGTGCTCGCCCGTTTTGTGAGCGCCCGACTACACATGTTTTTGGCAATCAAGGTGGCCCTCGTCACGGCATAACTAGGTTATGGCACCTTCAAGAAGATCAACGCCTACGGGTGTCTACTGGAAGCCAACAAGCGCTTTCGCGCAGCCCAAACGTGAGAAATGCACGAACCGTTAACCATGTGGATTATCGACCAAAATTCCGCAAACAGAAGTTATGGAATTGTTATAGTCCGTCACCTGGGCGCTATTCTTCTCGTGTCCTAACTTCCGATAAGTACTGGTTATCGATGGTTATATGGTTAACCAGTTGGCCTATGCCAGAACTGCTATTATTTTAACGATTGAACCCACTCTGGAAGGCGCACCCCGATGACGACGACGGTAAAATTTCGGAGGCCAAAACCCACCTGTCCGAGCTGCTGGCCCGCGTTGAAGCCGGCGGGGACCGGGGAAATGATCCGGTGGCGCATTATTTTTAGGCAGTTCGCGAAAATCTGTTTCCGGCCAGGACCCGGAGTAATTGCCTTGGCTGCCTGAACCGCGCCGCGATATTCCGGCAGCGAGATTTCCGTGGCGTCATCCCCCACTCCGTGGGGCGCGGGACAATTGTCGCGATAGAGTCCAACGCTGGCTTTGGGCAGATTCAGCCATTGGTCGCCGCGCTGCAGATTAAATTTCGTTAATTGCGAGCGCGTCGATGCTGCTGCAGAGCACGTTGGAGTCGGTAAGAGGCCGCGGATCTAATAGCGACGGCGCCAGCTGGAGCCAATCGGGTTGCGCTGGCAACTGGATACCGTTTACGTCGCCGCGAAGGCGACCAGCAACTCATCGACGGTTTGCCGCATGCCAGTAGTGAGTTGGCGCCCTCGTTGCCAGAACACCACGTAGTGATAGACAGCGCCAGGTTCGAACGGCCTGAACTCCAGCCCGAATTGCCGATATTCGCGTGCAATTAGGCTATTGATAATCGAAATCCCGACGCCGGCCGCGACGTAGCCTACGTCATGGCCGTTCGCGTCGTATTCAACGGCGAGGTCCGGTTCTACGCCCCTGTACCGCAAGGCATTGATATTCATCTGATGAGCCGCAAACTGGGGTTCTATATCCACCAATGCCTCATCGATTATGTCCTCTGGCGTGATCACGTCTTTGACGGCCAGCCGATGCCCCGCCTGGAACAGGCAGACGTTCCTGGCCGTGGCGGCCGGCGCCCACTCGAAGGCACGCTCATCGAGCGGCAGGCGCGAAACTCCCAGATCCGCCCGACCGTTTAGAACATGCTCTGCGATCTGCTGGTGGCTGCCGGATTTGATCTGAAACGACAGGGGATTGCTTTGGCGGACGACTTGGATGGACCGGGGAATGGTATTCAGACAGAAAACGCCAGGAGCAGCCAAGCTCAATGAGCCCGCCTCTTCGTTGCGAATGGCAGCGATCGACTTTTCGATACGGTCGACGCTCTGTAGGGCGCCGTCGACGCTGCGCAACAGATCCCAGGCACGATCCGTCGGTACCAGCCGGTTGTTCTCCCGCGCAAACAGCGCGAGATCAACCTCCAGCTCAAGCTGCCGGATCTGCTGACTGACGGCCGGCTGGGTGATCTTGAGGATCTTTGCGGCATGCCGTTCCGATCCAGCGCGCAAGACCTCGCGAAAAATCTGGAGCTGCCGGATCGTCACGCCCGTCGTGGTTTTGCCGACCATATTTTCGGTCCTTTGGTATTGACCGGCCCGAGCCACATCGCCGTCAAAGAGAGGTTCTGCGAGGGTACGGGAAACGACATATAAGCTGCGCTTATCCCAATTAAGAGCAGCTTATAAATTGACGGCAAATTGTCAAAGTATAAATCTCAAATGAATGCGAACATTACTTGAGATTACAGGTATAAATAATGCTATCTGCGGTAGTATGAAGCGCTTTTTGATGAGAAACCGTACATAACGCGACCTTATTCCGGGACATCCCGATAAGGCGGAGAGGACGTGCGTGCTGAGCTTTGCACTTCAGTTCTTCAATGGTCTCCAGATCACAGTTTTACTGGCGCTCGCAAGCGGCGCGCTGGGATCACTTCTTGGTCTGCTTGTCGCCATGGTCAAACTGTCAAAGCTGGGTGTCTCAGCCCTCCTTGGTCAGGCATACACGACGATCGTGCGCGGCCTGCCCGAACTGCTCGTCATTCTCGTCGTCTATTTCGGGGGAACTGCGGCCATCACGGCGCTGACGGGCCGCTATGTCGAAATCAATGCCTTTGCAGCCGGTGTCGCCGCGCTGATGATTGTGATCGTGCTTGACGAGTGCGCGAAACAGGACGTGAAAGGCGACGCCGACGAGCGCATAGGCGATCGATCCTGCGGTGATGTAAAGAATGGTCGTCAGCATGATGTTGACGCCCATGGCCTCCATGGTCACGCCGGCGATCATTGCCGGGCGGGTGCATGCGAGAAACAACGTATCATCTTCGAGGTGCGGGGCGTTCGTCACGGCGATCAGCTCCCGACGATGGTGTTGACCAGTTCGGTCGCCCCGAAAATTCCGCCGATGCCGATGATCCAGAAACCTGCGCGCCTCAGATCCATGTATCCAAACATCCACGAAATGCAGATGATGATGACGGCAATGACCGCCAGCAGGCGGGCGATATTGCCGGTCAGCATGTCGACGATGTTCTGCAGCACGGTTTCGATACCGGCGGCCTGGGCGAAGGCCGGCTCGACCATGAAGGCGACGATCGCGGCCGCCATGAGGGTGGATTTTGCAAGGGGGCGAAGACGGGGTTTCGAGATCATTCGCTTTGCTCCAATCTATCGTTCTGGAAAACGAGAGCCGACGACCGCCGCCGGGAGTTATAAACATCCCATGGCTCGGCTTCAGCGGCCTCGGCGGGGTGTGAGGCTTGTTTGAGAGGCGCTTGCCTCGGCTGATCCTGCGGCGATGGGGCTGACGGGAGCTGGTCGTCCGTTCCCGCAATGGAGAGCGAGGCCAGCAGAGGCGATAGCCGCTTTCTTTCCTGGCGCACCTGCTCGTCATACCGGACTATTGCGCCGACCGATGGATCGCCGCGACCGTAATAGGAGCGGAGCATGACTGTCTCGGCTCGCGCCGGATCGTCGCCCGCGCGGAGAGCCTCACGGTAGTATCCGTCGAGAAGCGTCGCCGTGGCCTTGAGGCTCAGGCAAGGATCGAAGGCGTCCGCAAGGGACAGATCGAGTTTCTGAAGCGCCTCGATCCCGAGGCCGCCAAGACCGACCTGGATATCCTGGCGATCGGCCATCAGAGATGTGGCGTCCTCGATCGCCTCTTCCTTCGATGTGGGTTGGTCGGCAAGTGGCGGGCCGCTGTTGATGCGAATGGCGAGAGGCTGAAAACCGCTCTCAAGGCTGACGACGGCTGCCAGCGTTTCGACCTTGACCATCGGCGCGCAGGCTTGCGCGATATCGATGAAGGCAGCGGCCATTGTCAGTACCACACCCGCTGCGTCGTCGCGCCGTCGATGGTGACGTCGATATAGTGAGGCTGCGACCTCACATTCGGGCGCATGATCGGGTAACCCATGCACCGGTAGCGCCCATCCTGACGCTGCCAATGTGGTGACAGTACCGAATTGTCGTGGGTGCCAAAGTTGTCAGCATCATGCAAGCAGAGGGCATTGCTCACCGGTTGCGGTGAAGTCGCCACGCAGGTCACTTGCCCCCCGCCGGAACCGTCTCCTCCCCTCAGCCTGTATCCGGCATCGCAATAATAGGGTTCATAACCAGGCCGCGAGCTGTGAAAACCGACGCCGCTGCAGGTCGGGAACGCATGACCTCTGGCAAGCTCCCGCCACAATTTTTGGATCGGCGGCCGGCATTCACCAAATTGCGTCGGCCCTCCTGGATTCGAAAGGCACAGGATAACCTGGCATCCCCAAACTTCAGCTTGCGCTTTACTGCCGGAAATAAGATAGGATGGCGTCATGCAGCAGATCGCAAGCAATGATTTCAGCAGAAGGCTTTTCATGGGCAAACCCCTTCGACACGACGATGTTCCATCGCATTCGGGAGAGCTTGCACAGCTGCCTTCCCGAACTCATACTGCCTTATATAACACAGTTAAATGACATGACAAGCGCACTCAAAAAGCAATGGCAGAACCTTGCCTTCTCCGGACTTATTCTCCATGAGATCCTCGATCATCCATTGGAGGACGAGACGCCGCAGGCGCGACTGAAACAGGTCGGCATGATGACGATCCTCTACACGATGAGCCAGGCGCACCAGAAGCTAACCCTTTCGAATATCATCGAGATTACCGAGCTGACGCGAACTGGCGTCAAGGAAACCGTCGACCTTCTGGTCAAGCGTGGAATGCTGAGCGAGACGATGGTGAAGAATTCCATGGGCAGGGGAACGGCCCGGCAATTCGAGATTTCGGAGGATCTTTTGAACAAACTGAGTTCGTTCCGCGTCGGCCAGAAATCGGATTAAACTGACTTTCTTTCGCAAGTAACGGGACGCAACGGCGAATCATTTGTCGCCCGGTCGTGCTGCTGACCCGGAGAGAAAGGGTGGTCGGGCAACCCGCCCCCGGGCGGGTTCCAGACAGATAATTGAAGAGTATCGGAGAAATCAGCATAGCGCCGCCGAAGGCGGGATTTCGGGAATTCTCGCCACGCTAAGGGCGGAACAAGGGCAGCCGCAGGAGCCTCAGCATAGCGGCCGGCAGGGAGGCGGAACCGACTGCCCCCGCCCGTGCGTTCCTTTTTTCCCGAGAATATTCGCCGCACCTTGTCATCATTATCGCGCGGGAGCCTGGAAGGGGCGATGCGGTTGGCGGAAAAAACAATGCCGTCGAGCGGGCTCGGACCGATCGACGTCATTACCTTATGAGGCGCGCTCAGACCGCGCTTTCGAGTAGCCTCCTCGCCTTACCTTCCAGCTCCAGACGGACGTCCTGATGGTTCTTGTCACGTGCCAGGGCGGTGATTCCCTGAACGAAGTCGAAGACCGATTCCGGCGGGCGGCCTTCTTCGGAGAGAACAGTCTCGATGATCTTGCCCGTTTCACTTTTCGAGAAACCTCGCCGGCGCAGGAATGATTGTCTGTCATCATCGTCGTGGGCGACGATCCGCTCGCGCGCGGCCTGGATGCCTGCGACGAAAGCTGCAGGTGAGGAATTGGCAAAGCTTGTCAGCGCCGGTGCTGCTTCATGGACGAAACGCTCAGCAGCGAATTTGCTGTGCCGGATGCTGATCTCCTGGAAGTTTTCCGTGCCCCAGATGTTGCGGTTGGCGCAGACGGCACGCAGGTAGAAGGAGGCGATGCCGAGCGTTTTCGACCCCACCTCCGAGTTCCAGGCATAGAAGCCGCGAAAGAAGAGATCAGGTTCACCATTGGGCAGGCGCCCCGCCTCGATCGGATGAGTATCATCGACCAGGAACAGGAAGACATCACGGTCGGATGCGTAGAGCGTGGTCGTATCCTTGGAGATATCGACGAAGGGGTTATATGTCATGCTCGCCCAATCAAGCAGGCCCGGCACTTTCCAGATCGTGTCGCCGGTCCCGTTGCCGGCGATTTTCATTACGGCAGACACGAGCTCGTGGTCCCAGATCTTGCCGTAGTCGGGGCCGGTCACCGCCCGCAGCTCGACGCGGCCATCATCCATTTCGAGCGTCTTGACGAGCTCGGCACGATTGTTAAGCAGGCCATGTTGTAGATTGATCGCGGCAAGCGGCGCGGGAAGCTGGCGCATATAGGTGGCGGGCGCGCCTACCAGGTTGCAAAGCTGACCATAGCTCCAATGCGTCGGTGCCACCGGGCGTCGGTTGCCGGGTAAGATCAGCTCGAGCCGCTGGGAGTTGTCGCGACTGGCCTCGAGGCGGATCGACGAACTTTCCACCGTTCGGGCGTGAGCGCGCTCAGCACGGGACCTGACCGCACGTAGAGTTCGCCAAGAGAAAGATAGCGCTCATCAGCAGGTCGAGAGAACCATTCGGACGAGACGCGGCCATTGCGCTCACCGCGCGAGATGTCGACCCTGAAGCCAGATGCCGGTTGCGAGGCGGAGGTGATGGAGTCCATGACATTTGCTCCTTGAAACGAAAGTGGTCCGGCCTCCTGTTGGAGCCGGACCATGCGCGTGGATCGGAATCGAAGGCCCGGCATACCCGCCGGACCATATCGGTCGGATGGTTAAAGCCTACTCGGCAGCATCTAGATGCTTCTGCTCCTGCCGAAAGGCGTCATCCGGCTCTGCCGTCGCTTGCTCGGCGTTCACCTCGTCACTGAGAAAGGCCGGAAGATCTGAAGCCGCGGCTTCGACCAGAACATCATCGGCAGCGCGGTGGGCGATCTCACCGACTGCTGTTCCGGAGCTGTCTGCCGATGCGTCTTCAATCGCCATTTTCAGCGGCTCGGGTAGCCAGCCGCTGCCGTCGAGCAGGCGCTCGGCTTCGCGCGCCATATCGGCTTTCTTCAGATGATCGATCAGGTGAGCGGCTTGTTCGCCCTTCGCCTCCCGCACGGCCTGCAGGATCTGAGCCTTGGTGACCCTTCCAAGATAGGCGTCGACTGTCGGCATCCAGCCGGCACCGGCCATGTCGAAGCCGATTGCACGGGCGAGCTGGTCGGCATGAGCGATCGCGCGGGTGCGTTTGTTCCATGGCTCGATTACGGCATTCAGCGAGAGGGATGCGCAATGGGCAAACAATGCCAGCCGGCTGACCTCATCGAGCCCGATCAGAAAGTCCCAGAGATCCTCGGGTAGCTTCGGAAGGTCCTGGCCCCATGCTTCCTGCCGCTGATCGATCTCCCTGGCCCAGACGGTGCCGGAGAGCCCTTCCGTCTGGCCGAAGGTGGCGCTTTGCAGCGTCAGTTCCAGGCACGTGCCCGACCCATAATGGTAGAAGCTCTTCAGGACGAAGGCGTGCAGCACGGCGATGAATGCGACAGCCGGATTGTTGGCGAGCGCATTGCGCAGCGCCACCGTTCGCGTCGCCGTCAGATCGACAAGCAGACGATCGGATATCGGGCGGATGGCACCGTCCTCCTCTTCTGCCTCATCACCGGCAGCGGCCCGACCGTCGAGCGTTGCCCCACCGGTGGACGATGATCCACTCACCTCGTAGCCGTCATCGCTCCCGGACATCACTGCCTCGGTCTCCACCGTCTCCGGCTGCGGTTCGTCTTCCGGCCGGACAAATCCGCGCTCGATCTTCAGTTCGCCGCCGGCGCCAAGAGAGATGAACGCGCCCCCACGGGCGACATCCTGAGGATCGAAGACATATGGCCGGTCGTTGATCCTGTCGAGCTCGTTCCCGAGTTCCTCCAGCCGATGTTCGGTCTGCTCGCACGCTTCCTCGGCCTCCGCATAGGCTGCATCCAGATCGTCGTATTCGGCCTTCAGCGTGCCGTATCGAGCAGTCTCTTCGTCGGTCATTTCGGCCTGGTGCCCATAGAAGCGACGCAGCCCGGCTGTATGCCCGTAGGGAAAGTCGAAGGCCGCTTCGACCCACTTCCAGCCTTCCGCAGCCTTTATTGCTTCTGCATCTGCCGCCAGTTTCTCGAGCGCCAATTGCTCGAGCAGCGCCGGATCCTGAAGCCACCCGCCGTTGTCCTGCTCGAACAGGTCGCGCATCACGACACCGCCTGCGGCTTCATAGACATCGATGCCAACATAGACGGTCCTGCGATCGCTCGCGCGGATCGTCGTTTCGGTCAGGAGCCTGCGGATGTAATAGGGTTCACGAACCTGCTGGCGCGAGACCGTGTCCCAGACCTGCTCCTGGCGGACGTGGTCGTTGCTGATGGAAAAAGCCATGATCTGTTCAAGTTTCATCTCCTCATTGGCGTAGAGTTCGAGCAGTCGCGGCGAGACCGAAGCCAGGCGCAGGCGCTGCCGGACGGTGGCGGCCGAGACAAAGAAGCGCGCTGCGATTTCCTCTTCGCCAACCCCCTGCCCGCACAAGGCCTGGAACGCGCGGTATTGGTCGAGGGGATGAAGTTCGACGCGCTGGACATTTTCCGCGAGAGAATCCTCGGTTTCGAGGCTATCGCCGCTGCTGACGATGCAGGGAATACCGGCTGTCTTTGCCAGCCGTTTGCGGGAGACCAGCAGCTCAAGCGCACGATAACGCCGGCCACCGGCGGGGATGCGATAAAAGCCGGTCTCCTTGCCGTCGCCGTCGACTTCAGCACGCACATTCAGGCTGGTCAGCAGTCCGCGACGTGCTATGTCCTCCGCAAGATCTTCGATCGAGACTCCTGCCTTGATCCGACGGACGTTCTGCTCGCTCAGGATCAGTTTATTGAAAGGGATGTCGCGTCCAACGTTCAATGTGATTTTCTCGATGGCCTGTGCCATTTCGCTTCTCCGTGACGAGCCGGCCGGAGCTCTCTCCTGCCTTCCAAACCCGTCTCAGAATCCCCCTCCCTCCTCTCCCTCTTGCGTATACTCGCCTGGAATGATCGCAGGAGACCCCGATTGCCTCGGCGTTTTTCGAAGTCGCAAGTTCTTCTGGTGGATTTGTTGGCGAGACCTACGTCTGGCGCGGCCAAAGTGTTGGCAAGTTTCGGTACATCCAGTCTGAATTGATCGACGATGTTGCGCCAGTTCTGACTTCCGGCTTTGCAATGGATTTCGCCGATGGGGCCGGCAAGCTTCAGCGGCGGCGGCGTGGTGCTCGGTGCCGCCCTCCTGCCTTTCCTCAACACGCTCCTGCTGCCGCCGGCTTCGGCCTAAGCCGAAGTACAGCGCGATTCGGCTGCCTCAATCGATCGCCTCGTCGGCGTGGCTGAGATCGGAGGCGATTGCCTTGTCGAGCACCTTCTGGATGTTGGCGACACGCCGGAAGGAAGGCTCCTGGGTCTTGCCCGCACGCACTGCCTGGACAAAACGCTGGTAGCTCGTTTCCACCGGATCGAAGGGCAGGTCACGCCAGGTCGCAGTATGCACGTCTTCGCCGAGGCAGGCGCGCAGCGTCGATTTGCCGGTTCCGATGCTGACCATCACCGAGGTGTCGCGACGCAGCGGCGTTGCCTCATCAGCTCTGCGCTTCTATGAGGAGCGTGGGTTGATCGCATCGGAGCGCGCCGGCTCGGGACACCGACGCTACCACCGGTCTGCATTGCGGCGGATCGCTTTCATCGTCTTTGCACAGCGGATCGGGCTGACGCTTGAGGAGATCGGCGCCGAACTCGCTAAGCTGCCGGCCGATCGCGTACCGTCACGTCGGGATTGGTCGCGGCTGTCGAGCGCGTGGGCAAAGCGTATCGACCAGCGCATAGCCGAGTTACAGCGCCTACGGTCCGGTCTTGGCGAATGCATCGGTTGCGGCTGCCTGTCGATCGACCGATGTCGCTTGGCGAACCCTGCCGACGTGGCAGGGCGCAAAGGGCCGGGAGCGAGGTACTGGCTGGGGTGAATGAGCCTCCAATGGTATGCCGAACGATCTACGATCTTGCCGGTTATTCAATGTGTCATGTCCCGACTTCACCTCCACACTGAAGATTGACTTATGGCGGAACGCTACCCGCATAACCTGATCTCAACAGCCGAAACGACGATTCGAATGTCTGCTTCAAGAAATGAACACAGTATCCCAGGCCACGATCGCCAAGATTGCCGTATAGGTCAGGTGATGAGCGAGCTGGTCGGCACCGTGAAGTATCCAGAATGAACGAGTATTGACCGGGTGCGGCTGACGTTGACCGTGGATGGCCTTCAAGTGGTCGATGAGGAAATGGATCAGAAACTCGCCGGAGGCAATGGCGAAAATCCACATCGGATCCGTGATTGCAACCAAGAGGATTGGCGCGGTGGCGAGGGCGTGGATGCCAGCGTGGACATAAGCGCCCGGCTTCTTGAAGTTCCCTTTGCCGGCAATCATCCATTCGGGCTGCAGGACATAGTCAGCCATGAAGTGCTTGGTTTGCAACCAAATCAGCGTTGTGAGCAGCAGCATCGTCATGCTCCTTCAGTCCGCCATAACCGCCGGATCGATCGTGTGCACACGGACCGGCGCAATCCTTCCCCGTATGCCGACGCAGCCAAGCGGTCTTGTCTGAATAAGGTCTCGGGTCTTTCGAAGCGTTTCGTCGCTTAATGCAATTTCCACGCCTTTGTCCTTGGCCACGCCAACGAGCCGGCTCGCGAGATTGACGACGTCGCCGATCGCCGTATAGCTGAGGCGTTCAGTCGAGCCAATATTGCCGACAAGGGCCACGCCGGTGTTGATGCCGATACGCACCCGAATCTCATCATGCTTGGGCGCAATCGGCGCCATGGCATGCATCGCATCGCGAATTGCCGCTGCGGCGCGGCACGCGCGCAATGCGTGATCCGGCACATTGCCGGGGGCATTCCAGATCGCCATCACCGCATCGCCGATGAATTTGTCGACTGTGCCGCCTTCGGCATGAATAGCGGCGATCGACAGGGTCAGAAACCGCGTCAAGCTTGGTTCAACGCCAGCGCCGAACTCTTCCGTGAGTTCCGTAAAGCCTGGCAAATCCGCAAACAACACCGTTATGTCCCTGAGTTCGCCGCCGGGACGAGGCTTAAGACCGCCATCGACAAGGGGACGAACGACCTCGACGGGCATGAAGCGCGCGAACGCGGCAAGGCCGCTCGACATGCGCTTCAGGGCGGAGGAGAAATGATCGAGTTCAGTCAACAGCGCCGGGCGATGTTCCACGGCGTCGAGTTCGAACCTCTCGATCATATGCAACTGCTCGGCAAGGCGCGACAGTGGCCGAGCGAAGAGAATTCTGGCAAACAGGATCGCCGTCACAGCGGCCAGCACAGCAATGCCCCCGATGATGAAGATCAGTCGCTCGGTATTGGCATCGATGTCACGGGCAAAAGTCGCCCGCGGTATGGCGGTGACCAGACGCCAGTCTTCGAACGGCAACTTGCCAGATGACACGAAGATTGGGCCGAGCGCCTTGCTTGCCACCAGCGTCCGGGAACCGTCGGGCTTTTCGGGGCTGGCAGCCATGGCGACTGCCGCGGCCAGGGCGTCGGACGCGGCAAAATCCTTGAGATGAGCAGCGATCATACCGTCTGACGGCTCGGATGTCGCCAGTACCGCATTATCCCGCGTTAGCACAAAGGCCTTGCTGCCTTCCGGCATCTTGAGCCCTCCAAGGATGGCCGACAGCCGATGCAGGCTGACCGCCACCATCACCACACCTTCGAAATGGCCGAACACCTCGACTTTCTTCGAGACGACGATCGCCGGTTCAAAGCCGTTCGGAAGAATATTGACGAGGCTCCAGGCCGGTTCTGCACTGGTCCGGCCACGTCTAAACCATGGCGAGCCCTCCGGAACGTAGACACTCTCGGCCCTCAGCCGATTTTCGAAAAAGATATCGCCAGGGATTGGCTTATAGAGATCGCGGCGTAGCGGACGCGGCTTGCCGAGAGGTGCGTGGCCGATCTCCACCATTTCGATCTCGCCATCCGGCAGCGCGTGCGCCCCAAAGAAGCGGCCGTCCGGGAAGCCGAAACCGATCCAGGCAATCGCCGGCTGTTCACGCAGCAACGACAGGAATAGGAATTCACGCTTCACCTCGTCGTCCGGCCTGATCGCTCCCTGGAAAAAGACCGATCTGACGATCTCCGCGCTGCTCGAAACCAGCGCCAGATTAGAAGAAAGCTCGTTGCGAACCGCAGCGGTGCTCTGAGCATCAAGGCTCGCAACAATCGTTTCAATGTTCCGGCTTGCGGTACGATACCAGACCAGGTGCACGAGCGCCGCCGTTGACAACACTGCAAGCAGCAGCAGTGCAGTGACCGCACGCCCCATCTTTATGCGTGGGAATGTTCTAGCGTTCATGGCGGTCGGTAATCAGACGGGCGGCGCGGTCATACCGGACATAAGCCAGCGCCCAGTCCGCAAACACCACGATGCGATTGCGGAAGCCCACGAGAAACCAGAGATGGGCGATGTTCCAGACCAGCCAGGCGGAAAATCCTGAAAGACGGATGCGGCGAAAGTCGGCGACCGCCGCATTGCGTCCGATGGTTGCCAGATTTCCGAAATCGCGATAGCCGAACAGACCAGCGGTCCGACCATCGAGACCGGCGAGAATGGCGCGGGCCGCGTATTCGCCCATCTGCTTGGCGGCCGGCGCGACTCCGGGAACCGTTCTGCCGTTCTTGTCCGTGAGCGCCGCGGTGTCGCCGATCACGAAGATCTCGTCATTGCCCGGCGGGTTGAGGTTCCGGTCGACATGAACGCGGCCGGCGCGGTCCGCGGGCACGCCGAGCCATTTGGCCGCCCTGGAGGCCATGACACCGGCCGCCCACAGCACGCAGGACGATCGGATTTGCCGGCCGCCGGCAAGCGCTACTCCTTCAGAGTCGCAGCGCGTTACCGCTTCCCCAAGGGACACCTCGACGCCGAGCATCTCCAGGTGTCGCCGGGCTTCTCCCGACAATTTCGCCGGCATGGTCGGCAGAACGATATTGCCGGCTTCGACCAGCACCACGCGAGCCGAGGACGGATCAATGCGCCTGAAGTCACGGACGATGACCTTTCTTGCCAGCTCGGCGATTGCTCCAGCCAGTTCAACGCCTGTCGGGCCGCCGCCAACAACGACGAAGGTGAGAAACCGCCGCCGCTCGGCTTCGTCCTCGGCTGCCTCGGCACGTTCGAAGGCCGACAGGATCCGGGCACGGATTTCGGTCGCATCGGCGATTGTTTTCAACCCGGGCGCGGTCTCCGCCCATTCATCCTTTCCGAAATATGCGTGCCTTGCACCGGTGGCGACGACCAGATAGTCGTAGGCGATGCGACTATTTGTGGTCTGAACGAACCGGTTCTTCTTGTCGATCCCCTCGACACGCTCCATCAGCACAGTGACGTTGGATTGCCGAGAGAGAATGCGGCGGATCGGCATGGCGATCTGGGCTGGCGAAAGCGCGGCCGTCGCGACCTGATAAAGCAGCGGCTGAAAAAGATGATAGTTGCGCCGATCGACGACCGTCACATCCACGTCCGCATGCCGAAGACCCTTGGCGGCGGCAAGGCCGCCAAATCCGGCTCCGAGGATGACGACCCTAGGACGGCGGCCCGCCGCCTGACTTGCCGCTGGATCCATGAGTGGCGAGTCGCCGCTTGTTTCTTCGATGCCGGCGCGCATGGCTCAGCGCCCCCTCGGGAACAGGCGTGCTCCCAGATAGTCGAGTGAAACCGCACCGGCCCCGCGCGTCAGGATCAACAGCAACGGTGCCGTCCAGAGCAAATGGTCCGGCCAGTTCTGCGGGTAGACGAGGAGCTGGATTGTCAAGATGACGCAAAGCAGCAAAAGGGCAGCGGGCCGAGAGAACAGGCCTAGAAAAATCAAGATCGAGCCAGTGACTTCGGCCGTCGTCGCAAGCACGGCGGCCACGCCGGGATCGATGACGGGCAGCTGGTATTCGAGCGTAAACAGCTGAACTGTCGCCGGCCAGGAGGCAAGCTTGCTCTGCGACGACTGCCAGAAGACGTGGGCGACCGCCAGACGGGCAACGAGCTGGACGAGCGACAACGGCAGGCTGTTGAGGCTCTCGATAGCGGCGACATAGAGACCGATAATACCGCCTCTGTGTCGCGTCGAAGAAGGGGACATCATAGTCATGACTTCCATCCTGTTCACTTGGTTGCGGGCTTGATGTGGCGAATGCGAGCGACGAGGCCAAAGGCGAAAAGGCCGCCAAAGGCACCCTCGAGATCGAAGCCGGGAGTGCGGGCAAGCACACGGCTGACCGCAGCCTCCAGGCTGGCGCGCCTTTTCAGGGCATGAAGGAAGGCGAAATGACTGGCATCGAGGCGCAGAAATCGCATGCTATCTTGGCCGCGCCAGAGCGCGATCCGCTCCGGTCGGCGGCCCAGCCTCGCCAATGCTTCGATGTTTCCGCCGGCTTGATGCGCTTCCCATATGTCCAGCGCCGGCCAACGACAAACCAGCAGGCGTAGCGAGGGCTGAAGAACGATCTCGGGTGAGGTGTCGTCTTCACCGTCCGCCAACTGCTCCAAGCGACAGCCGGGCAGCGCCAGCGCGTCCAGCGCCTCGGCAATCATCCATTCCAGCCGCGCCGTTTCGGCAATGAAGGGCATGGCGCGGATGCCATCAAAGTCCGCCAGGAAGCGCGGGAAACTGCCGCCATAGCGAACAAGCTGCGCTTCCTGCGGCGGATTATTCCGGATGAAGGCGCCGGCGACATGACGAAAGTAGTTTTCGCCGAGAAGCTGGACCGTGATCGGAAAAACCGCGATCAAAGTCGCTGTCAGCGAGGCGAAGGTGTTGTTGCGATAGATGTTGAACCGACGCAGCGGGTCGAAAGCACCTTTCGCCAGCACCGGCGCAAGATCGCAGCCATCTTCACGGAGGACGGCTTGGGCGACCCGCGATTGCAGTGCGCAACTAGAGAGCATGGCCCACCCTCCTTGCGCCGGGACGATTGGCGAACACCGACGGCTTGATTGTCGCAAACGCGGCGAGCGCCGGCATTGGGCCCGTTCGGCTGTCGGCCCGCAATGGCAGGATCATCCCCTCGAACCGGGTCGACTGTGGTGTCGGCCGTTCCACCAGCATGCGATCTTCGAAGGCGATCGATTGCGCCAGCATGTCGGCCCACATGGCTTCACCGAGTAGCACGTCGAGAGCGGGCACATCCGTATCCCATTCGATGAGCGTCGGACGCGGTCCAATCTTGCGGATCGCGTAAGCATAGAGCGACCAGACGGCCGGCGGAACGCGCGAACCGTGGTCGTCGATCAGCACGATATCACCTTCGACCTCGTTGATCGCGTGCCCGGCAAGATGGATCTCACCGATGGCGCACGGGGGAAGCTGGTCGATGAAGGCTTTGGAATCGAAGCCGAGATTGCAGGCCGAGACGTGAACATTATTGATATCGAGAAGCAGGCCGCAGCCGGTAAGGCCCACGAGCTCGACCAGGAATTCCGCCTCGGTCATTGTCGACCCCTCGAAGGCGACATAGGCAGAGAGGTTTTCGATATAGACACGCCGCTGGAGGGTGTCCTGCAGCCTCGAGACATTGGCGGTCACGATGGCGAGGGCCTCTGCGTCGTAACGCAGCGGCAGGAGATCATTCAGATAGGCGCCGTCGGCGGCGCTCCAGGCGAGATGCTCGGACACCAGGCTTGGCTGGAAGCGCAGGCAGAGCTTGCGCATGCGCTCCAGATGGTCGCGGTCGAGACCGGAACTGCTCCCGAGTGAAAGGCCGACGCCATGGACGGACAGGGGATAGCTTTCCCGCAGCCGCTCCAGCGCGTCGACGGCCGCCGAGCCACCCATGTAATTCTCCGCATGGACTTCAAGCCAGCCCGCCGAGGGGCGGCGAGACAGCATTTCACCGATATGCTGGGAGCGAAGACCGATGCCCGCGGCGGTTGGCACCGGATTGCTCGGAAATATCTTGGACATCGATTACTCCTTTGGTTGAAGTGGTGGAAAGGTCAGGCCTTGGGTTCGTTGCTTCCGCCGGTGATTTTGGTGCAGGTGCCGGCCGGCACGTAGATCCAGGAATCCTTGGCGTTGTCGGCGGTGGACGTGCCGGCACAGGAGTGGCTGGCCGTCTGGCAGTCGTTCAGGCCAGCCTTGACGACGCCGAAGCACTTTTCGAACGAGAAATCCGGCTTGGCAGCCGGGCCGGCAAAGGCGCTGCCGGCAGCCACGGAGGCTGCGGCGGCGAGGGCCGAACTGATGAGAAGACGAGTGGTATTCATGAGAAATCTCCTGGGTTGCGTGAGGTCAAACCGCCATCGGCTTGCCTGTCTTCACATTCCCAGAAGTCAGCCGTCATCTGAAATGCTGTCTCTGCATGATTTCGATACGCCGTCTCTATGTGTCGATGGGCAATCTCTTTCAGACAAAAAAAGCCCCCGCCGGAGTGGTGGACGGGGGCTTAAGTTTCGGCCGGCGGGAGGCGGACTGCCGAAATGGCTGAGGATCAAAGATAACGTTCGCGGACGTCTACGGTCGATCGTTTGCCGATTTCCTGGTAATTGGCCTGCAGCCAGAGGTTGGCGCATTGGCGGCCGCGATCCCTCAGGTCCATGAGCGCCCCCCAGTCGGCGTTCATCTTGCTCGCTACGCTGAGGTTTTTCATCGCTTCGTCGTCTGAGATACCGTGCACGAAAATGCGCTTGAGATTGGAAGGCGGCGTCGCTGCCGTGTCGATCAGCTGTGTGACGAAGGCCACCGCCCGCATCTCCCTCAGCAGCGACGAATTGAAACTGATCTCATTGATGCGGTTGAGAATTTCTCCAGCCGTGCGCGGCAGTTCCGTTCGTTCTATCGGATTTATGTGAACCACGAGCACATCGGGCGTGTCGCAGCCATAAATCAGCGGGAAGATTGCGGGGTTGCCCATATAGCCACCGTCCCAATAGGCTTCCCCTCCGATTTCCACGGCTTGGAACAGGAAGGGCAGGCAGGCAGACGCCATGATGGCATCGACCGAGAGCTCGTCGTTGCCGAACACCTTCACCTTGCCAGTCCGCACGTTGGTGGCGCAGATGTTGAGCTTGACAGGGCAGCGTGCCATCCGGATTGCCTCCAGGTCGATCGATTGTTCCAGCACCTGGCGCAGGGGATTGAAATTGAAGGGGTTGAACTGGTACGGCGACATCAGCCGTGTCACCAGGTCGAACATGATGAACGCCGGCGAGAATTCCAGCGATTTCGAGCCTGTAAGGCGGTCGAGCAAGGTTGGCTGCAAAGGTCCGGATGCAGCTGCGTGGCTGACACGGCGCCAGAAATTGGCCAGCGCCGTCTGTGCTCCGCTCCGCCCGCCCTCAGCCAGGCCATAGGCTGCGACCGCAGCATTCATCGCGCCTGCGCTGGTTGCCACAATGCCTTCGAATGACAGGCTTGGCTCGTCCAGCAACCGATCGAGCACTCCCCACGTAAAGGCGCCGTGCGCCCCGCCGCCCTGCAGCGCAAGATTGATCGTCCGCGGCTCGCGCTCGGCGAGCGAAGAGTCGGGCTGCATTTTGAGCTTTGCACCCACATGTTTGTTCACGATCGCAACCTCCGTGTCTCAAATAAAGATTCAGTGCGCAGTCCATCCGCCGTCGACAGGGATCGCCGTGCCTGTGATCGATCCAGCAAGATCGCTGCAGAGAAAGACGGCAAGCGCGCCCATTTCCTCGACGGTGGCAAAGCGCCTCGTCGGCTGGTCCTTCAGGAAGACGTCTCGGATCACCGCGTCGCGTGGGATGTTATGCGACTTCGCCTGATCCTCGATCTGGTGTTCGACAAGCGGCGTCCAGACGTAGCCGGGGCAGATCGCGTTGGATGTCACCCCGAATTCGGCGCCTTCGAGCGCGATCGTCTTGGTGAACCCGACAATGCCGTGTTTGGCCGCCACATAGGCGGATTTGAAGGGGGACGCGACCAATCCATGGGCGGAGGCGACATTGACGATCCGGCCATAGCGGTTGGCGCACATGCTGTCGAACGTCGCCTGAACGAGATGGAAGGCTGAGGAAAGATTGATAGCAAGTATGGCGTCCCACTTTGCAGGCGGAAACTTTCCGAGTGGCGAAACATGCTGGATACCGGCATTGTTGACGACGATGTCCACCTGTCCGAAACGCGCGAACGCCCTCTCGACCATCATATGGATCGCTTCCGGCCTCGACATGTCGGCGGCGTCGTAGGCAACGTCGACATCGTTATCCGTGGCAATGCCGTCGCGCAGCATCTCGATCTCGGCAGGGTCGCCGAAGCCGTTCAACATCACGGCGGCCCCTGCCCTTGCAAGCGCATGTGCAATGCCAAGGCCGATGCCGCTGGTCGAACCAGTGACAATGGCGCTACGCCCTTCCAAGGGCCTGCGGCCGACGAGAGTATCAGTTACGGGATCAAAGGCGTTCAGCATATGTGCTCTCCACTACGATCGACTACGCCGTCTGGCGTCTTGCAATCAGAATGGCCGACGGGGCTTCGCTTTAGAAATGCCAGTCTGGTATGGAATTGATAAATCCATGGCATTGGTGGAGAATGCCGCCCGCGGAGAATATTGAGGGTATTGCAAATAGAATTCATGCCGGGGGGCGGCGATGGATATCCACCATATAAGGTATTTCCTGGCGGTGTGTGAAACTCGAAACTTCACGCGCGCGGCCGAAAAGTGCAATGTTACTCAGCCAGCGCTCAGTCGCGCCATCCAGCAGCTGGAGGATGAGGTGGGCGGCCTGATGTTCCGCCGGGAGCGCAATCTCACCCACATAACAGATCTCGGCAACCTTCTTCGCCCGCGATTCCAGCAGATCCAGGACGAGTTGATGGGCGTGCGTACGGAGGCGTCGCGATTTCTCTGTCTTAGTGAAGCACCGCTCAAGGTCGGCATTATGTGCACGATCGGACCGCGCCGGTTTACTGGCCTGCTCACCGACTTCAACATGCGCCACAAGGGAATCCAGCTGCAACTGATCGAGGGCGTGCCCGCCCGATTGTCCGATCTGCTGGAGACTGGCGAAATCGATGTGGCTTTGATGTCGACGGCAACAAGCTTTCCGGAACGCTTCGACGTGACCTCGCTCTTTCGCGAGAGGTTCATGCTCGCTTTCCCCGCCGGCCACCGCCTCGGTCAATACGATGCCATTCCCATCGCGGCGATCGACGGTGAGATCTACCTGCGGCGTGTCAACTGCGAATACTGGGATTACCTCACGGATCTCTGCGATGCACAAGGCGTGAAGACCCTCGTCTCCTATTCCAGCGAGCGCGAGGACTGGATTCAGAACCTGGTCGCCGGTGGCCTTGGTATCTGTTTCATTCCCGAATACAGCGCCGTTATCCCAGGATTGCAGGTGCGACCTGTCGCGGACCCGGAAGTCTCGCGCGAGGTCTGCCTTGTGACGGTGGCGGGCCGACGCTTCTCCCCGGCGGTTTCAGTCTTTGTCGGCGCCGTGAAATCATACGGCTGGGCGAAAGCGTCGGGCCGTTCGCATTAAGGGCAGTATCGTAACAATCACGGGAGCACAGCCTGGCAAGCTGCCGGGCATTCGGTGTTTCCCCTGCGGCTGACAATAGCTTGCGGCTATCGAAATCAAAAGCATCTGGCATTTCTCTTTCGATCGGCGCTCCGCCAGTCTTCGAACATGCTCGGCACCGTCCTCGCCGGGCTCCAACAAGGAGAAACCGCTGATGAAGCCCGTATTGAAAACCGACCGCATGTCCCTCGCCGCTCTCGCATTTGCTGCAGTGGTCCTGGGCGCCGCCCTGCCCGCCGCGTCCGCCATGGCGGGCGAATGCCCGGCTGATCAGGTCACTGAAGATGGCATGAAGCCTGGCCCGATGATGCCGAAGGGCGTCTCCGACAGCGTCGTCAAATCACTCGATCTCTCGTCCAAGGGCGACGCCTGGAAAGGCAGCATGCTGCGCATGCGCAAGCTCGTCGTGCAGCCGGGAGGCATCGTTCCCTGGCATTCGCACGAGATGCGCCCGGCCAATATCCTGATCATCTCCGGCTCGATTACGGAATACAGCAGCACCTGCAAGGTGCCGATCCTGCACAAGAAGGGCGAGGTGACGGCCGAGTTTGGACATCTCTCCCATTGGTGGAAGAACAATGGCAAGGCTTCGGCCGTGCTCTATTCCTCCGACATACTGAGCCCGGAAATGCACACCGATGACGCGGCGATGTAACGGTTGCCCTTTGATCTGAAGCAGCCCCATCGCTCGCCGGCGTTTCCCTCGCACTGGCAGGGAAACGCCGCATCCCGGAGGAACAAGCATGACCGACATCGAACAGCCGCTCACGGCATCCGTTCAAGAGCGCCGGACCATTCACGCCGACAGTTGGCGCTTTGGACTGATCGCACTCATCGCCTTTTTGACCTTGGTCGACCTCTTTGCGGCGCAAGCCGTATTGCCTTCTCTGGTCGAGAGGTTTCAGGTCAGCCGCGCCACGATGGGTTTCGCCGTCAATGCCAGCACCCTCGGTATGGCGCTCGCCGGTCTGCTCGTCGCCTTCGTCGGCAGCGGCCTGGACCGGCGCAACGGCATCTGGATCAGCCTCGCGATCCTGTCCGTGCCAACGACGCTTCTGGCATTTACCGACAACATCATCGTCTTTGCCGCGCTGCGAGTACTTCAGGGGCTTTGCATGTCGACGGCCTTCACGCTGACGGCCGCCTATCTGTCGGAGCATTTCTCCGCCGGAAAGGCCTCCACGGCCCTAGCCGCCTATGTCACCGGCAATGTTGCCAGCAACCTCTTCGGCCGCATGCTGTCCGCTGCCGTCGCAGGCATTGGCGGCCTCTCGATAAATTTTCTGGTGTTTGCCGCCCTCAACCTCCTCGGCGCCGCCCTGGTTTGGTTCACGCTCAAAAGGACGGCCAGGATGATGCGGAGCGATGATCGCGGGAACCTCACCATGCGCATCTGGGGCGGACATCTTGCCGATCCAAAGCTGCGACGCGTCTTCGCTATCGGCTTCCTCATCCTCTTCGTGTTCATCGGCACCTACACCTATGTCAACTTTCGGATTGTCACGCTCGGGGTACGCCCGATGGCGCTCGGCCTTGTCTATCTCGTCTTCCTTCCGTCGATCTTCACCACGCCTTTCGCCGGCAGGCTCGCAAGCGCTGTGGGGCCGGCAACCGGAATCGTGCTGACGCTTGCGATTGCCATCGTCGGACTCGTCGCGCTTCTCAGTGCGTATTTGCCGGTCATCCTGATCGGTTTGACACTGGTGGCAGTCGGCACCTTCCTCGCACAGGCAATGGCAACCGGCGTCGTCGGTCAACATGCCAGGAGCGACAAGGCTGGAGCGAGCGGCATCTACCTCGCATCCTACTATACCGGAGGCATGGCCGGCAGTGTGGTTCTCGGTCAGGTCTACGATCACGTCGGCTGGAACGCATCCGTCTACGTGCTTATCGCAGCTCTGGCGGTAGCAATGCTGCTCGCGGGTTCGCTAAGCGCCCCGCACCGATAGATCCCAACTTTCCGTGGTAGCCGGAATAGGGGTCGCCCCTTCCATGCGGAAGCCGGCGACGAGTTTGAATACAGACACAACCGAAAGGAGTAAATGACATGCAAAGAATGATCAGACTATTGTTCATGGCCGCGCTTTCATTGGCAGGAATTCTGTCGGCATCAGCCACTATCGTCCAGGCAGGTGCCCGGGACGGTGTCGTTGTTCTGAAGAGTCGCTATTCGGTCGACGAGACTGTCACAAAGATCAAAGGCAGCGTCGCAGAGAAGGGCATAATGCTGTTCGATGATATCGATCAAGCAAGGCTCGGCAACGCGGCTGGCAACAAGGTCCGTCCATCGCGGCTGATCCTGTTCGGCAATCCGGCGCTCGGAACGACGTTCATCACCGCCAATCCAGTGGCCGGGCTCGATTGGCCCGTCAGAGTTCTCGTTTACGAAGCGAAGGATGGAACGGTCCGTGTCGCCTACACCGATTTTAACTGGATCGCGCGACGCCATGGCATCACCAGCCGCGAGAAGGAGTTCAAGATGGCGTCCGAGGTCATCAAAGCGGTGACGGATCCGGTCCATCAATGAGGTCACGGCGATGCGGTGATGAATGGGGAGGGAGCGACTTCCTCCTCATTGCGGATGTTGCAGAGAGGTTACCATCCGAGGCTGCCCTGACCTTGATGGTTGGTTGAGAACCTTCCAGGCGCGATGCTGACTTTGGTCCAGATTCTACTGGTTCTGATGACCGTTGCTCGCCACGGACTTCGCAATGCCCACGGTCCGCTGGTGGCCCCAGACCTGCTGATCATCGTATACAACGGGAAGCTCTGCGCGTTCGCTGATTGGTATAAGGCTGCCAACCATCTCGTGGGACGAGTTGTTCAGCAACTTACTGAAGTGCGACTTGGGACGCTGCTGACATCAATTCTTCGGGACTCGGCGCCCGGCATAGATTTTGGCCCCCCTCTTCGGCTTCTGTGAAACTCCAGCGCACAGTGCCGTCCCGATCGAGCAGGAACTCGCCGATAAGCGGCATGTGACCGGCGATGATAATCTGCTGGTCGGCCGCCGTCATTTCATACGGGTCCTTTTTCTCCAGAAAGTCGCCCGCCGCAGCCGGGTTCATCGGCACGGGCAACTCCCGCGGTAAATCGATCCGCATTGTCCTGACCGCGTCCATTCCGAGCTTGTGCGGCCATTCGGTTTCATTCTCCGTGAGCTCGAGGATGGGTAAACCGAAGGCGCGATGCGAAGCCCCCTCCGGGTCGGATGCGCTGATAAGGTTGGGTAGTGGATGGTAACGAAAGTAGAGCCGCGCCCGTTCGACGGGCGTCTTGACGACAGCGAGACACTCGATGCCTTTCTCCTTCAGGGCAGGGTTGAGCTGCGCCATCGCCGAGACATGACGCCGACAGAATGGACAGTGTAGGCCTCGAAATAGACCGATCAGTAGCGGGCTACGGCCTCGAAAGTCATCGAGCGCGATCTTGCCTTCGCGCGAGATCGCATCGAGTACAACATTCGGTGCCCGGTCGCCCGGCTGCAGCGGGCGGTCGACACTATCCGTGGACATGAACAACCTCCTCCCGATCGATCAAAAAGGCAGCACACCCAGCGCTTCGGGGGGCGAGCCCTGCTGGGCGCAAACTCCCTTCGCCGGGGCAAAGTAGCGTTCGGCCTCTGCCATATTCCAGACGTCGAACTTGAGCTTTGCAGGCCCATCATAGCATGGAAAAGACATCCGCGGGCGAACATTCAGGCTGGTCAGCAATCCGCGGCGTGCTATGTCCTCCGAGAGATTTTGGATCGAGCCGCCTGCCTTCATCCGACGCACGTTCTGATCGTCCAAGACAAGTTTATCGAAAGCGATATCACATCCAACACTGAGCGTGATCTTCTCAACGCCCGTGCCATGTCGTTTCTCCTTAACGAGCCGGCCGGAGCTCTCTCCAGCCTCCGAGCCCTTCGAAAAACTCCCTTTCTAAGTAGGCGACCATCAGCCGCAAGGATAACGCAATCTTGATCGATGATGACAGTTTCCTGATCGCAGCATCGACCTATCTGCTTTGGCAACCACACTGAAGACGCTGCCTGTTGGCGGCGAAGGGAGGGTTGAGGGATGCTCCGGATGTGGAAATTGCCGGCAGCGATGGCAGCGCTCATCGCCGTTGCCATGTCGGCGTCGTCCTGCACGACGACCTCTACCGACCCGGCGCAGACCGGATCGGTTGGATACTCCAGCGCTGACTTCGCACTCAGGCCGGCTTGTCGCGACGGTTTCGGCAACGATCGTCCTTGCAGCTATTAACGTATAGAAGACGCAGCGAGGATGATCGGCACGCCGTTGCGGTTCTCGAAAGCCGGAGCACTTCGTTGGAAAATCGTTACGAACACCGATAAGCGTGATACACACCGTCGAAGTGCTCTCAAGAAAGACGGTCATGCGGTATCTTCGGTCGGGGCCGCGTCGGCTTCACACTCAAGAGTTGGGCGCGCCCCGCGCCAAAACGGTGGGCTTGAGATCGGGTGAGATCGCCGACCGGAATATCCGCGTCATCCTAGAAGCAATCCGCCGGCACGGGCCACTGACGCGCACCGAGCTTGGGCGGCATAGCGGGCTGACCGGGCCTGGCATCACCAATATATTGCGGCGGCTTGCCGACGAGAAGCTCGTGACATCGAACCGGCGCACCGGGCTCGGCGGCGTGGCGACGGCCACGGAATTCGCGCTGCGGCCGGAGGGCGCGTTTTCGATCGGCGTCAAGCTTCGACGGACGCGCGGCGAGATCGTGCTGATCGATTTGAGCGGCCAAGTGCATGACCGGGTCTATTTCGACGTGGAGCCGGAAGACGGGGTTGGCGCGGTACACGCGGCGGTCCGGGACATGGCCGATCGGCATGCGACATTGCCGATCGTCGGGCTCGGGATCGCCGCCAACGATTGGAACGATGCCCGCAGCGAGCAGCTTGCCGCGATGTCGACGATCGCACGCACCTACGTCGAAAACGAATGCACGGCGAGCCTGCTTGCCGAGCGCACGATCGGCAGCGCCATGCCGGAGGGCGGGCTCGCGATGATCATCATCGACGATGACGTTCAGGCGGGTTTCCTCATCCGAGGCATACCCTATTCCGGCGTGCATGGGCGGGCGGGCAGCATCGGCGAAATGCTGACCGGGCCCGACAATGTCCAGCTCAATACCGTCGTCGGTTTCGATTCCCTGCGCTCGCGCATCGGAGACGAGGACTTCGCGCGCCTGCTCAGGGGCGAGGAGTTCTCCTCGTCGTCGCTGTCGCAATGGATACGCGAGGCCGCCGGCCATCTGCTCGACCCGATCATCGCCATGGCCGGCTTCATCGCCCCGAGCGTCGTCATGATCGGCGGCGACCTACCGCAGGGGGTGATCGAGGCGCTGATCCATCAGCTTTCCGTCGAGCGGCGCGACACCTCGACCAGGCCGCTGCTGACGCCATGGATTTCGCCGATGCGGCCGGCAAGCTTCAGCGGTGGCGGCGTGGCACTCGGTGCAGCCCTCCTGCCCTTCCTCAACACGCTTCTGCTGCCGCCAGCTTCGGCCTAAGCCGACCGTGCAACATAATTCGGCGGGCTCAGCCGAGCGCCTCATCGGTATGGCTGAGATCGGAGGCGAGCGCCGTGTCGAGCACCTTCTGGATGTTGGCGGCGCGCCGGAAGGAGGGTTCCTGGGTCTTGCCCGCCCGCACGGCCTGGACGAAACGTTGGTAGTTCGTCTCCACAGGATCGAAAGGCACATCGCGCCACGTCGCGGTATGCACATCTTCGCCAAGGCAGGCGCGCAGCGTCGATTTACCGGTGTCGTAGATCATCTCGACCGAGCCGGTTTCACCATAGACCCTAAGGCGCAGCTGATCCATCTGGCCGGCTGCCGTGCGTGTCGCCTGGATCGTGCCGATCGCGCCATTGGTGAAATCGACATTCATCGTGAAGCTGTCATTGGCGTCGAGATCGTATTCGCCGATCCTGTGATCCGGCGCCTTGTCGAAAGTCTTCAGCCGCGCAAAGACGTGGGCGACGTCGAGGCCGGAGCCATAAGAGGCGAAATCGACGATGTGAATGCCGATATCGCCAAGCGCGCCGTTCGAGCCGTGTTTCTTGCTCAGCCGCCAGAGCCATTTGCTTTCGCTCTTCCAATCGCCCCAGTGGCGGCCGACCAGCCAGCTTTGCAGATGCGACGCCTCGACATGGCGCACGGCGCCGATCTCGCCGGCAAGCACCATCTGCCGGCCCTTCTGCAGCGCCGGCGAATTGCGATAAGTGAGGTTGACCATGCCGACCTTGCCGGCCCGCTCGATCGCCTCGGTCATTTCCATCGCCTTGACGGCATCGGTGGCGAGCGGCTTTTCGCAGAAGACATGTTTGCCGGCGGCGATCGCCTGAAGCGTCGTCGGGTGGTGGATACGATCGGGCGTGACGTTCGCCACCGCATCGAACTCGCCCCACGCGAGCGCATCCTTCAGCGAGATGAAATGATTGGCGATGCCATGTTCGGTGCAAAAGGCCGCGAGCCGCTCCGGGACGACATCGACGCCGCCAACGACGCTGACGCCTTCGATCGCCTTGAAACGCGCGGCGTGCTGGTTGGCCATGCCGCCGGTTCCGAGAATGAGTAAACGCATCTTCTCCTCCATGGACTTCAGTTTCCGGCTGCCGCTGCGGCCCGGAGCACGAACTGACACCATCGCGGCCATCCGCGATCGATCGGCCTTTTCCTCAGGAAAATTGCGGGTTGGATGCGCCTGATTTCCCTAAGGCGCTGTCGGCAACTTATTTTGGCGTGCATCCCTTCCGAAAACCGCAGCGTGCGCTAGCTGCTGTTGAATGTCGCCAGCATCTCATCCTCCCAAGCTCTGGCTTGACATCAAATCAAAGTAACTTAATCTAATTAATGCAGCACGGAATTGAGGAGAGGTCAACCGACCGCCAGGCTGTATTCGTTCAAAATGGGGAGGAGACCCATCATGAAGAGCGCGACCGTCAGCGCATTGGCGCTGAGCACTGTCTTATTTTCAGCATCCACCATTTTTGCCCAGGAACTTGCCACCAAAGACCGGATCGGCCTTGCCGATGCGCCGAAAACGCTCGTCGTCCGCCTGACGAACGACAGCCCGAACAATTCCGATCCCGCCATTGCCGAGGGCTATCAGAAGCTCTTCGTCGATTTCATCAAGAAGCATCCGGACTGGAAATTGCAGATGCAATTCATGTCCTCCGACATCGGCACTGAACAGGCCAAGATGCTGGAGCAGGCCAAGGCCGGCAACGCGCCGGATTGTGCGGCCGTCGACTCCTTCGTGCTCTCGCAGTTCATGGTCAATCACGTGCTGGCCGATTTCACACCCTATTTCTCCAAGGAAGAAGTGGACGATCTCTTCCCCTTCATCCGCAGCGGCATCACCGACAAGGACAAGACCATCCGTGCCTGGTGGTGGGATACGGACCTGCGCGTTCTCTACCGCAACAAGTCTGTGGTCGCAGATGCGCCGAAGACCTGGGACGAACTGAAGAAGGCCGCCCTTGCCTCCACCAAGGAGGGCATGGAAGGCGTGCTCTTCAACGGCGGGCGCTGGGAAGGCACGACCTTCGACTGGCTCGCCAATTACTGGGCGCTCGGCGGCAAACTCGTCGACGACTCGGGCAAGCCAATCTTCGGCGAAGGCGAGAACAAGGAGAAATTCCTGAAGGCGCTGAACTACTTCAAGGATCTCGTCGATTCCGGTGCGGCGCCGAAGCGCGTTACGACGATCGCCAATTACGACGATATGAACGCTGCGGCGGCTGCCGCGACGACGGCGCTCTTCATCGGCGGCAACTGGCAATATGCACAGCTGAAGACGACGCTCGACGAAGAGGAATTCAAGAACTGGACCTTCTCGCCGATCCCGGGCCCCACGGCCGACCAGAAGTCGACGGGCACCGGCGGCTGGACGGTCGCCTCCTTCAGCAAGGACAAGGAGAAGATCGAAATGTGCGCCAACCTGGCGCGCGACGTCTATATGGGTCCTGCAAACGCGCTGCAGCAGCAGCTGCCGACGCGCAAGTCGCTCTTCGACAAGTATGAGGTCTTCTCGACGGAAGCCAACAAGACCTTCGCCAATGCGCTGGTCGATGGCCAAGCCCGGCCCGGCGTGCCGATCTATCCCGAGATCTCCAACCAGATCCAGATCATGATGGGAGACGTGCTGTCGGGGACGAAGAAACCGGAAGAGGCCCTGGATGCCGCATTTAGCGCGGCGATGGAGGCTTACAAGCGTCTCTGATCCCGGGCGTTTCCACGCTTCCGACCGCGACGGCGCCTGGACTTGAGGCGCCGTCGACAGTGCCAAACCCGGACAGAGAAGCCAATGAGCCCAATTGCCATCGAGGCTGACAGCCCGCCTCAAAGCAGAACGTTCATGCGCCGGTTCGCCGGTGCGCCCCTGCCCTGGATCATGCCCGTGATCATCGTCATCGGCATATTCTACCTCTATCCCGTCATCGACGTTTTCCGGCTTTCCTTCACCAATGCGACGCTGATCGGCGAGAACCAGCAATATACGTTTGGCTCGATCACCAGTGCGCTGAGCTCGCCGCAACTGCCCGACATTCTCTGGGCGACGCTGATCTTCGTCGGCGGCAGCGTCATCGGCCAGCAGATCCTCGGGCTTGCGGTCGCCGTCACCGTCATTCGCGGCGAAAAGCGCGGCCTGTTCGGCACCACGATCCTGAGGACCACGGCGCTTGTCGCCTGGGTCGTGCCGGGCATTGCCGGCGGCATCATCTGGCAGATGTTGTTTTCCGAAGCGCCTTACGGCGCGCTCAACAGCATTTTGAGGCTGATGCACATGCCGACCGTCGCCTGGCTCTCGGACCCGGCAATGGCGCCGTGGTCGACTCTGATCTCGAACATCTGGCGCGGCACCGCCTTTTCGATGGTCGTCATGTATGCGGCGCTGAAATCGATCGATCCCTCGCTCTACGAGGCGGCGGAGGTCGACGGCGCCAGCGCCTCGCAGCAGTTCTTCTTCGTCACGCTGCCGCAGCTGCGCGCTGCCATCCTCGTCAACATGATCCTGATCACCATCCAGACGGTGAACACCTTCGATGCGATCATCACACTGACAGGCGGCGGACCCGGGCGCGCGACCGAAGTGATCTCGCTCTACGTCTTCAATATCGTCTTCCGAAACTATGATCTCTCCGGCGGCAGCGTGCTCTCGGTGCTGATGCTGATCATCAGCCTCGGGCTTGCCTTCCTCTACGCGTCGTTCCTGCCAAAGGAGGAAGAGCAATGAGCGGACGCACCGGAACCCGGCTCGGCGACGCCATGAGCTATTTCTTCATGCTGGTGATGTTCGTCTTCTTCGCCGGCCCCCTCACCTATCTCCTTTCGATGGCGCTGCGTGACAAGCGCGAGGTCTATCGCGGCGCGGCGCGCTACATTCCCGACAACCCCACCATCCAGAATTTCATCACCGTTCTCAACAACAGCTATTTTCCGATCTATCTCTGGAACGGCCTGAAGCTTGCGGCGCTCAGCGGTCTCGGCGTGCTGATCGTTGCCTTGCCCGCCGCTTACGCGTTCTCCCGCTTCCACTTCCGCGGCAAGGGTCTGTCGATGATGGGGCTGCTGCTCTTCCAGATGATTTCGCCGCTCGTCATCATGGTCCCGCTCTACCGCTACATGAACCGCCTCGGCCTGCTGGACACACATTTTGCCGTCGTTATGGTCTATATCGCGCTCGGCGTTCCCCTGGCGACCTGGCTGTTGAAGAGCACGGTCGACGGCATTCCGCGCAGCCTCGACGAGGCGGCGATGATCGACGGCTGCAACCGCTTCTCGGTCTTCTGGCGCATCATCCTGCCCCTGTCGGCGCCGGGCATCGCGTCCGTCTTCATCATCACCGTGATTGCCGGCTGGTCGCAATTCCTGGTGCCTTTCCTGCTGCTCACCAAAAATGACCTGATGCCGATCGGCGTCGGAATCTTTAACTTCCGCGGTATGCAGACCGACTCGTCCATCCAGTTGCTTGCCGCCGCCTGCCTGATTGCGGTCGTTCCGGCGATCGTGGCCTTCCTGTCGCTCCAGAGGCTGATCCTCGGTGCGATGACCAGCGGCGCGGTGAAGGGATGAAGAGGTCTGCTTCACTCTTCACGCGTGCGGAAGGATTGAACGCATGAACCAGACACTCGGCGCCAGGCACTCTCCCGATCTGACGGGCGCCAATGTCGAAGACGCGGGCGAGCACAATCGGGCTGTCGTCCTGCGCTGCATCCACCGTCAGGCGCCGATTTCGCGCGCCGAGATCGCCAGGCAGACGGGCTTCACCAAACCAGCGATCGCCCGCATCGTCGACCGCCTGCTGGACGAGGGCCTGATCATGGAGGCCCGCCGCCGGCATGGGCTCAGAGGCCAGCCGGCAATCGAACTCGAAATCAATCCCGATGCCTATTACGCCATCGGCATCAACATCGACCGCGACCATCTGACGATCCTGGCGGTCGACGCCGTCGGCAATGTGCGCGCCCGCGTACACCACGAGAAGCGCTTCATCCTGCCGGCGGAATTCATGCAACTGACATCAGATGCGATCTCGCATTTCCAGCGCAGCCGACTGATCGACGATGCGCGCCTTGCCGGCATCGGCCTTGCCATGCCGGATTGGCTCGGCGAAATCTCGCTGCTCGGCAAGCCCGACGCCTATCAGGAATGGACTGATTTCGACGTGCGCGCCGCACTGGAGAGCCTGACGCCGCATCCCGTCTTCATCGAAAACGAAGCCAATGCCGCGGCCCTTGCCGAACTGGATTACGGCCTCGGCGCAGAAAGCAGCAGCTTCTTCTATATCGCCGTCAATGCCTGCCCGGGCGGCGGCCTCGTTCTCGACGGCAACGGCCATCGCGGCGCCATGGGCCTCAGCGGCGAGATCGGCTGGCTTCCGATTGCCGACGGCCGCAACGGCGAGGCGCAGAAGGTCCAGCTTCTCGGCGAGATCTTCTCGCTGTTCTTCCTCTATGACTTCCTGTCTCGGCACGGGATCAAGGTAAGCGTGCCGCAGGATCTGCTGACGCTCGACGCACGCGGCAAGCGCCTCGTTTCGCAGTGGCTGAAGGAGATGAGCGCGCATCTCGCCGTCGCCGTCAAACATATCGCCATGATCGTCGATCCCGACGCCGTGCTCGTCGGCGGCCGGCTGCCGATCCGCATCGTCGATGAATTGCTGCGTTACGTCCACGAGCATCTCGACGCCGAGGACACGAACCTGCCCTCGCTGCATCGCGCCTCGATCGGCGAGGACGCCTCGGCCATGGGTGCGGCGGCCATGCCGATGGCGGCGGCCCTGATGCTCGCATCGGCCGATGTGGCGCAGCGCACGCGCTCGCCGCTGAAATTCATGGATCGGCTGAACAGTTGAAACGACCGCAAGGCCCCGGATTTTGATGAGGATCGGAGGATATGGTGAAGATCGGCTTCTATACCTCGACATTCAATGATTGCCCGCTGGAGGAGGTGGTGGATTTCGCCGCGTCGGCGGGGTTCGAAGCGATCGAGATCGATGTCGGCGGCCACATCAAGACGCCCGACCGGGTGGAGGATGCCGTTACGCTGGCAAGAAGCCGCGGCCTCTTCGTCTCCTCGATCACTTTTTTCGGCAATCAGCTTGATGCCGATCGCGACAAGCGCCGGGAACTCCGGGCAAGGACCTCAGAATTTGCCGAAGCGATCGGCGGCGCCGGCGTTCCGATCTTCGTGATCTTTCCCGGTCGTAACGATACGGCAAGCGACGAGGCCAATTATGACGACTTCGCCGACTTCGCGATTGGGCTGATCGCGCAAACGCAGGCAAGCGGCCTCACCTTCGCGATCGAGAACTGGCCCGGACCTAGAGACAATTTCATCGGAACGACGCCTAGGGGATGGCAGGAACTTTTCCGCCGCATCGAGGACCCCCGCTTCGGCCTCGAATTCGACCCCTCGCACCTCATCCGCATCGGCGTCGATCCCTATCGGGCGCTGGAGGCGGTCAAGGACCGCATCGCCATTCTGCACGCCAAGGATACGGCGATCGACGCCGAGGCCCTGCAGGCACTCGGCTATCACGGCAAGGGCTGGTGGCAATACAAGTTGCCGGGGCTCGGTCTGCTCGACTGGCCGCGTTTCCTCAGGCAGGCCCGCGGCTACGGTTTTGATGGCACGCTGTCGATCGAGCACGAGGATGCCGCTTACGGCTGGCCGGGCAAGAACTTGGCCGCGCGCAAGGAGGGTGAGCGCCTCGGCCTCGATTTTCTCAAAAGTGTCTTGAACGGACTTTGACGGCGAATTCGGGAGGAGTTTCATGGCCCATGTTTCGGTCAGCAATGCGCGCAAGGACTACGGCGCGTTCAAAGCCATCAAAGGCGTGTCCGTCGATATCGGCGACGGCGAATTCGTCGTCCTGGTCGGCCCCTCCGGCTGCGGAAAATCGACGCTGCTCAGAATGATCGCCGGCCTGGAGGGCATCACCTCGGGCAAGATCCAGATCGGCAAGCACATCGTCAACGAGCTTGCGCCCAAAGACCGCGACATCGCCATGGTGTTCCAGAACTACGCGCTCTATCCGCATATGACGGTGGCGAAGAACATGGGCTTCTCGCTGCGTATGAAGCGCATGCCGAGATCGGAGATCGATCAGCGCGTCGGCAATGCGGCAAAAATCCTCGGCCTGGAAAACCTGCTGGAGCGTTATCCGAAGCAGCTTTCGGGCGGCCAGCGTCAGCGCGTCGCCATGGGCCGGGCGATCGTACGCGATCCGGCCGTCTTCCTGTTCGACGAGCCTTTGTCGAACCTCGATGCCAAGCTTCGGGTGCAGATGCGCTCGGAGATCAAGGAACTGCATCAGCGGCTGCAGACGACGACAATCTACGTGACCCACGACCAGATCGAAGCCATGACCATGGCCGACAAGATCGTCGTCATGAAGGATGGGCTGATCGAGCAATCGGGCTCGCCGCTCGAACTCTACGACCGCCCGAACAATCTGTTCGTCGCCGGTTTCATCGGCTCGCCGGCGATGAATTTCATCAAGGGCAGCATGAGCGAAGACGGGTTCAGGACCGTGGACGGGCTGCTGCTGCCGAGCGAACGCCGGCCGAAGGATGCCGTGACCTACGGCATTCGCCCCGAACATATCATGCTCGACCCCAACGGCATCGAAGTGACGACCGTCGTCGTCGAGCCCACAGGCTCGGAAACACTCGTGCTCGTGCGGCTCGGAGGGCAGACGCTGACCTGCGTCTTCCGCGAGCGGATCCGGGCCGCCCCCGGCGACGTGTTGAGGATCGCCCCCGGCCACGACACCGTTCACCTCTTCGGCGCCGACGAGCAGCGCATCACTACAGGCGAAGCGCCATTGAGTTAAGCCCGCCGAATGCCCCCTCCCCTTCGGCCGGGCGCCGCCGGGGGCGCTTTGTCAGCGCCCCCGGCCCAAAATCCCCGGTCGTCCGGACATCACGCAGAGATCCGGCAAGCGCTTGAACGAGCATCGAAAAGGTTAATATGCGTTAACCTTAAATTTCTTGGCCGGTATCGGAGAATCGCGGATAATAACGGTTACAGGGGCTTTTGATCCCGAAAACCGTTATCCGAAAGATTGCTGCCGATGAACGCTAATTCGAACGCCGTGAAGGCCGCGCCGCTCTATTTCGAGGATCAGATTCTCGAGCACGGCGACGTGATTTCGAAGAAGCTGCATCTCCTGAGCGTGCAGCGCTTTCCGCCGAACGCGAAGAAGACGCTGCGCAACTTCTCTCTCGCCGAGGTCGCCAATTATGTCGGGGCCTCGCAGAGCACGTTGAAGAAACTGCATCTCGAAGGCAAAGGCCCCTGCCCGCAGACTTCGCCTTCCGGGCGGCGCTCCTACAGCGCCGAGCAGATGCTGGAGCTCAGGCGCTATCTCGATGCGCATGGCCGCTCCGAGAGCCGCATGTATGTGCCCCATCGCCGCGGCCATGAGAAGCTGCAGGTGATCGCCGTCGTCAACTTCAAGGGCGGCTCGGGCAAGACGACGACATCAGCCCATCTCGCCCAGCACCTGGCGCTGACCGGCCACCGCGTCCTTGCCGTCGATCTCGATCCGCAGGCATCGCTCTCCTCGCTGCACGGCTTCCAGCCGGAGTTCGACCAGGCCTCGTCGCTCTATGAGGCGATCCGCTATGACGGCGAAAAGAAGCCGCTCTCCGAGATCATCCACAAGACCAATTTTCCCGGCCTCGATATCGTGCCGGCCAATCTCGACCTGCAGGAATATGAATACGATACGCCGCTCGCCATGACCGACAAGTCGAGCAATGACGGCAAGACCTTCTTCACCCGCATCTCCCGCGCGCTCGCTGAAGTCGACGACCGCTACGACGTCGTCGTCATTGATTGCCCGCCGCAGCTTGGCTACCTCACCCTGACGGCGCTGACGGCGGCGACCAGTGTCTTGATCACCATCCATCCGCAGATGCTCGACGTCATGTCGATGGGCCAGTTCCTGCTCATGCTCGGCGGCATCCTGAAGCCGATCCGCGCCGCCGGCGCCGAGGTGAACCTCTCCTGGTATCGCTATCTGATCACCCGCTACGAGCCGACCGACGTGCCGCAGGCGCAGATGGTCGGCTTCATGTCGACGATGTTCCACGAGTTCATGCTGAAGAACCAGATGGTCAAATCGACGGCAATCTCGGATGCCGGGATCACCAAACAGACACTTTATGAGGTCGAGCGTTCCTCGATGAACCGGGGAACCTATGATCGCGCGATGGAGGCGATGGACGCCGTCAACGCAGAGATCGCCGGGCTTATTCACCAGGCATGGGGAAGGTGAATTTGTCGGCTGACAAATTCACGCTTTCCGTGAAGCAAATCAATGGAATGACCGCAACCGGAGGAAGCGATGGCACGGAAAAATCTGCTGGAAGGACTGGCCGATATGCCGGACGAAAACGCGGGCGCGCCTAACTATCCGATGCGCGGCGCAGGCCGGTCGCTCGTCCGCTCGCTGGATGAGCTGGCCAAGCAGGCGGAAAAATTCCTCGAAGGCGAGGCGGTGGTCGATCTTGACCCGGATCTCGTCGAAGCCTCCTTCGTCAAGGACCGGCTGTCCGAGGATGACGAGGACTTCCAAATGCTGGTCGAAGCGATCCGGGCGCGCGGGCAGGATACGCCGATCCTGGTACGTCCCCACACCAGGATCGACGGACGTTATCAGGTGGTCTTCGGCCACCGGCGGCTGCGCGCCGCCCGCGCGCTCGGCCGCAATGTCCGCGCCGTCGTCAAGGCGATCGACGACCGGACCCATGTGATCGCCCAGGGGCAGGAGAATTCCGCCCGCGCCGACCTCACCTTCATCGAGCGCGCGCTCTTTGCGAGGCGGCTTGAGGAACTCGGCTATGACAGGGAGGTGATCTCGACGGCGCTCGCCGCCAATGCGGCTTCAGTCTCGAAGATGCTGTCGGTCATGGATCGTATCTCGCCGGAGGTCGTCCAGGCGATCGGCGCCGCACCCGGCGTCGGCCGCGAGCGCTGGGTGGAGCTGTCGCTGCTCGCCGGCAAATCGGCCAATGCGGCAAATGTCGCCAAAGTCCTGCAAGACGACAACTTTCATCAGCTACCTTCCGACAAACGTTTCGAGGCACTCCATGCGGCGCTGAACAAAAGCGCGCGGCCGGTGAAGAAAACCGTCGCCGCGAGGAAGATGACATGGCAGCCGCTTGATAAGGCGGTCCAGGCGGAAATGAAGAATGACGGTAAGGCGTTCTCGCTCTCGATGAAGGCGAGAAATGCCGGTCGCTTCGGAGAATTTCTCTCCGGCAGGCTGGATGCGCTCTATGAGCAATTCCTCGCCGAGGAGGGCAAACAAGGAGACTGAAACCGCAAAAGAAAAAGGCCCCCAAACGAACGAGTCGTGGAAGCCCTTCTCATATCCTTAGCAAGACAGAGAATCGCATTTTCACGAATCCCCGTCAAGAGTCCTGCAGCGCCTGCGCGTCTTTTCAGACGCGTAAATGATGCTGCAGCACCTTTTCCCTCGCATCGTTTCGGTGAGCGGATTTCTTTTGCCCGATGAGAGGTGAAGGAAATGGAGAGTGACTATGTGACGACGCCCTTCGGGCGGCGGCCGATGACGCTCGCCATGCTGCTGAAACAGCGGCGAGGCGAAGCGATCGCGGCCGAGACGACGCGCAGCAAATGGAAACTGTTCCGCTCCGTCTGCGAGGCGCGGGCAGGGCTCGACGTCTCCGACAGAGCGCTGACGGTGCTCGATGCGCTGCTGAGTTTTTATCCTGAGGACGAACTGTCCAGCGAAAAAGGACTGGTGGTCTTCCCCTCGAACGCGCAGCTTTCGCTCAGAGCCCGCGGCATGGCCGCCGCCACTTTGCGCCGGCATCTCGCCGTACTCATCGAGGCCGGCCTGATCTCCCGCAAGGACAGCCCGAACGGCAAACGTTATGCCCGCCGCGGCCGGGGGGGCGGAATCGACGAGGCCTATGGCTTCAGCCTCGCCCCGCTCCTCGCCCGGGCCGGCGAGATCGAGGTGATGGCGGCACGGATCGCCGCTGACCGGCAGATGCTGCGCGCCATGAAGGAGCGGCTGACGATCTACCGGCGCGACATCGCCAAGCTGATTTCCGCAGCCGTCGAGGAAGCGGTTGCGGGAGATTGCGAGCGCGTGTCCTCAATGTTCCATTCTATCCTGGATCGGATTCCGCGAGCCGCGACGATCGAAACCCTCACGCCCGTCCTCGAAGACCTCGAGACACTCCGCACAGATATCGTCAACCTGTTGGAGCTGCACGCGAAAATGCAGATGGCGAGCACCAGTGAATCCCGGATTGAGCGCCACATACAGAATTCTCACACCGAATCCCTTTCTGAATCTGAACCGCGCTTGGAAACGGGGGCGGGGCAGGCCGGCCGGGATCCGCAACCGGGGACGAAGCCGCACGATGACGGGCCGAAAGCGCAAACACGCGGCCGGGAGGGATCGCGCCTCTCCGTTTGGCCGAGAGTATGCGAACTGAAATCCTTCCCGCTCGCCACTGTTCTCCAGGCTTGCCCCGACATCATGGACTACGGCCCTGGCGGCAAGGTCGACAGCTGGCGGGATCTGATGACAGCGGCCATCGTCGTGCGCTCGATGCTCGCCGTCAGTCCGTCGGCCTATGAGGCGGCGTCACGCGTGATGGGGCCGGAAAGCGCCGCCACCGTCATGGCCTGCATCCTGCAAAGGGGAGAGTGCATCAACTCCGCCGGAGGCTATCTCAGGGACCTGACGCGGCGCGCCGAACGCAGTGAATTTGCACTCGGCCCGATGCTGATCGCCCTGCTGCGTGCAAAAAGCCCGGCTGTCAGCCGGGCCGGGACCTAATCGTGCTTACCTCACGCTGCGTCGCGATAGCTCCGCGTGCCGGAGTCTGCCCCACCCAGTTCGAACTGAGTGACCAGTTCGCGCAGCCGTTCGGCTTCGCTGGCCAGTGTGACGCTGGCGGCGGTCGTTTCCTCCACCATGGCGGCGTTCTGCTGGGTTACCTGGTCGAGCTGACTCATGGCCGAATTGACTTCCGAGAGGCTGGTCGCCTGGTCGCGCGCCGAGGCGGCGAGCGTTTCCATGCGCTGGTTGATATCGACGATGAAGCGGCCGATGTCGCCAAGTGCCGCGCCGGTGTGGTTGACCAGTTCGACGCCGCTCGCGACCTTGGCGGATGCTCGCCCGATCAGCTCCTTGATCTCCCGGGCGGCCTGGGCCGAGCGTTGGGCGAGCTCTCGCACTTCCTGGGCGACGACGGCAAAACCCTTGCCGGCCTCGCCGGCGCGTGCGGCTTCGACCCCTGCGTTGAGCGCCAGCAGATTGGTCTGGAAGGCGATCTGGTCGATGACGCCGATGATATTGTTGATCTGCTTGGAGGATTCCTCGATCTGACTCATGGCGTCGACGGTCTGGGCCACCACCTTGCCGGATGCGATCGCGCTGCGATTGGCGTTGTCGGCAACGCTGCGCGCCTCTTCGGCGATATTGAAGGCTTCGGTCACCTTGGCCGTGACGACGTCGAGCGCAGCGGCGGTCTCCTCGAGCGTTGCCGCCTGCCGCTCGGTGCGGCCGGAAAGCTCGCTGGAGCCGTTGTTGATCTCGCGGGTACCCGTATTGATGATCGACACGCTTTTTGAAACCGAAAGCAGGGTGCGCCCGAGCTGCTCCACCGACGCGTTGAAATCATGCCGCAGCGGCTCGAATTCAGGCGCGAACCGATCCAAGAGCTGGAAGGCGAGATCGCCCTCCGCAAGCCGTTTCAGGCCGGCGGCGAGGGCCGAGGTCGCAGTCTTCAGCCGTGCTGCAGCGCTGCGCTCCGCCTGCTCCTGGTCGGCCAGCCGGTTTGCTTCGGCCAGACGCCGGTTTTCCTCCGCCTGGCTTTCCAGTTGGATGCGCGCAATGGCGTTCTGGCGGAAGACTTCGACGGAGCCCGCCATCAGGCCGATCTCGTCGCCACGCCCGGCATAGGGGATCGCATTGTCAGTCTCGCCGGAGGCAAGTTCCTGCATGGATCGGGTGATGCGCTGGATCGGACGCGACACATGCCGGGCGATGGCAATGAGAATGCCGAGGCCGACGATGGCGGCAAGGCCCGCGAGCGCCAGTTCAGTTTCGATCTTCGTTTCCAGGGCCTTGCCGGCCTCGGCGACGCTTTCGGTCGCGATCCTGTCGACGATACCGTTGACGGCGGTGATGCCTTCCATGATCGCCTGCTGCGAGCGCGCCAGCTTCTCGGCCGTCGGCACTTGGTCGGCCTGCTGCAGGCCGAGGCTCACCTTGACGTCCTTTTCCCAGGCGCCGTGCGCCTCGCGAAGCGAGCGCACCCCCTCGGTCAGCGACATGGCGAGATCAACGCGCCCAAGCTCATCGAGCGACTGCGAAAGCGCGCCATTGCTTTCCTCGAACGCTGCCTTGACCTCGGCTGCCGGCACGAAATTCGTCATCGAAAGCACCCGGTCGACCACCGATGTCGCCTGCCGGAACTGCTGCTCGATATGGGCCGAGCTCAGCTTGGCGTTCACCGCCTCCTGCACCACAGCGGCAACCCGAGCCTGGCCGGTGATAGCCTGGTTGCCGATCAGGAGGGCGCTGCCGAATCCGACGACGATCGTCGCCACCATGGGGACGAGGATCTGCATGCGTATGGAGAGTTTCATGGTATGCACCTCAGTTCGGCAACGTCGGCAGGGGAATGTCCTGCTTTTCGGCGGTCAGAGTTCCCAAAAAGGCGATCAGATCATCGCGCTCCTGGTCAGTCAGCAAGAAGGGCATCATGGCGGGATCTTGCGAGGGGCGGCCGACGCCACCGCTTTCGTAGTGGGCGATCACCTCGTCCATGTTCTTCAGGCTGCCGTCGTGCATATAGGGGCCGCGATAGAGCGTGTTGCGCAGGCCCGGCGTCTTGAAAGCATGCTGATTGTTCGGGCTGCTCGGATCAATCTTGAAGCGGCCTATATCCTCATCCGGCAGGCCGATGTCATGAAACTTGTTGTCAGTGAAATTCCAGCCCGAGTGGCAGGCGGAGCAGCCGGCGCTGCTGGTGAAGACCTCGAAGCCGCGCTTGGCGCTGTCGGAAACCGCCTTCTCGTCGCCATCCACCCAGCGGTCGAAGGGCGACCAGTTGGAAACCACTGTCCGCTCATAGGTGGCGATCGCCGTCAGAATCGTCCCCCTTGTGATCCCTTTATCGGGGAAGACTTCGCCGAACCACGCCTTGTAATCGGGAATGTTCTGCATTTCGGTGACAGCAGTTTCGAGCTTGCCGTTCATCTCGGCGGCTGCGGTGATGGGGCCTGCCGCCTGATCCTCCAGGTTCTTCGCGCGGCCGTCCCAGAAGAAGGGTGAGACCCACGCGACGTTCAGGACTGTCGGCGCCTGGCGGGCGAGCGCGGTATTGGCCGCGCCGATCGGTGTCTTCACCGGCGTCTCGAAGCCGAAGGAAGGATTATGACAGCTGGCGCAGGTCATGTTCTTGTTGCCGGAAAGCCGGGGATCGAAGAACAGCATCTTGCCGAGCGTCGCGAGTTGCGGCGAATAGGGCGTCACCTTCTCGAAAGGCACCGTCAGCGGCCTTTTGTAGGCGGAAAGATCGGCCGCCGCGGACTGGGCTGCGGCCATTGCAAAAAGGGAAGCTGCAACCAGAAAACGCATCGTTTTAGAACGTCCAGCGAGATTTAATAGCTGGTGCTTAAATTAGAATAATAGCGTTAAAGCTCTGTAAAGCGTGAAATACATGAAGTTATAACTACCTGACGTTGCGCAGAAAATAGTTTGGTGTGAGAATACACCAGCAGGTTATTCTTCCATTGCATGTCGAGCGCAATATTCTTCAAGACTTCTGCGTCATGGGTGCTTTCACGACGAGGAGGGCCGCGCCCGCGAGCGCCGCGAAGGCGGCGCCGGCGGTGAAGGTGATGGCGGCCCCGCCGCTTCCCACAGGGCGCCCGCCACCACACTGGCGAGCAGAATTGCAACCCCCGAGACGAGGTTGAAAAACCTAAACCCCGTGCCGCGCAGATCAGCAGGTGCCGCGTCGGCGACGAGCGCCGCGAAAACGCCTTGTGTGAAGCCCATGTGCGGGCCCCAGAAGAACCCGGCCCTTCGTGATGATATCAGCCATCTGCGGATCCTCCGGGCGGGGCATTTTTCTGGCGCAACCGTCAACCCGCCCTGTGCCATGGAAATGCTCAGGGCTTCACCGAAGGAGGAGCAAGGCTGACGTCGTTTCACCCTATTGGGCGGCGTTCCTTTTGCCGAGAAGGGCGGCGCGGATCTGCTCGTTCTTGCTGATGACAGGAGGAGGAACCACCACAGGCGCTGGCTCAGGCTCCTCGGCCTTCCCGGCGCTCTGCTTGAGGCTCAGGAACCGCTTCTGCCCGACCAATCGGTCTTCCTCCGACAGCGGCTCGACCGGTTCGCCGTCGATGTTATGGCGCATGGAATCGGGCTGGGCGCTGGCGAAATAATAGCGCCGGCAATGGACATAGGCAGCGGTCGCGCGCCGAAGCGTCGTCACGCCGGCATCGGGCTTCAGGAGCGGGCGCAGCTCGTTGAAGAGGCCGACGGCGAAGGGAAGGACGGGATCGCCAGGCTTTGTCGGAAGCACGCCGACCGGCCGGACCAACAGCGAGTTGATCGCGTTTGCCTTCTCCACGTCGAGCTCCGTCGCCGCAATCGGCCCACGGCTGATTTTCCAGGGTTTGTCCATGCATCCTCCATAACGGCCGACTGTGATGGTATCTTGACGGAGAGGGTAGATAGAGGCGCAGGTCGCACATTGCTAGCCCTACGGCAAGCCGGATGCGAGAGACGATTTCCCGGCGGATATGAGTGGGGTTTATCGGCCTGCCATGCATCTAATCGTTTTTTGTCGCGGAAGTGCATTGACCTCCCGCTTCGATTACACTTCTTATCCGCGCCCAAGATGAGTGACCGGCCGCGGGGAGGATGTATGCGGGTTTTCTCGAATATTGAAGAGCTGCGCCACACGCTCGATGCGCTGAAGCGGCAGGGGCGCACCGTCGGCCTCGTTCCGACCATGGGCTATCTCCACGCCGGACATCTCAAGCTCGTCACCCGCGCCCGGGCAGAGAACGACCTCGTCGTCGTCTCGATTTTCGTCAATCCGCTGCAGTTCGGCCCGGCCGAAGACCTCGGCAAATATCCGCGCGATCTCGAGCGCGATGGCGACATGCTCAAGCAGGCCGGTGTGAATTTCCTCTTCGCGCCGGGCGTCGAGGACATGTATCCCCGCCCGATGATGACGGTGGTCGACGTTCCCGATCTCGGCCGCGAACTCGAAGGCGCGGTCAGGCCCGGCCATTTTGCCGGAGTGGCCACCGTCGTCACCAAGCTTTTCAACATCGTCCAGCCGCAGACTGCCTATTTCGGCGAGAAGGACTACCAGCAGGTCGTCATCATCAAGCGCATGGTGGAAGATCTCGCCGTGCCGGTGCGGGTGATCTCGGTGCCGACGGTGCGCGACAGCGACGGCCTCGCCTTGTCCTCGCGCAATGTCTATCTCAGCCCCGATGAGCGGCGCGCGGCAGTGATCGTTCCGCAGGCGCTCGACGAGGCCGAGCGGCTCATCGCCGAAGGCCTGACGGATGCGAAAGAACTTGAGGCGAAACTCACCGCCTTCATCGGCCGCGAGCCTCTGGCAAGGGTCGAAGTCGTCGCCGTCAGGGATGCGGTAACGCTGGCACCGGTCGCTTCGCTCGAAGACCCCATCGTCGTGGCGCTCTTCGTGCGAATCGGCACGACGCGGCTTCTCGACAACAGAGTTGTCGGAGACAACAGCAGCCCGGCAAGCGGGAACAGCAAAATGATCCGGGACAACCGAGTGAGCGGCCAGCCGGGGAAGGGAGTGACGAAATGAGCGCCACCGGATCTCAGAAGCGCCTGACGCCGACGCGGATCGCAGCCATGAAGGGCGGTAAGCCGATCGTCTGCCTCACCGCCTATACGACGCCGATGGCGCGCCTTCTCGACGAGCATTGCGACCTGCTGCTGGTCGGAGACTCGCTCGGCATGGTGCTCTACGGCATGGAGACTACGATCGGCGTGACGCTCGACATGATGATCGCCCATGGCAAGGCGGTGATGCGGGGCGTCGCCAATGCCTGCGTCGTCGTCGACATGCCGTTCGGCAGCTATCAGGAATCCAAGGAGGTCGCCTTCCGCAATGCCGTGCGCATCATGCAGGAAACCGGCTGCGACGCCGTCAAGCTCGAAGGCGGCGAGGAGATGGCCGAAACAATCGCCTTCCTGACCAAGCGAGGCATTCCCGTGCTCGGCCACATCGGCCTGATGCCGCAGCTCGTTCACACTGCAGGCGGCTATCGCTCCGTTGGCCATTCCGAACACGAGACCTCCAAGATCCGCCGCGACGCGCATGCGATCGGCGGCTCCGGCGCGTTCGCCGTTGTTGTCGAAGGCACGGTGGAGCCGCTCGCCCGCGAGATGACGACCTCGATCCACATACCGACCATCGGCATCGGCGCCTCGTCCGCCTGCGATGGCCAGATCCTGGTCTCCGACGATATTCTCGGCCTCTTCAATGACTTCAGGCCGCGTTTCGTCAAGCGCTACGATGAACTCGGCAAGAGGGTCGCTGACGCCGCCGCCTCTTATGCCGAGGAGGTGCGCGCGCGCAAATTTCCGGCAGCCGAACATACGTTCAAGCGCCGCAGCTGAGGCGAGGGCAGGGGTCTTTGGCACTCAACTGGCAGCCATCGTCCGTCACCTGCCCATATGCTGCTCCCGCATCGTCTCGGCTGAGCGGCGCACCGCGTCGGCGACCTCCTGCAACTGCTTGGCCATCGGTGTCGAATTGCGCCAGACCATGCCGATCGTTCGCGAGGGCTGTGGCGAGGGGAAGCGGGAGATCGAGACATGGGCCGAGCGTGTTTCGACGGGAACGGCCATCTCCGGGATCAGTGTCACGCCGATGCCGGCGCCGACCATCTGGACGAGAGTGGAGAGCGAGCTGCCTTCCATGATCTCCCGAGGACGGGCAGGGCCCACCTTGCAGAAGGACAGCGCTTGATCGCGGAAGCAGTGGCCCTCTTCGAGCAGCAGCAGCCGCATTTCGCGCAGCGCCTCGCGCTCGGGCACCGGCTTGTCTCCGTCCTCCTGCCGCCTGACCAGCACGAACTCCTCCCTGCGAGTTCGGTGAGCGAGGGTGCCGACACCGGCAGCGCCACGATCGCCATATCGAGCTGGCCCTGCGCCAGTTCATGAACCAGCTTGCCTGTCTGCGTCTCGCGCACCTCGATCTGAATTCCGGCGAAGGTTTCGTTGAGATCGTTTATAATTGCCGGCAGCAGATAGGGCGCGATCGTCGGGATGATGCCGATGCGAAGACGCGTGAGGAAGGATTCGCGCGAAGCGCGGGCGAATTCCCCTAGCTCATCGACGGCGCGCAGGATGTCGCGGACCCTTAGGGCAAAGCTCTGGCCGAATGGGGTAAGCTTGACCTCGCGCGCGCTTCGCTCGAAGAGTTCGCCGCCCAATTCCTGCTCGAGTTCTTTGATCTGCATGGAGAGCGCCGGCTGAGAGATGGCGCAGGCGTCGGCGGCGCGGCGGAAGCGGCCATCCCGCGCCAGGGCTTCAAAATAACGCAGCTGTTTCAGGGTAAGTTTCTTCATAACCTCAGCTTATCGCGGCAATCAGTAAATCCAACTTAAAATTATTGAACGCTTCCGATATGAAGACTGCAAGGGAGAGAGTGGGGCGTCAGCTCGGCTCATCTTTTTGAACCGCAGACAGATCAAGCAATGAAGGAGACGATCATGGACAACCCCACTGACAGCACAGGCAAATGCCCTGTGGCCCATGGCAATACGCCCCGTGGCCGCGCCAACCGTGACTGGTGGCCGAACCAGCTGAACGTGCAGATTCTTCATCACAATTCCGGCCGCGCCGACCCTATGGGCAAGGAGTTCGACTATGCCGAGGAGTTCAAGAAGCTCGATCTCGACGCGCTGAAGCAGGATCTTCACGCGCTGATGACGGATTCGCAGGACTGGTGGCCGGCCGACTTCGGCCATTATGGCGGCCTCTTCATCCGCATGGCCTGGCACAGCGCCGGCACCTACCGCATCACCGACGGCCGCGGCGGCGCCGGCCAGGGCCAGCAGCGTTTCGCACCGCTGAATTCCTGGCCTGACAACGCCAACCTCGACAAGGCTCGCCGCCTGCTGTGGCCGATCAAGCAGAAATACGGCAACCGCATCTCCTGGGCCGACCTCCTGATCCTGACCGGCAACGTCGCGCTCGAATCCATGGGCTTCAAGACCTTCGGCTTCGCCGGCGGCCGCGCCGACGTCTGGGAACCGGAAGAGCTCTACTGGGGTCCTGAGGGCACCTGGCTCGGCGACGAGCGCTACAGCGGCGAACGCCAGCTGGCGGAACCGCTCGGCGCCGTTCAGATGGGCCTCATCTATGTCAACCCGGAAGGCCCGAACGGCAATCCCGATCCGGTCGCGGCGGCCCGAGACATCCGTGAAACCTTCGCCCGCATGGCAATGAACGACGAAGAAACCGTGGCGTTGATCGCCGGCGGCCACACTTTCGGCAAGACCCATGGCGCGGGCGACCCGTCCTTCATCGGCGCCGAGCCGGAAGGCGGCGCGATCGAGGACCAGGGCCTCGGCTGGAAGAGCTCGTTCGGCACCGGCGTCGGCAAAGACGCGATCACCGCCGGCCTCGAAGTCACCTGGTCGCAGACGCCGACCAGGTGGAGCAACTATTTCTTCGAAAACCTCTTCGCCCACGAGTGGGAGCTGACGAAGAGCCCTGCCGGCGCCCATCAGTGGCGGGCCAAGAACGCCGAAGCCTCCATTCCGGATGCTTATGAGCCGGGCAAGAAGCATGTTCCGACCATGCTGACCACCGATCTCTCGCTGCGTTTCGACCCGATCTATGAGAAGATCTCGCGCCGGTTCCTCGAAAATCCCGGTGAGTTCGCCGACGCTTTCGCCCGCGCCTGGTTCAAGCTGACCCACCGCGACATGGGGCCGAAGGTGCGCTACCTCGGCCCGGAGGTTCCGGCCGAAGACTTGATCTGGCAGGACGTGATCCCGGCCGTCGACCATCCCCTCGTCGACGGCAAGGACATTGCCGACCTCAAGGCAAAGGTTCTCGCCACAGGCCTTTCCGTACAGGAACTGGTCTCGACCGCCTGGGCCTCGGCTTCGACCTTCCGCGGCTCCGACAAGCGCGGCGGCGCCAATGGCGCGCGCATCCGCCTTGCTCCGCAGAAGGACTGGGAAGCCAACCAGCCGGCCCAGCTCGCCAAGGTGCTCGGCGTTCTCGAAGGCATCCAGAAAGACTTCAACGCCGCCCAGACGGGCGGTAAGAAGATCTCGCTCGCCGACCTGATCGTGCTCGCCGGTGCGGCCGGCGTCGAGAAGGCGGCAGCTGCCGGCGGCAACACCATCAGCGTGCCCTTCACGCCGGGCCGCATGGATGCGTCCGACGCTCAGACCGACGCACATTCCTTCGCCGCACTCGAGCCGCGCATCGACGGCTTCCGCAACTATGTGAACGGCAAGCGTCTGCAGTTCATGAAGCCGGAAGAAGCGCTTGTCGACCGCGCTCAGCTCTTGACGCTGACCGGGCCCGAGATGACGGTCCTCGTCGGCGGCCTGCGCGTGCTGAGGGCCGGCAACCCCGAGCACGGCGTCTTCACGTCGCGGCCCGAGACGCTGACGAACGACTTCTTCGTCAACCTGCTCGACATGGCGACGCAATGGGTTCCCGCCGGCGAGGACGGCATTTATGAAGGGCGCGACCGCAAGACGGGTGCCGCCAAGTGGACCGGCACCCGCGTCGACCTGATCTTCGGCTCGCACTCGCAGCTGCGCGCCTTCGCCGAAGTCTACGGCCAGGCCGACGCCAAAGAAAAGTTCGTCAAGGACTTCGTCGCCGCCTGGAACAAGGTCATGAACGCCGATCGCTTCGATCTCGTCTGATCGGCAGGCATGCCCAAGGCGTGCCGTGTGGCACGCCTTGTCCACATCATCCTGAACAGGCGCGAGACGGAGTCTCGAAGAACACGCCGAAACGCCGCTGAAGCTCTCTTGGACTACCGCCCGACCGTCCAATCCTCGACGCACAAGCCTTCGACGCGCTGGAATTCCCCGACATTGTTGGTGACGAGAGCCAGATCGCGGCTCCTGGCTTGCGCGGCAATCAGCACATCGTAGGGACCGATCGGCTTTCCCTTGGCCGCCAATGCGGCGCGGATCTCCCCGGCTGCCAGCGCATCCTCGCGCTCGAAACCGACGGCTGGGAAATCCGCCATGAACAGGCGCAGGGTTTCGAGATTGTAGGAAATTTTAGCGCTCTTGTAGGCGCCGTAATAGAGTTCGTGCATGACCACGGTGGAGAGGCCGATCGATCCCTCGTCGCTCTCCATCACGCGGGAGAGCAGCATGTCGGACTTGCGACCGATCAAGGCAATCACGGCATTGGTGTCGATCAGATGCGTAATCACTTGAACAGGCCCTGAAGACCAGGCCTCTCCTGATCCTCCGGCTGTTCTCGCCCTTGTGCCATGAAATCGTCGCTGAGCCCGCGTTCAAGAGCGTTTCGCAACGACGCCCACTGCACGCGGCTATCGACCCGCGGCCGGAGAATGACGGCATCGCCTTCCCGCGTCACTTCCACTTGTTCCACATCGAAACGGAACTCCTTCGGCAGCCGCACGGCCTGCGAATTGCCGGATTGAAACACGCGTGCATATTGCGGCATAGAGAACTCTCCACAGTCTGTATATATAAACATGTATATACGCGACACGCGCCGTTTCTGCAAGAAGCCTTTCCATTAACGAGGCAGAATGCCGAACGGCGAGAGCGTCAGCAGATCGGGATCATCAGTCGCCGTCGCTTTCCCCACCTCGGCATGGCTGATGCTGTAGCCGTAGGCAAGGATGCGGACGCCGTCGATCATGAAGAACTGCGCCTGATCCAGGCCAGGCCGCAGGCTGCCCGTCACGGTCACGGTCTCGTACATTCTTTCGAGATGCAGAGGTTCCTGCGGAACGACGCGCACCAACTGGTTGGGCGGCGGGGAGGGCATGTGGCTGCAGGCTCCAGCCCAGGGCACCAGCATGAATTCGTAGACAAGGTCGCCGTCCTGGTCGATCGGCAGGACGAAGCCCGTCAAGTCGACCGGATGCTCCTCATCATGCCAGGCTAGCGTTTCGCCCTGCGGACCGCTGACCGCCTTGCCCGACAGCGGCACTGTCGCCTTGGCCTGATCGACCGGCCGCAAAGCACTCCAGAAAATGAGCTGCGCTGCAGCGAAGGTGTCGGAAACCGGCCATGCCAAGCCGAATGCCAGCATCGCGAACGTCAGGAAAAAAGGTCTCAGCTTCATCATCGCATTTCCCCGGGCCGGTCGCTTGACCGCCTGCCACTGCCGCACGGATGCTACTCCCGATCCCGCTCGCGGGTCCATCAGCCGAGCTCCCTATGCGTATTGGCCGTCCGCGAATGCTGGCCGAGCAGCTCGGCGGCGATCGGCAGCAGCGAGGCGGCCTCCGCAAGCCCGGCGGGACACGCACGCACAGCCGCTGCAATATTTCGTGTATCCGAGAATAGGCTGCCATCCTATTCATGTCATGCACTTGACGAGGATTCGCACCGTGATTTCAGGCTCAAGGATTGACCCATCGCCTATGGGTGAGCGCGCCGGTTTCGTCATAGCTGAACAGGGCTCTTCGGTTGTCCTGCTGACGCAATTGAAACCAGTCCAGCATCCGCGCGCGAAAACTCAGGACGCCAAAGCGAGCCTTCCCCTCCACTTCGCCGCGAGGCTCCGGCAATTCGGCCACGGTTTCGAAGGCTCGTTCATCTCCCGCGGCCCACCGATATAAGTCATCCGCGTCCGGTTGGGCAGGTTTTCCCAAGCCGCGTCGGCGCGTTCGCTTCCGGGGCCGTGGCGTTCGACGGTGCCTTGGAGCCGTAACTGCAGCCGGGCCTGCGGGCAGAAGCCGAGCACCGTAACGTCGGGATTTGCCGAAAGCTCCAGCCATTTCGGGCTTCGCGTATCGGTGTGGAATTCAAGGCTGCGCCTCGCTCTATCGGCCGCCCGCAGCACCACCATGCGCGCCTGCGGTCTGCCCTCGGCGCCCACCGAGCAGAGGTTCACATAGCGGAAACCCGACTGCGGACCCGCCGCAGCCGTTTCGAGCTCCGCCCATGCCGAGGCATCGATGTCTATGAGATCCACCGCCAGGCCTCGCTCAGACGGAACGGGCGATGCCGCCGTCGACGCGAATGTTCTGGCCGGTGATGTAGCCGGCCCCATCCGACAGGAGGAAGGCGATCGTCGCCGCAATTTCCTCGCTCGTGCCGTAGCGGCCCATCGGAACGCTGTCGCGCCTCTCGTCGGTGGCCGGCAGGCTGTCGATCCAGCCCGGCAGGACGTTGTTCATGCGGATGTTCTTGGCCGCATAGGTGTCCGCGAAGATCTTAGTGAAGCTCGCCAGGCCCGCCCGCGCGACCGCCGAGGTGGGGAACATCGCAGAGGGTTCGAAGGCCCATGCCGTGGAGATATTCACGATCGCGCCGCCGCCCTGCGCTTCCATGATCGGCGTCACCAGCCGGATCGGCCGCACGGCGCTAAGGAAATAGACCTCGATGCCCTTGTGCCAGTCCTCGTCGGAGATTTCGAGGATCGGCGCACGTGGGCCGTGGCCGGCGGAATTGACCAGCGCGTCGATACGGTCCCACCGCTCCATCGCCAGATCCACGAGCCGCTTCACATCGTCGTTCGACTGGTTCGAGCCGGTGACACCGACGCCGCCGAGTTCCTTTGCCAGCGCCTCTCCCTTGCCGGAGGAGGAGAGCACGGCGACGCGATAGCCGTCCGCGGCGAGCCTCCGGGCAGCCGCAGCCCCCATGCCGGACCCGCCTGCAGTGATGAGAGCGACTTTTCCTTCAGACATTGAGACCTCCGATAGCTGATATTGCGAGCATTATGGCAGATGCCGACGGGACTTTCGCGCGAGAAAGAAAGGTGCCAGACTGTAGAAAATCTCCTGGATATGCCGATGACCCAATCCCGCCGCACGCTGCCGCCTCTGAATGCCCTGCGCGCCTTCGAGGCCTCGGGCCGCCGACTGAATTTCCGCGCCGCCGCCGAGGAGCTCGGTGTCACGCAAGGGGCGGTCGCGCAGCAGGTTCGCGCGCTGGAAGAGCAGCTCGGCCTCAGGTTGTTTCTACGCCTTGCCCGCGGCCTTGCGCTCACTGCCTATGGCACGGCCTATCTGGCGGATGTGACCCGCGCCTTCGATACGCTCGCGGAGGCAACCGGGCGGCTTCTCGACCGGCCGGAAATGGTGACGATCAGCGCCACCCCCACGGTCGCCACCAGGCTGTTGATCCCGCGGCTCGCCGAGCTCTACGCGGCCCTTCCCGACATCGATCTGAGGACGGTCGCCACCGAGGCGCTGTCGGATTTCGACCGCGACCAGGTAGATATCGCAGTACGCCTCACCCGCCCGCCTTTTCCGGCGAACCTGCAGGCACAGTTGCTGTTCCGCCAGGAACTTGTGGCGGTCGCAAGCCCGCATCTGGTCGAAGGCCTGATCTTACCCTTGAGCGGCGAAGAGCTTCGCAAACTGCCGCTTCTGCATGACTCGCACGATCAATGGCCGGCATTCCTGCACTCGCGTGAGAAGCTGCCCGGTGCAGCATTCAACCATACGACACTGGCGCTGGATGCCGCACTCGCCGGCCAGGGCGTCGTGCTGGTTTGCCGGGCGTTCGTCGCAACCGATCTCGAAACAGGGCGGCTGGTGCAGGTGACCGATGCGACGGCAACCATGGGACCCGATTACTACCTGGTGCGCAAACGCTCCTCATCGCCGAGAAAGGCCGTGGACGCCGTCTGGGACTGGTGTGCAACGCGGCTGTCGCCGCCCCTGATCGACGCGGCTTAGAACATGGTGTTCTTGTTGGCCGACTCGCTCGGAACGGGCTGGATCACATCCCCATGCTCGACGATCTTGCCGTCCCTGACGCGGAAGATATCGACGATCGCCTGGCCGCAATCGGCCGCGCCGTTCGTCGCATGCACATGCGGCCAGGCGAGATCGCCATCGGCAGCGCTGCGGACGATCTTAGCCTTCGACTGGGCGTTGAAGGAGCCGACGAGAAATCGCAGACTTTGTTCGATTGTATCGAATATGGTTGTCGGGGCAGGGATTCGAACCCCGCGTCACAGCTCGAAAGCTGGAAGCAACCTCGAATACCCGAGGGATGGGGAGAGCGCCGCGCTCCAATTACCCTTACGCCCGACTAAGCATTAACTACCTCGCCTTGCGATTGTTCCTAAAGGGATATTCTGCTGCCAAGATGGTGTGGGCTTTCTGCCCATATCACCCCCGGCTATCGAACCACGCCAACATACAATTCAACCTCCGTAAAGAACGGCGGCACGCCGATAGTGATCATGGGCCGTGCAGTTCGAGGCAAACTTTAAGAGCGCTGCCTTCAGTGTGCGCGCTCTTCGCATTCAGAAACAACCTTGAAGACTTCATTATGGTTGGGTAAGCTCGCCCCTGTTGCGGTGTTATCCATTTATCTCTTCACGGTCCTGCATCCTGTCGTGCACGTTCTCCGGGCCCGCGATCAAGGCGGCGATCGCCGTCACCTTCTCCCGATCACCATAACCGGCCACATAGCCCTCCAACAGGACGCTTCTGCCCACCATGCTTACAGAGATGGACGAGCTTTCTAGTTCTGGCTCCGCGGATACCGCGGCCTGCACGCTCGCAAGCTGATCGTAGGCTAGGCTTTCCGGCTCAAAGGTCATGGCAGTCCTCCTTGGTGATACGAAGGAAACAGCGCGAGGCCAATTTGGTTCGGAGCCGGGACTTAGGTCCCAGAAGCCATGACCGGAAGTCTTATCGGTCCTGTGGTCTCGGCCTTCGGGGACCTGACTGGAGCGACCGGCTCGCGGCGATCATGGGCGACAATATGGCTGGCTGCTCACGAGAGCTTGATGGCCATAAGCCTGTCTGTTCTAGCGAAACTCTTCATTGTTCCAAGTCCATTTGCTCGAGCTAAACGGCCGAAGAGGCTTGAATTCCACCGCCTGCACAGCGCCCGGAAAGGTTGTCATCTTTGCCCGCTCTTTAGAGAGCTCCGCCCACCACTTCGAGGTGGTCCTGATCCGATCAATGCCATCAAGTATACAAAGCATATGTCGGGCTTCCGTGGCCTCCATTCTTACGAGGGGTATGCCGTCCAATCGGGCCGGTGCACCAGTCGCTTCGTCGATTACGGCCCAAGTGGTATCATTCGCTTGCAAACGGTAATTGCTTGCCATTTCGTCCCTCCCGGTCACAAGGGAAGATTGATGTAAAAATTCCAGTGCGCACATCCTGCAAAAGGGATTGGCTTCACCACCAAAAGGTGAATGCGGCCGTTTGAACATACCTCAGCGCTGCTGTTTCAATCGATTAGGGATCACCTCAAGCGAGGCGTATGACATGACGCCCAACGTGGCCGATGCAGGCCAAAAGCAGTGCATCAATTCGGACGGTATTCCTTTGAAAGACGACTACTGGCCCGGCTGGAGTGCGGTCGAAAGCTTTGACACGGTGGAATTCACTCTTTGACCGGCGAAGAGCTTCGCAAGCTGCCGCTTCTGCACGACTCGCACGATCATTGGCCGGCATTCCTGCGCTCGCGTGAAAAGCTGCCCCGTGCAGCATTCAACCATACGACACTGGCGCTGGATGCCGCTCTCGCCGGCCAGGGTGTCGTGCTGGTTTGCCGGGCGTTCGTCGCTGCCGATCTCGCAACAGGGCGGCTGGTGCAGGTGACGGATGCGACGGCAACCATGGGACCCGATTACTATCTGTTGCGCAAACGCTCATCATCGCCGCGCAAGGCTGTCGACGCGGTCTGGGCCTGGTGTACGATGCAGTTGTCGCTGCCGTCGGTTGCGTCGCAGGAAGTCCGGGGAGAGGACCGTGGACGCTGAAATCGAAAAGTTGAAACGCATTTACCGACGACGTCGCATGGGCCAACGGCATGGAGGGCGGCCACGTTCATGGGCGCGAGGCCGTTCGCGCCTACTGGACCCGCCAATGGGCGATGATTGATCCCACGTGGAACCTGCAAGCTTTCACAGGACTTCTGACGGCGCCATCGTTGCAGATGTCCGCCAGTTGGTGCGGGATCTCCAGGGCGCACTTCTGCAGGACAAGATGGTTGGACATGTCTTCCACCTCAGGGACGGCAAGATCATTCGCTTCGACATCCAGGAAGTCTCCTGACGGACGGGTATGACGCACTCAAAAGGAATCGCGGCCCTGGAAAGTCGCATTCGCCGGAACGCCGCGGTCCTCGAGGGCCAACGGGGCATGCCTGCATCTCCGGAGCGGCATCAGTTTCAACCGGTGCGGTGAGAGCGCAGCTTGCCATCACGCCAGCAGCACCTTCCCGCCCGTGCGGAAGGGCAGGGCGGTACGCAGCGCCTCGCCGATCTTTTCCAGTGGAAACACCTGTCGCACTTCGGTGGCGATGACCTTGGCCGTGATCTGCGCGGCCACTTCGGCATATGCGCGCTGGACGTCTTCCATCGCTTCGGAATGGACCCATTCGCGCAGGTGGCAGAAGGAAAAGGCGATATCGAGATGGGGGGCCCAGAAGGAGGGTGGGATGCTCTCCCCCGACAGCAGGCCGTAATGCAGGAAATGCCCGCCGGGCCGCAGCGCATCGGCGAGGATTAAGGCGCGTGCGCCACCGACGCAGTCGAGCACCGCATCGAGCCCGTGCCGGCCCGCGAGGCCGGCGGCGAGATCACCGTCCGACCGGTCGACGATAACTGCCTCCAGCCGGCCGCTGAGGCGCGAGAGGGACTCTTCGCTGCGGACGATTGCGATCGGCTCGACGCCAACCGCGTTTGCCATGCCGATCAGGATGGACCCGATCGAAGACGCCGCGGCATTGATGGCGATGCGCATGCCGGGTCTCAGTCCGATTTTCTTGTGCAGCATCAGCCAGGCCGTCATCGGGTTGACGTAGCTCGTCGCCGCCTCGAGATCGGAAATCGCGTCGGGAACGCGAAGGCACCAGCTTGGGTCGGTGTCCTTGAATTCCTGCCAGCCGCCGGCAGTGCGCACCGGCAGGACGCGCGTCCCCGGCACAAGTCCGTGCACCTCTGCGCCGCATTCTTCCACCACGCCAAAGGCTTCAAAACCCGGAATGAAGGGCAGTGTTGTTCGGCCGGCATAGGCGCCCGAGATGGTGATGATATCTGAGGGATTGATCGATCGTGCCAGCAGGCGCAGCCTCACCTGGTCACGCGAGAGCGGCGCCAGTTCGGCGCGTTCGATCCCGACGACCTCCTCGGCCGGCCCGAATTTTCGCACGACCGCCTGATATTGCATTTGCATCCCCCACACAGTCGGTTAGAACACGCCGTCGAAATTTCGGTGATCGAATGAGCGTTGACGACAGGCCTTTAGCATCGTTCCGGGTCTCGATGCGAGACATCGACATTTATGGTCATGTCCACAACTCGGTTTATCTCGACTATTGCGAGGATGCGGTCGTCGAATTCCTGCGCCACCGCGAGATCCTCACCCACTTCCGCCACACCACCTCGGGCGTGGCCTATCACGTCAAGAAGGCGGAGATCACCTTTCACAATCCGATCGATGTCGACGACGTCGTCGAGGCGAAGGTCAGGGTCGAGAAGATCGGGCGGTCGAGCCTCTCCTTTACGATCGAGCTCTATCGCCAGCGCGATGGCGCCCATTGCGCCTCGGGCGGACTCGTCTGGGTCTGCGTCGGCCTTTCCGACAGCCGCCCGACGCCGATCCCCGAGGCCACCAGGGCCGCCTTGTCGCAGGGCTGACCATGCCGATCCATAGAGCGCTTATTCGACACGCCACGGAGAAACCGGAGAAGGCGGCGGTCGTGATCGACGGCCGCGCCTTGAGCTATGGCGAACTCTATGGCCGCGCCGGCGCGATCTACCGGTTCCTCCAAGCGCTTCCGCGCTCGAACGGCCGTTCATTCGATCTGCCCGGCGTCGAGAAGCTTGTAGCGGTCAGCCTCGGCAATCACATCGGCTTTGCCGAGTATTTCGTCGCCTCCACCGCGCTGGCGAATGCCTGCGCCGTCATCGATCCGGTGATGCCGGAAGACAGAATCGAGCGTATCGTCGAGCGCCTGGCGCCCGACGTGCTCGTCGTCGACGACGCTGCGAGCCCGAGCGCCGAGATCGGCCGCAGGCTCGGCATTCCCGTCATCGTCGCCGGAGCCGAGCCCTTCGATCTCACATCGACGGGAGACGACCTTCCAGCCGATGCCGACGGCATCTTCCTGATCGGTTTTACCTCGGGTACGACAGCCGAGCCGAAGGCCTATTACCGCTCGCGCGAACAGTGGCGCCGGAGCCTCGACCGGGGACGGATCGTTTTCGAACTCCAGGACGCGCCCTCGACCCTGTGCCCGGGAGCTCTCGCGCACGGGCTCGCGCTTTATGCCCTGGTCGAGGCGCTCGATGCCGGAGCGACCTTCCATTCGGTGGGGAAATGGGATGCCGGAGCGGTCGCGAAGATTCTGTCTTCCGGGATCGAACGTCTGGTCGCCGTGCCCACCCATATAGCGGGCATCGCCCGGGCATGGGCGGGTGAGCCGATGGCGTCCTTGCGTGACGTGCTGACGGCCGGCGCCAAGCTCAATCTCAACGAGGTCGAATCCATGCGCCGCCTCTTTCCGAAGGCGCGCATCCGGGAATATTACGGCGCATCCGAAATCGGCTTCATGACGGTCTCGACACTTGTCGGCGGCGTACCCGATTTTCCGATCGACCGGGTCGGACGAGCCTATCCCGGCGTCGAAATTTCCATCCGCGACTCTGGGGAAAACGATGTCGGCGCCGATGTGCCCGGCACCATCTTCGTCAACAGCGACCTGATCGCCGACGGCTATCTCTGGGGCGACGACGGCCAGGCGTTCCGGGTCACGCCGGCGGGTGCTACCGTCGGCGATCTCGGCGAGATCGATGAAAACGGCATGCTGCGGGTGATCGGCCGGGCGGGCGGCATGATGATATCGGGCGGCAACAACGTCTATCCCGCCGAAGTCGAGAGCGCGCTCAAAACCTGCCCCGGCGTCGAAGATGCCGTCGTCTTCGGGGTGCCGGATGCCTATTACGGCCAAAGGATCGTCGCCATCGTCTCGGGCGAGGCGACGGATGCGAAAATGCTTGCCGAGCATTGCGCAGGCAGGCTTGCAAGGTTCAAGGTCCCCAAGCAGTTCTACCATATCGGCTCTTGGCCGATGACGAGCAGCGGCAAGATCGCGCGCGGGCAGGTAGAGGCATCGGTGATTTCGGGAGATGGTCTTGTCCTACGCCTATCAGCCTGACGAGGATTGGCAGCCGGTCGTGGTCGCCGCCTACCGCACGCCGATCGGCCGGGCCTTCGGCTCGCTTTCGACGGTTGCAGCCGAAGACTTGGCTGCGCCCATCATCCGCCGCATCCTTGCAGAAACGGGCGTTGCGCCCGACGCCATCGACGACGTGCTGGTCGGCAATGCCACCGGCGGCGGCGGCAATATCGGCCGACTGGCGGCGCTCAACGCAGGCCTGCCCATGGAGGTTCCCGGTGTCGCCATCGACCGGCAATGTGGTTCCGGTCTGGAAGCGATCATCCTGGCCGCCCGGCTGATCCAGGCGAAGGCCGGTTCGTGTTTCCTTGCCGGGGGCGTCGAAAGCGTCAGCACCGCGCCATGGCGCGTCGAAAGACCGAAAGCCAATGGCGCCCTGCCGCGCTTTTACGGCCGCGCACGCTTCTCCCCCGAGGCGATCGGTGATCCCGAAATGGGCATTGCCGCCGAAAACGTCGCGCGCCAATTCGGCATATCGCGCCAGCGGCAGGATGAATTCGCCCTTCGCAGCCACAGGCTCGCCGTCGCAGCCGCCGAAGCGGGCCGCTTCCGGCCCGAGATCGTAGAGATCGCCACCGGCCACGGACTGGTGGAACGGGACGAATGCCCGCGACCCACGACGTCGATTGAAGCACTGGCAAAACTCCGGCCCGTCTTCCTGGCCGACGGTTCGGTGACGGCAGGCAATGCCTGCCCGCTGAATGACGGCGCCTGCCTGGTGCTCGTCATGAACCGCGGCATGGCGAAAAGCATGGGCATCGAAAAAGGCCTCGCCTTCATCGACAGCGCCGCCGCCGGCGTCGACCCTAACCTGCTCGGCATCGGCCCGGTCGCCTCGACGGATAAGCTTCTGCAGCGCCAGCCCGGCTTCTCGCTTTCCACGATCGATGCGATCGAATTCAACGAGGCTTTCGCCGCGCAGGTCCTGGCTTCACTCGATCAGCTGGATATATCAGCCGACGCGGTCAACAAGGATGGCGGCGCCCTGGCGCTCGGCCATCCGTTCGGAGCCTCTGGCGCGATTCTTGTTAGCCGGCTATATAGTCAGCTGGTGCGCGGGAATGACTGGTCGCTCGGCGCGACCGGTCTCGCCATGATCGGCATCGGCGGCGGCATAGGACTGACGGCGCTGTTCGAGGCGGTCAGGCTATTCTGAGAAGACAGCCATTCAGGCAGGTGCGCTGCCGGCTTCGATCCTCTTCTGATCTGGCTCGGTCATATCGGAAACCAAGGCGGCGCCGGCGCGGCGAGGGCCTGCGCGATCTGATCCCGGAGCCACACACTGCCGGGATCGCGATCGAAACGACGAAGCCAATACATGGTCACGTCCATTTTCGGCGAATCCACCGGAGGCATGAACACATCAAGCATCAGCCGGCCGGTCAACATGCGAGCGAAATGAACCGGAATGCTCCCCAGCATTTCGCTCGCTTCGACGGTAAGAGCGACCGCCTGGAAATGCGGTACCGTGACCATGACACGCCTGGCAAGGCCCAGGCGTGCAAGGGCGGGATCAATCGTCCCCGTCTTGCTGCCATCGGCGGAGCGCAGAACGTGGGGAACAGCGCAGAATACGTCCGCCGGTATGACTTCTCCTGGACAAATGCCATGATTGGCAAGGAGCGGATGTCCTCGCTTCGCAATGCATACCAACCATGATTGGAACATCTTGCGGCTGACAACCCATTCAGGCGGTTCGAGCGATCGATCAATAACAATGTCAGCTCGGCCGTCACGCAACATCTCGAAGACTTCGGATGAAGCATGATCGATCATCTGCAGGGTGGTGGACGGCGCCGCTTTGGCGACGCGCGCAGCGAGGGGCGGCATCAACAGCGAGGAAAAATAGTCCGATCCGATCAACATGAAGGATCGGGTAGACGTGGCAGGGTCGAATGCAGCATTCGTCGCCAACGCCTCTTCCATGCCGGCCAATGCTTGTCTTATCGGTTCACGCAGCTCAAGCGCCCGCGCTGTCGGCATCATCTGATTGCCTTCCCGGACGAACAATTCGTCGTCCAAGAGGGCGCGCAGTCTGCCCAACGCCGAACTCACGGCCGGCTGGGACAAGCCGACACGCTCGCCAGCTCGCACCGTCGAGAGCTCCGCCATCATGGCGTCGAATACACGCAATAGATTGAGATCGAGGGCTGAGAAATTCACGGGCTCAATATCCCTTATACGATCATTCAATTTCCGCGCTGCCGCTTCCGGCGATAGTTTTGGACAGCAGTATAAAACTCTATTCCATTCAACCTTGGAAGGAAATTGCGATGAACGTCGTTGGGCGCATCAGTCGGACCATAACCTGGCTGGGCACCGCCTACACCATCAATGTGGGAAGGATTGAGAGCGGCGGAATTGTCGGAGTTTTCGAAAGCACCGTGCCGGCGGGCGGGGGGCCGCCCGTCCACATCCATCACAATGAGGATGAGGTGATCCACGTCATCGAGGGCGCCTATGAATTCTGGCTGAACGGCGCGATCATCCCGGTTGCCGCGAGCAGATCAATCTTCCTGCCACGAGGCGTGCCGCATACTTTTCGGGTGGCGAGCGCGTCTCCGGGACGCAACCTCACCGTCCTGACACCGGGCGGGCTGGAAGAATTCTTCATCGAGGCCGCTGTGCAGGCTCCGCGCCTACCGGAACACATGGATCGGTTGCTGCAGCTTGCGGGACGCTACGGTATCGAATTTCGCGGGCCGCCGGATTGGGACACCGCCCGGGCGTCCTGACGACGGCGCCCTTCATCAACGATTGCAAAGTGCCTCTCCGACCCCTGGTACGAACCCAGCGCTTGAGCGCCTTCGTCTCCGTCGCGACGGAATCGAAGGCGGCTTGCGCGATCGTGATGACATTCCTCAGTTTCTGTTATCTGCACCGACGGCACGTCCGGCCGAGACCGGATGAAACCAGCCTTGTCTGTTCCGACGGGACACCTCGACCACAGGTGAGGTGCGCTACTGCCTTGGCATAGGACGGCAGCGACCGAGAGAGAATGGTTCGAGCCCCCGATCCGGCGCATTCTCCTGCCGTCGGCTGTGGTCGGCCGCGCCGGGAATCCGCTCGGCGATTGTTCTCATGCCGATCAAGTCGCCTGCCCTACTGAAGAGGCAGTTTGCAGCTCATCTTAAAATCAACAGAGGACATTCCTCGTAAAGGACCAGGGAGATTACCATGAAAATCGTCGTTATCGGCGGCACTGGCCTCATCGGCTCGAAGACCGTGGAAAGATTGCGCAAGAAAGGACATGACGTTTTGGCGGCCTCGCCGAATTCGGGCGTCGACACGATCACCGGCAAGGGCGTCGCCGAAGCGCTTGCCGGGGCGCAGGTGGTGCTCGATCTCGCCAACTCGCCTTCCTTCGAAGACAAGGCCGTGCTCGAATTCTTCCAGACCTCGGGCCGTAACCTGCTGAAGGCGGGGGCTGCGGCCGGCGTGAAGCATCACATCGCGCTGTCGATCGTCGGCATGGAGCGGCTGCAGGGCAGCGGTTACATGCGCGCCAAGATGGCCCAGGAGCAGCTGATCAAGGGCTCCGGCATTCCCTACACCATCGTCCACTCCACCCAGTTTCATGAGTTCATGGCCGGCATCGCCCAGTCGAACACGGTCGGCCAGACCGTGCATCTGTCGCCGGCCTATCTGCAGCCGATCGCCTCGGACGATGTCGCCGACGTCATGGCGGAGGTGGCGCTCGCTGCACCGCTCAACGGCACGATCGAGATCGGCGGGCCCGAGAAGATCCGCCTGACCGATATCGTGACGCGTCTCTTCAAGGCGACGCACGATCCGCGGCAGGTGATGACGGATCCGCACGCCCGCTATTTCGGCGTCGAACTCGACGACACTTCGCTCGTCACCGGTCCGAATGCCCGGCTCGGCAAGATCCGCTTCGACGACTGGCTGAGCCAACAGTTGCTTCAGAAGAAGAGCGCCTGACGGCGAAGCGTCACCTGTCGAGCTATTCCCATCATCGGAGGAGACCAGACATGCTCAGGAAAATCATCTCGGCCGCGGCCATTGCGCTTGTCCTTGCCGCCGGCACTCAGGCTGACGCCGCTGGCGGCAAAGCCAAGGTGACCGTCGTCTTTGAGCAGAAGCTGCCCAATGTTCCCGGCAAGAGCATGAAGGCCGTGCTGGTGGAATATGAGCCGGGGGGCCAGTCGCCCGGCCATACGCACCCGAAGTCGGCCTTCATATACGCCACCGTTCTCGAAGGGGCGATCACCAGCAAGGTGAATGACGGGCCGGAGAAGACCTACAAGGCCGGCGAGAGCTTTCCCGAATTTCCCGGCGATCACCACGCCGTCAGCAAGAACGCCAGCAAGACAAAGCCGGCGCGCCTGCTTGCGGTGTTCGTGCTCAACACCGACGAGACGGAACTGACGACCGACGACAAATAACGCGCAACCGATGCCCGGCGCCGCCGGGCATCGGTTGCGCCGCCGTGTCAAACAGCCTGCAGCGCCAATTCCAGATCGGCGATCAGATCGTCCGGATGCTCGATGCCGATCGACAGCCGGATTGTCGATTCCAGCACGCCGATGCGCTCCCTGACATCGGCGGGCACGCCGGAATGCGTCATGGCGGCGGGGTGGCTCGCGAGCGACTCGGTGCCGCCGAGGCTGACGGCGAGCTTGAAGACCTGCAGCGCGTTCAGGAATTTGAAAGAGGCCGGCTGGCCGCCGCGGATATCGAAGGAGAAGGTCGAGCCGGCGCCGGTGCACTGGGCGGCGAAGGTGCGGCCCGCAGGCGAGTCTGTATCGTGGTAGGGGAGATAGTGGACCTTCTCGACCTTCGGGTGATCACGCAGGAAATCGGCGACGGCGCGCGCATTGCTGTTCGCCCGCTCCATGCGCAGTTGCAGCGTTTCCAGCGATCGGCCGAGCATCCAGCAGGAATGCGGATCGAGCTGCGTGCCGATCGCCCCGCGCAGCGCCTTGACCTGCTTGATGACAGCCTTCCGCCCGAGGACGGCGCCGGCAATCAGATCAGAATGGCCGCCGACATATTTGGTCAGCGAATAGAGAGAGATATCGGCGCCATGCTCGATCGGCCGCTGGAAGACCGGCCCGAGCAGCGTGTTGTCGCAGACGACGACCGGCACATGCCCCTGCCTTGCGCCGATCGCATCAGCCACGCGCCGGATCATCGCGACGTCGACGAGGCTGTTTGTCGGATTGGCCGGCGTCTCGATCAGGATCACGGACACGCGGCCCTTGCCGACCGCCTCATCCGCCGCCTTCTGCACCGAGGCCTCGCTGACGCCATCGGCAAAGCCAACCGCGGCGACCCCGAAATTGAGGAAGGTCTTCGCCAGCAAGGTTTCCGTGCCGCCATAGAGCGGCTGCGAATGCAGGATCGCATCGCCCGGCCGGACGAAGGCGAAGAGCGTGGTGGCGATCGCCGCCATGCCCGAGGAAAATAGCGCGCCGCTTTCCGTCCGCTCATAAACGGCGAGCCTGTCTTCGACGATCTCGCTGTTGGGATGATTGAAGCGCGAATAGACGAGGCCGGCGCCCTTGCCTGCCGGCGGCTCGCGACGGCCGGAGACATAGTCGAAGAAATCCTTGCCATCTTCGGCGGAGTTGAAGACGAAGGTCGAGGTCAGGAACACCGGCGGCTTGACTGCCCCTTCCGAAAGCTCGGGATCGTAGCCGTAGTTCAGCATCTGCGTTTCGGGATGCAGCGCATGATTGCCGATATGGGTTTTGGAAGGATGCGGGGCGGTCATGATCGTCTCCTCTGTCGAACCTGCCGAAGGACAGGATACATCAATTCGAGGAGCAGTCATCGAGACTGCTCTATTAACAGGGGAGCATGATGTCGTCCGAAAAACCGCTCACGCTTTTCGCCTCATGCTCAGACGCTCAGCTCACGATCTCGCCCAGGGTATCGGCGACATAGGCGCCGCGCGCGCCCATCGGCAACGGGTGGCCCGTCGTCGTGTCCCGCGCCGTCTGATGCTCCAGCTCGGCATTGAGCTCCGCGCCGACGATGAGAATGACGACGGAAAGCCAGATCCAGATGAGGAACCCGATCAGTGCGCCGAGGGTGCCGTAGGTCGCGTTGTAATTGGCGAAATGCTCGAGATAGAAGGAGAAGCCGAGCGACATGGCGGCCCAGGCCGCGGCGGTCAAGGCTGCGCCCCAGGTCATCCACCGTATTCTCGCCGGTTCGCGGCTCGGACCGAAGCGATAGACCAGTGTCACGGCCACGGCGACGACGGAGAGAAGCAGCGGCCATCTCAGGAGAAGCGCCATCTGCTCCTTGAACTGATCGAGCCAGAGATAGGAGAGCACGACCGGCATTACACCGACGAGCACCACCATGATGACGGCGAAGAGCATCGCGCATAGCGTGAAGCAGAGGCCGATCAGGTTCAGCCGCACGAGGCTGCGTTTCTCCCTCTCCTCATAGGCGACGTTCATCGCGTCGAAGATCGCCAGCGTGCCACTATGGGTGCTCCAGAGCGCAATACCGAGACCGACGAAAAAGGTTATGCCGAGCGTGCTCTCGCGGTTTTCGACCAGCGCCTTGATCTGATCGGCAAGCAGATCGAAGGCGCCGGGCGGCAGGAGGACAGCCAGTTCGCGCAGATGTTCGGAGATGGTGACGGGATCGGCGATCAGGCCGTACAGCGAGACCAAGGCCGCCAGAGCAGGAAACAGGGCCAGGAGCAGATAGAAGGTGACGCCCGCGGCAATGAGGGTGACCCGGTCGTCAAGGACCTCATGGAAGAGGCGCCAGAACACATCGCGAAGACCGCTCATCGGAATAGCCTCCGGCGTCGCCGCGCTGCGCCCATGATCATCACCCGACCAGCCGGCGGCCGCAGGCGGGGTGAGCGAACCGCGCTGCCTTGTCTGAACCAGCACGAACGCCCCGACCGCAGCCACCATCATCGCCGCAGCGAGCGGATATCTCTTGAGGTGGAGCCCATCAGCCATTACCCTATCCTCCGATTTGCTTCGGGGATAACGCCGGGTGCCGCTAAAGGATGCAAGCTGATGCTTTCCTGCGGAAACCCGGGGCGGGGGAGGGGGATCGCGGCGGCCAATGGCGCGCTTGAGCGAAGATCCGGCGCCAGCCGCGCGACCTACAAGCCACTGATCTTATTGGAACCGCGCTCCACTACGGAAGCGAATCGCGAGTTTAGTTTCGTTAGTGCGGTACGGATGATTTCGCGCGCGCCCAGTAGCGGCGATTTTAAGACCTTGGGGACGGCGAATTGACACGCCGCAGACCTGAATTCCGCCTGCCACCGTTTAAATCCGGCGCCTGCCAGGCAGCTGCGACCGGCAATCCGCAGCGTAGAGACGCTGCACGACAATGCCCCATAAACAATAGCGCCAGCGGCAACCGGCAGCAATAGCCGCGACCTTTATCCCGGGAAAAGATTGGCTTCACAGTGCTTGCTTTGGACGCCAGTCATTGAAGCATCCGCAATTTCCCCGGCGTCCCCTTGGCCGCCTCCAATGCGTATCGCCCGGAAATGTGCAGCCGTTCCGAGATAACGACATGAGGGAAGCAAGGCGCCAAGGCCGCCAACGACGTCTCTGCCGCCCAACGGACGGTCGGCGGCTTGGCGATCGATGCGCGAGCTACCCCGCATTGGCCGCCGTCGGCCTCCTGCGCGCTGGACAACATGTCCGGTTTTGCTGTCGTACCGGTCATCGGGAAATTCGATATTCCAGACGAGACGACGCAACGGCTCCGGGGCGATGTTTCGATACCCAAGCTCCTCCAAACGAAGCAGAAGCAGCAGATGATCGCTCTCGACGACCAGCCCGGCATAGGCGACGAGCTGATACAGCGCCGGATGCATGGCGGCATAGGATTTGAACCCGAACGATGCGGCGATCGCCTCATTGAGGTGCGACGACTTGATGTGAGGATACTGGCTCCGCAGAGCCTTCTTCAGAGCGGCGATATTCGCAGGCGAGAACCTGATGGATGGGTTCAGCATATGGCGATCCAATGTCCCTGGCCGAAGTCTGCCAATTACGCTTCGACCTTGGTGAACATGGTCGTCGAGAAACTCCACTCGCCCTTCAACCCGGCAGCAGGTTCGAATGGGCTTCCAGGTTGAGACCTTAACCTGCGGACGCTTCTTGCTCAGGATATGGGATCGACAGTGAGGCAAGTCACCCACGCCAACTGCCCATTGCCTCACCAATTGGGATAGTCGCCCAGTCGGCCGTTGTCCGCGGACAACGGAGCAATCGCTTCGAGATCAGCTGGATCGTGCCGAGTCATGCCGATGGCGAGCAAAGGCTCTGTTTCAGATAAAGGACACACTTGCCATCAAGCCGGCATTCCGGCAGTTTCGCTGCATGGATCTTGCTGCCCTCGTCTCTCGCATCCGCGCTCAATTTCGCAACTTCACTCAAAAACACCTGGCGAACTGTGTTCAGGGAGTAACCGAGATAAAGTTGCAGCTGAGCGAGGAGAGCAAGCCATGTCCTTTGACGCCGTCAGAGCCACATTCGGCAATTCGTCTTTCCTGATCGAGCACTTGATGGGGGACGGTGTCTTGATCCGGCATAACCTTGAACAACTGCCGTATGACGATCTCTCCAGATGGTTTCGATTGTGGTTGCGGGGATGAACGGCATGCCCCGGCCGCGGACGTATCCGCCGCGATCCATTCGATGCTGCTTCAGCCAGACTGCACCAACATCGATTTCGGCACCGCTCCTCCCAACGCCTTTTGGGAGATCCTGCAATTCTCGAAGCCGCCGGAGCGACGCAAATTGAGATCAGCAACTCGCGAGCCGAAGCGGATAGGCTCGTCTAATCGGCTGATGATCCCAGGCCACATGGCGAGCCTCGTTCGTGCGGTGCTATTGAATCTAGGCAGGCACCTCGGCACGTTGTCCGCGGACAACGCCGTGCCCAAGCCCGACACGGCGCCGTGCCTGCAACATCATCTGTACGATATTGACTCAGCCCTTGGCTTGAATTCGCCGCATTGCGGCACTACCTCGTGACGAGCCGAAGCGCTGCCCCTCCTAGCTGCTTCGGCCCGATAGACAGCACTCCTCCTCCCATGCTGTCGGTCACTATCGAAGCCCGGCGCCCTCTCTCCCGCGCCGGGCTTCTTTCACTTTGACACCGAACACTCGCCGCGTCCTTTGAGGCCCTCGGGCGCGTTTTTCCAACACCTCTCGTCGGCTGCGGCGCTCGCCAACGGACATTCCAGCCATGCCGATACCTCCAAGCCGCGACATCCTCCACCGCCCTTGTACGTTGCCGTTGCTGTATAGTGGGGTCGTGCGACGGGGTGCGCATTTCGGGATGAGAGTGGATGGCCATGCCGTGGGGCACCCCTCTGGCCTGCCGGCCATCTCCCCAAATGGTGGAGATCGGCTGGGCGTGACGGCTTCCCCAAACAACTAAAGTAGTGTGATTGTCGCTGCCGCCTGAGAGGGAGCGACGTTCAGACCACCTGCCAATCTCCACCCTTGTGGGGGAGGTGGCCGGCAGGACAGAGGGGGTGCCACACGGCACGCCGCCCCCAAGAGAGCCTCATCCTTGTCGTTACCCGGCGCAAGGTGCACCCATGCTCTTCAGACGCATCTCGAGTGCCGGTGCGATATCTTCCAACTCTTCTCACCAGAAACACCGAACGAGATCAACAGGAACAACCGAGGTGACAGATGAATAGACTTGCGCAATGCCATTGCGGGTCACTCCGCGCAAAGACATCAGGCGATCCGCTCATGGTGAGCGTCTGCCACTGTCGCGATTGCCAGCGCAGAACCGGCGCCGTGGCGAGCAGCGGTGCGATCTTCACGAAGACAGAGGTAACGGTCGAAGGAGAGCGGAAGGTCTTCGAGCGTGACGCCGCGCAGGGGCGCAAGGTTCGATTTCATTTCTGCCCGAACTGCGGCACGTCTCTCTACTGGGAAGGCGATTTCAACCCGGAACTCTGCGTCGTCGCCGTCGGTGCCTTCGCAGACCCGGCATTTCCGCCGCCCCTGGTTTCCGTCTACGAGGAATCGAGACATGATTGGTTTCAACTGCCGGATGGGATGAAGCATGCGCAACGCGGACTGGCTTCGCTAGCGGCCGCGGCCGGTAACGAATAGTCCGGCAGGTGAACAAATCAACCCGGAGACGCGGTCGAGGCGCTTCCCAGGACAGAGCGGAAGAAGCACCCACGCGCAGTCGCGTCAGCTATGGGCGCCACGCTAGCTGATGGCGAAAGGAACAATTCAAGCATCATCTTCGCACTTGTAACGGGCAATCCAGCATCGCTCATTATCGACACCCACGACAAGTGACGGAAGCGAATGGCGATATTGTTTCCGCAATCGAATCCATCCAAACGAAAACAATACCTTATTTCTATCGACAAGGCACTGTGGCCGCCAACAGCGCCTTGACGCTTTCGGCATCAGGGGCGCAAATGTTGCGCCGATGGTTCGTAAAACCGCGCAGGCTGACTATTGTCCCACTATGCCGGGCTCGAGAGTTAGTGGAGCTAACGTCGCTATGAGCGTATTCATTCTCCTCTTGGGCTTTCCTGGCGTCGGAAAGCTGACGATTGCGAGAGAGTTAAGCCCGCTGCTGGATGCGAAGGTCATTGATAATCATTGGTTCAACAACCCGATACTGCGGCTGCTCGATGACGATGGAGCGACGCCCCTCCCGAATGGAATATGGGAATATACCGGAAGGGTCCGGCAAGTCGTCCTGGATGCGATCGTCGCCTATGGCCCTCCCACGGCGAATTTCATTTTCACACATGCCGGCATAGAAGGTGATGAGCGTAGCAATCGCACCTTTCAGCAGATTGCCGGCGCGGCGCAACAACGCGAAGCGCTGCTGGTGCCTGTGAGATTGCTCTGCGACGAGGAAGAGTTGGCGCGGCGCGTTGCCACACCGGCGCGTCGCGAGCGGTTGAAGTCGATTGACGTGCAGGTTGCCAGAGAGAGAAGCAGACGAGCCCAGGTCCTCGACCCTCAGCACCCGTTCACGCTGACTTTGGATGTCACCTCAAAGACGGCGGAAGCGAGCGCAGCGGCCATTCACAATCATGTCTTGAGTATCGCGCAGACGACGGGTTGGAACCCAGCCTCCGACAAAATATCTGCATATGCCAGATAGCTCGCCCCCCGGATCGTTCGGAGCGCAAGCCCGTCCCTCATACCACCAGCATCCCCTGTCGCTCGGCCAGCGTCACCTCCGCCCGCGTTCCGGCGTTGAACTCCAGAAAATCCGCCTCGATGCCGTCGCTGAAAATCACGCCGTGTTCCGGCATCTCGGAGACGATGGTGAGCGGCTGGTCCTTAGAGACGAGACCGGCGACGATGGTGGTGCCGGTGGTGCGGCTCGGGAAGGGTTCGCGCACGAAGTAGCGCAGATAGTCCGCATCCCAAGCGAAGGACATGTCGATCTCTCGGTCGGCGGGTTCGAGGCCGAGTGCGCTCGCGGCTCCGAGCCAGCCGGAATAGAGGCTCTTCAGCCAGCCGGTCGAGCCCATGCCGGTCGAGACAATGATGCCGCTCGAGGACTGGCGTTCTTCGCGCTCTTCGGCCTGCAGGATATAGCGCGCCGAGACATGGCTTTTCGGGCCGATGAAGAGGTCGTTGACCGCGTGGACGACGGCGCCGGTGTTGAGCGTAGCCTTGGCCATGCTGACATGTTTGATCGGCCGCTTGTCTTTCAGCGCCTCGCCGATCACTTTCGGAAGGCTCTTCGGGTTGAAGGGCAGCAGCAGACCGTCCCAGCGCTTGGGATCGGGGTTGACGCCGAGGACCGGCTGGCGGTCGAGATATTTGAGCGTGTTGGCGACGAGGCCGTCCTGGCCGAGCACGACGACGACATCGTCGGGGCCGAAGACGAAGCTCGCGAGGTAGCGGCGGTCGAGACGCTGGACGCGGGCGACGGCGCGCAGGCTTGCTTCCACCTCTGATATAGCAGTTTCGTAGCGCTTCTTCTCGGCGAGATAGTCGCTGAAGTCGGCGCCGAGATGTTCGACATAGAACTGCGCCTGCTGCACCGTGTTGTAGCGGGCGATGAGTTCGTCAAGCCGGGTCGGCCTGACGACCAGGATGATCTTGCGTTCGTCAGAGGCCGGCACGGTCCTTGCCCTCCTGCGGCTGCAAGATCTCCCTGAGAAGATCGGGCGAGACATTCAGCTGGCCGATCTTCGTCGCATTGTCGGCAAGGTCGCGGAAGGCGAGCGCCATGAGCTGGCCCGGCTGCATGCGGACCGAGGCGAGTGCCTGCAGCACTTTCGGATCAGCTTGCTCGAAGGATTTCATCATCGCCGTCAGCGCATAGGCCTGGGCGTCGGCCTCGGCCCGCGCATTGGTCGCGGCCAGCGTCACCAGGTCGCGGTTCTGCTCTTCGAGCGCGATCTTGCCGGCCATTTCTTCCCGGCGGATCTGCAGCTGCCGCTCCTGCACGGCGCGTTCGGCCTCCATCTGGGCCTCGCGCACTTGGCGCCTCTTGTTCTCCAGGGTGATCTCGGTGGCGATCTCGTTTTCCTTGATCGTCCGCTCCTGCTCGATCGCGGCGTTGCGCCTGCTATAGATGGCTTCGTCGGCTTGGCGCAGCAGCGCTTCGCGGGCATGTGCTTCCAGCGCCTTGGCGGTTTCAGGCTTCGGCATGACGGCGAGCAGCGACAGGCCGAGGATTTCGAGGCCGAGCGCTTCGACCGTCGGATGCACCTTGAGCGCGTCGGCCACGCCGGCGACGAGCGCCTCGCCCGAAGCAAGAACCTCCTTCAGCGACAGCGTCTGAACCTCGGCTCGCATCGCCACCTGGACGCGGTCGATCACGCGGGTCGAAAGCTTCTGCGGATCTTCCGAAACATAGTGGCCCCTGCGGTCGAGCGTGAAATTCAAAAGTGCCGCCGTGCGGCGCGGCTCGGCGATGCGGTAGGTGATCTGCCCCTGCACCGTCACTTCCTGGAAGTCTGATGTCACCAGAGGAAAGATGAAAGGATCGTTGATGCTGGCCGTCGGCACGAGCACGAGAGAGCTCGAAGGCGAGAAATGCCAGAAGGCGAGGCCGGCGCCCTCGCGGACGGCCTTGCCGTTCTGATATTGGATGACGTATTGCGTGGGTTCCGTCTTGATGAAGCGCAGTCCGAACATATCCGTTTTCCTGTTCTTGGCGCGAGCCCCTCGCTCGTGTTGAAAAAGAGAAACATGACTTAGTGACAAATGTCAACTAACTTAGTTGAAGATTTACACTAAGGCTCACACCTGCTATGTTCCCATCATGACGACACACGATAATGACGCCTTCAAACCTATCGCCACCGTCGATCTCGCCATCTTCTCGCTGTCGCCGGCGGGCCTCTCCGTGCTTCTGGTGCGACGCGCGAACGCGCCCTTCACCGGCGACTGGGCCCTGCCTGGCGGCTGGATCCATATCGACGAGGATGCGGATCTGGAGGGCGCGGCGCGGCGGGTTCTGAAGGAAAAGACCGGCGTCGAAACACCCTATCTCGAACAGCTGCAAACGACGGGGAACCGCGATCGAGACCCGAGGGGCTGGAGCATCAGCATCGTCTATATCGCGCTGCTTTCGGCCGACGACGTCGCCGAACGGCAGGATGCGCTGGCCGAGGAGGCCGAATGGCGGCCGGTCGAGGGCGAGGGCGTCGGCTTGTCCCTTGCCTTCGACCATGCGTCCCTCCTCAAGGAGGCGCTCGGCCGCATCCGCAGCAAGGTCGAATATTCGAGCCTGCCCGGCCATCTGCTGCCTGTCCGTTTCACATTAAGCGAGCTGCAATCGGTCTACGAAACCCTTCTCGGCCGCAAGCTGGACAAATCGGCTTTTCGAAAGCGCATGGCGGAGGCCGATTTCCTGGAGCCGGTCGAAGGCGAGATGCGCCGGGCGAGCAACCGGCCCGCCCAGATGTTCCGCTTGAAGGACGCCCAGTCGCTGGTGCTGTTCGACCGAAGGATCTGAGCCGTCCGCGCCCAGCGGGGCGCCAGATTAGGCATTCAGACGCTGCTGCTTCTGCTGGTCGAAGAAATCAACCCGTGGAGCGGTCTGCCGCTCATCCTCCCGCTTGCTGCCTGCAATCCGGGTCGCAGGCCTATGGATGCATTTGTCTTCCACGGAAGCGGAACAATGATCTGCCGGCGAGGTTGTGAATAGGCCTAGCATGCAAAGATCCCCAAGGAGGACAATAGAATGCGTATGAAACTCGTAGCAGCTTCACTTTTCGCTCTCGGCATGGCCACGTCGGCTTTCGCCCAGTCCAACCCGGCACCGGCCGGCGCCACAATCGACAAGAACCAGGCCGATCAGGGCGGCGGCGCCACGACCGACACGAAGGCCAAGAAGCCGATGGCCACTGATACCACCACGACCGGCTCAACGACCAGCGGCACGATGAAAATGGACAAGACCAAGTGCCCGAACCCGGTCAACAACTCCGCCAATCTCCAGACACAGGGCGGCACGAGCAACGCCACGCCGATGGACGAAGCCTGCGCAGCGCATAACAACTGAGCGGCTTGCCTGCTCAATGAACCCCGCTTCGGCGGGGTTCATTCCGAGGGAAGGCATATCTGCCACCCTTCCACCGCTCACTTTATCCATTTCCACAGCCTCCCGTTTCCAGACATTCAGCAAAATTCTAGTTGAGATTGCAGGCGCGAGATGGTCCTATCGTACCTGCGAAGCCCTGAGTCCGCGCTCTCCTTCCGATATTTGAACCCGAGCGGCCCATGTCGATTTCAGATGCGATCTATCGTCCTTTCGAAACCCTGATCCGGCCGCTGGACATACCCTACCGGCCGCTGCCGTCGAAAGGGCCGGTGACGGTGCTCCTGCATTTCATCGGCATGTTTCGTGGCGTGCTGATTGTGCTGGCGCTTTGCTCCATGGTGTTCGAGGTGATCAACCTGACGATCGTCTGGGGGCTTTCGGTCATCGTTGACGGTGTGACTGAGCTGGGTGCTGCCGCCTTCCTGCAGAGTGAATGGCGGCTGCTGACCGTTCTCGGCCTCCTGATCTTTCCCGTAATGCCGATCGTGTCCTTCATGCTCAACACGCTGAACTCGCACACATTGGGCATAGCAATGCCGGCCGCCATCCAGTGGCAGGGGCACAAGGCGGTGGAGCGGCAGGATCTCGCCTTCTTCCACGATGTCTATGCCGGCCAGGTTTCCTCGCGGCTGCAGCAGGTCTCGTCCGCCGTTCAGCAGCAGATCCTCGCCGCTTTCCAGTCCATTCCGCGCTTCCTGATGCAGCTGGTGGGCTCGGTGATCCTGCTGAGCGCGCTTGCCTGGCAGCTTGCGCTGCCGGTCGTCGTCTGGATCGCGCTCAACGTCGCCTTCACCGCCAAGATCGTGCCCGTCTTCGTCGAGCGCTCGCGCCGCACCGCCAAGCAGCGCAGCCTGGTCGCCGGCGCCATCACCGATCTCTATACCAACATGCAGATGATCAAGCAGTTTGCGGCCGAAGACAGCGAGGCGGGCGCCATCCGCCGCATCATCGGCAAGGCGGTGCAGACGCAGCACAGCGAACAGCGCATCTACCGCTCGTCGGAAGTGACCGTCGTCATTTTCAATACGCTGCTGTGGCTGAGCATGCTGGCGATCGGATTTTCCGGCCTCGTCAAAGGCTTCCTCACGGTCGGCGAGTTCGTCGGGGCGATCTATATCCTCCACCGGCTGTCGTCGCAGATCTTCGTCTTCCTGCAGATGGGCCAGCAGATCTTCCAGGCGATCGGCACGATCAAGGACGCCATGCCTGTCATGACGACGCCACCCACAATCATCGACCGGCCGGATGCGACCAACCTCACGGTGCAACAAGGCAAAATCCGCTTCGAAAGCGTCCGCTTCGCCTACAAGTCCGGCAAACCCGTCATCGACAATCTGTCGCTGACGATCCGGCCAGGCGAGAAGGTCGGTCTCGTCGGTCTGTCAGGCGCCGGCAAGACGACGCTGGCAAATCTGCTCCTGCGATTCTACGACATCAACGAGGGCGCGATCCTGATCGATGCGCAGGATATCCGCGCGGTCACCCAAGCGAGCCTTCGCCGGGCGATCGGCGTCATCGCCCAGGATGTCGCGCTGCTGCATCGCTCGGTCGGCGACAATATCCGTTACGGGCGGCCGGAGGCGACGCGGGAAGAGATCGAGCGGGTGGCGAAGATGGCGAGCGCCGATGCCTTCATCGCCGATCTTGCCGACAGCGAAGGCCGCAAGGGCTACGATGCCTTCGTCGGCGATCGCGGCATCAAACTGTCGGGCGGCCAGCGCCAGCGCGTCGCAATCGCCCGCGTGCTCCTGAAGAATGCGCCGATCCTGGTCCTCGACGAGGCGACCTCGGCGCTCGACAGCGAATCCGAAGCCGCTATCCAGGACCGGTTGAACCTCGTCATGGAGGGAAAGACGGTGATCGCCATCGCCCACCGCCTGTCGACGATCGCCAGGATGGACCGGATCGTCGTGCTCGACCACGGCGGCATCGTCGAAGAGGGCAGCCCGGAGAAACTGGTCGAGCAGGACGGCCTGTTCGCCCGCCTGTGGAAACGCCAGACCGGCGGTTTCATCCCCGAGGAGATCGATTGAACGGAACCGGCGCTGCCGCTTGACTCGGCCAGGGACGATGAGTATTGTTTGGGTAATCGATAACCCATGGCGAGACCCGTGACCGCTTCACTCAACGACATAGCCGCCCGCGCAGGCGTTTCGGTCAAGACCGTGTCAGGCGCCCTGCATGGCGGCTCGGCGCGTATGTCGGACGAAACGCGCCAGCGGATCAAGGAGATCGCCGAGGAACTCGGCTATGTCACCAACTTCGCCGCGCGCAGCATGCGGCAGGGCTGGATGCCACTCGTTGGGCTCGTTGCCGATGATCTGATCACGTCACCCTTCGCGACTGAGATCATCAGGGGGCTCGACGGCGCCGTGCGCGCTTCCGACATGGCCGTCTTCGCCATGACGCTCAGCGGCCACCGCAGCGTCGGATCAATCCTCGACGAGATGCGGCGCTTTCGCCCGCGCGCGATTGCCTATGCGGCCATGTATCACAAAAGCGTCGACCTGCCGGCCGAGTTTGCCGACACAGTCGGCGTCATGATCAACTGCCGGGATGCCAATGACCGCGTGACGTCCCTGGTGCCGGACGAGACGGGAGCGGCGATCGAAATCACGCAGTACCTGATCGAGGCAGGCCGTCGCAATATCGCCTTCATCAACCTGCCCGGCATTCTCGCTGGCGAACTGCGCGAACTCGGTTTTCGCCAGGCGCTCGATCATGCCGGCATCAACGGAGCCGGCGCCGTGGTCTTGCCGGCCGTCGGCAAGGCTGTTTACAGCGACCGGGCGCCTAGCCTCGTGGCAACGCATGTGCATGAGTTGATGAAAGGTCCCCGGCCACCCGATGCCATCCTGTGCGGCAATGACCGCGTGGCGATGGAGGTCTATGCCGCACTGCGCCGCTCGGGCGCGACCATTCCCGATGACGTTGCCGTTGCAAGCTTCGACAACCAGGTCGAGATCGCCTCGCGTCTCGATCCGCCGCTCACCACCATGGCGCTGCCGCACCGCGCCATGGGCCATCAGGCCGCGCACATCCTGCTTGCCGAAGACCGGCCTCCGGTCGGGGTGCAGAAACTACCGTTCCAGTTGGTGGAACGGGCATCCGTGTAAATTGAGGAAGGCCCATTCAATTGAGGAGGAATTCTAATGGGTAAACGTTTACTTTGGTCTCTCGTCCTGTCTTCGGCACTGGCCGCCACTTGGGCTGACGCAGCCGAAAAGACCGCGATCCAGGTCATGCATCAGGGCGATCCAGGCTTCGTCGCCGCCTATGGCAAGGTCGCCGAGCGCTTCGAAGCCGCCAATCCCGATGTCGACGTCCAGTTCATCTATACGCCGCACGACGCCTATAACGAGAAGTTCAGCGCGGCCGTCATGGCCAAGCAACTGCCCGACGTCATGGAGCTCGATGCGCCGTTCCTCGCCAATTACGTCTGGTCGGGATATCTTCAGCCGATCAAGCCGCTGATCGACAAGGACGTCCTCGACGACATGACGGAGTCCAACATCGCTCAGGGCACATATCCGATCGACAAAGATCTCTATGCGATCGGCCTGACGGACTCTTCCGTTGTTCTTTACGGCAACAAGAAATATCTCGAAGCGATCGGCGCCCGCATCCCGAAATCCGTCGACGATGCCTGGACGCTGGAGGAGTTCGAAACCTATCTCGAGAAGCTCTCGAAGCTCGATGGCGTGAAATGGCCGATTGACACCTTCCGCGGCTACGGCATCAAGACCGAATGGATCACCTATGCCTATGGGCCGATCCTGCAATCGGCCGGCTGCGACCTTATCGACCGCAAAGCTTGGAAATCCGAGGGCACGCTCGACAGCGACGCCTGCGTCGATGCACTCGCGATGATGCAGAAATGGGTTAAGAACGGCTGGGTCGTGCCACAGTCGGCCGGCACCAACCAGTTCTACGCCGAAGGCAATCCGGCGGCCCTGGCGCTCGGCGGACATTGGGTCTATGCGGAGGCGGTAGCCGCCATGAAGGACAACCTCGTCGTCCTGCCGCTTCCGAAGTTCGGCGCAAAGAGCGTAAGCCCCAATGGCACCTGGATCTGGGCGATCACCAAGACATCGAAACATCCCGATATCGCGGCTAAGTTCATCAGCTTCCTGCTGAAGGACAAGGAATACCGGGCCTATGTCGCAAGCCAATCCGGCTACCCCGGATTGAAGAGCTTCGCTGCCGAGTCTCCGCTCTATGCCGATGGCGGTCCGATGGCGATCGCCTTCGAACAGGCATCGAAGACCGCCGTCGCACGTCCGCCGCATCCAGCCTATCCCACAATCACGTCGGCCTTCATGCAAGCCGTCGACGAGGTGTTCAATGGCGGCGATCCCAAGGAGGCGCTCACAACAGCCGCCAAGAAGATCGACCAGGACATCGAGGACAATGACGGATACCCGCCGTTCGGTGACGAGCAATAATCGCCCTCGCCGACCAATCGGAGCCTTGCGATGTGTCCGTGTGACATCGCAAGGCGGAACCGACATCACGCCTGGAGAGGAGGAGCTGTATGGCCATGCAACAATCGACATCGTCGCGATCCGCTCGAATAACGCTCCGGCGTGACAAGGGACGGCTGATGCAGGAAGCGGCCATGCTCGCGCCGGCCGTGATTCTGTTGACCGTCTTTCTGATCGTGCCGTTCCTCCTGTCTTTCTGGACGGCGATGACCAACCAGCCTCTCGTGCCCCGGCCGACGCCCGTCCGCTTCGTCTGGTTCAACAATTTCATCCGCATCTTCCAGGACGATCTCTTCTGGACGGCTCTCTGGAACGTCTCGCGCTTCACCTTTTGGATCATTCCGGTGCAATGCGGCCTCGCCTTTGCGACGGCGCTGCTGCTGCATCAGAAGCTGCCGTTGCGCAATCTGCTGCGCGGCATGTTCTTCCTTCCGGCGATCACCTCTATGGTGGTGGTCTGCGTCATCTGGGGCACCCTGTTCCAATATCCGACGGGACCGTTCAACCAGATCCTCGGCTTTCTCTCCGGCGGAGCGATCCAGCCGATCGATTGGCTCGGCGATCCCGAATGGGCGATGTTTTCCATCGTCCTGCTCTCGGCCTGGCAGGCCTATGGCTTCCAGATGATCGTCTATCTCGCCGGCCTCCAGGGCATTCCCGACGAACTCTACGATGCCGCCAAGATCGACGGCGCCAACGCCTTCCGGCGATTCTGGCATGTCACGATGCCAGGCCTGCGGCCGACCCATGTCTTCGTCCTCGTGATCACAACTATCCAAGCGTTCAAGCTCTACACCCAGGTCGCCATCCTCACGCAGGGCGGGCCGAAGAACAGCACCGAGACGGTGGTGCATTACATGGTCCGCGCCGGCTTCGAAGAGCAGAAGATGGGCTATGCCTCGGCCGTTTCGGTCATCCTGTTCGTCATCGTTCTCATCATCGCGCTGATCCAGCGCCAGCTCCTGAGGCGCTTCGATGTCTGATATCGCTCTCTCGATCCCACAGGCCCGCGCGGCGCGGCCGCGCTCCGCCGCAAGGGTTCTGCGCACCATCCAGACGGTCTCTATCTTCATCATCGCCCTGGTGATCGTCTCCCCGTTGCTGCTCCTCGTCGTGGCGAGCCTGAAGGATGACCGGTTCCAGATCCTGGCCGATATGGGCAGTTTCCGCGCCTTCTGGGTTTCGAAACCGACGCTCTCCAACTATGCGGAGGTCGGCCACCTCTCAGGCGAACTCGCCTTCGGCCGTTACCTCATCAACTCGCTGATCATTCTGATCACAACGGTTTGTTCCGGCCTGATCGTCAATTCGATGGCCGGCTTCGTTCTGGCCTGGGGATCGCTCAAGGGCCGCGCCGTCATCCTGTCGATCGTGATTGCGCTTTATGTGATCCCGCAGGAAAGCATCATCATGCCCCTGGTGATCATGGTTTCGCGCGCCGGAATGGCCGATACCTTCGCAGTCCAGATCGTGCCCTGGGTCGCGAGCCCTCTCTACATCTTCTTGTTCTATCAGTTCTTCTCGCAATTGCCGAAGGAACTGCTTGAGGCCGCCGAGATCGACGGCGCGTCCTTCTTCCGGGCCTATCGTTCGATTTTCCTGCCCCTCAGCCTGCCCGCACTGGCCACCGTCTCGATCCTGATGGGCATCGAGACCTGGAACCAGTATCTCTGGCCGATCCTCGTGACGCAGACCGATTATGCCCGCCCGATCGCGGTCGCCATCGCGACATTCTTCGGTCAGGACAGCATCTACTGGGATCGCGCGATGGCCGCCTCCGTTTTGATGATGATCCCGATCCTGGGGCTCTACCTCGTTTTCCAGCGCTGGTTCGTGAGTTCCTTCATCGGCTCCGCCGTGAAAGGTTGAATTGATGACAAGCCAAGCGATGACTCCGTCCCATGAACGCGGGCCGGAGACGATCAGCGCCGTCCTGCCCGCGGGAGCGACGATCCACGCGTGGATCAAGGCCCGGCATGGCGGCGCCGTGGGTAGATTGACCGCCCATGTCGATGGCGATCCCGCCATCACTGTGGAAACGTCAAATCGCCATGAATTCGAGTTTCGGGTGCTGACGCTGGAAAGCGGTGGGGAAACCGACTTCTCCTACGATCCGGTGACGACGCAGGTCTCGGTTCTCTACGCCTTCCTTCAGCCCGGCGTTCTCGAAAAAGGCATCCGGATGCTGCATGTCGGGTCTTCCAACGTCGCACCCGAAATCTCCGGCGGCTATCACTTCCGCCCACCCTTCGGTTGGATGAACGATCCCAACGGTTTTGGTAGATTCGGCGGCAGGCTGCACCTGTTCTATCAGCACTATCCCCACAGTCTGCGGTGGAACAACATGCATTGGGGTCACGCTGTCTCGGACGATTTTCTTCATTGGACGCATCTTCCGGTCTTTCTTCCGCCTTCGGACGAACTCGCCGCACGGGCCGATGGACGCGGCGGCGCATTTTCCGGCTCCGCCATCGCGCTCGATGGCGCGGGAATCCGTATCTTCTTCACTGAGCATATGAAGGGCCGGGAGCCGGAGGAGCAGGTTCAGTTCACAGCCATCAGCCACGATCTTGTCAACGTCGAGCCGGCGAGCCTCATCCTGCCCGCCCGACCGGCCGGGCTCGGTCTGACGACCGACTTCCGTGACCCCTATGTCTTCCTAGGCCAGGACGACAAATGGAAGATGCTGCTCGGGACGCGAGACCGCGAGGGCGGCGTCATCCTGCTCTATGAAACCGATGATCCGGCCGCGGCGACGGGATGGACTTTCCTCGGGGTGCTTCATCGCGAGAACCGCTTCGGAATGACGGCCGCGGAATGCCCCTGCCTGGTGCCCCTCGACGGTCCCGCAAACGACCCATCGACGCGCTGGGCCCTGATCTTCGGTCTTCTCACAAGCCGCGATCCGGCAACCGGCCGGCGCAACATGACGATTGCGACGGTCGGCCGCTTCGATGGCCGCAGCTTCTCCGTGGAATTCGAACAGGAACTGGATTTCGGCACTGACGCCTACGCCTTCCAGGCCTTCGTCGATGATAGCGGCCCCGTCGGCATTGCATGGCTGGCGAACTGGACTGACGTCTCAAAGGATATCGACATGGCGACGGCGATGACGCTGCCGCGCCGGCTGGCATTGCACGAGGGGGCTCTGATCACGCCGCCGGTCGCAGGTGTGGAAAGCCTGCGGCAGCGGCGGCTGGATCCTCAAGGCCTTGTGGACGGCCAGGCGGTCGACCTCGCCAACGGCGCCGTCGAAATCCTGCTCACCCTCAAGGAGCCGGGCAAGGCGTTCCGCCTGACGTTCGAACATCCGCAGGCGGCGCTCGAGGTCCTGTTGAACGACGATGGGCTGAGCATTCCCTTTTCGGTGGCGAATGCCAAGGTGTCGCCACGCTACATCGCCGCCGGCGCGCGCCCGTCGACCATCCGGATATTCCTCGATGCAGGTTCGATCGAGGTCTTCGCCGACGATGGCCGCTGGACCGGAACCAAGCGGCTGCCCGGCTTCAGCGGGGTAAGCTCGGTGCGTCTCATCGCGCCCCAAGGGAATCTGCTTACCGCCGAAATCTGGCAACTCAGTCTTTGATCTGCGAGGCAGCCCCGGGAAAAGCACGGCCGCCGAGGCGGCGGCCGTTGCGAATGGACACCGCGGTCGAGCGGCTCAGGCTGCCTTGCCTTTGCCCTTGACGTTGGCCGAGGACTCGGCGAGCTGCGTGAGCTTCTTGTCAGTCGCCTCTTCTTCGGCAAGCGTAGCCTGCAGCAGTGGCACTGCATCCTTGAGGCCGAGCTGCTTTGCCCAGGCGATCAGCGTGCCGTAGCGGGCGATTTCATAATGCTCGACGGCCTGTGCGGACGAAATCAGACCAGCATCGAGGGCGACCGTGCCCTTAAATTCGTCCATGATCTCCTCGGCTTCGGCGATGATGCCCTGAATGGCCTCGCAGGTCTTGCCGCGTGCCGGTTTGCCGACCATCTCGAAAACCTGTTCGAGGCGCTCGACCTGCGCCTGGGTCTCGTCGCGATGCTGCAGAAAACCGGCCTTGCCCTCTTCCGATTGCGCGGCGCGGGCCATCTTCGGCAGGGCCTTCAGGATCTGCTTTTCGGCGTAATAGATGTCCTTGAGAGTATCGAGAAACAGATCGTTCAGAGTCTTCTCGGTTGCCATTTAATCCTCCTGTGGCGTGTCGTGACGACAATCAACTCTCGCATCGGTCGGATGTTCCGATCGGAAATATGACGCCCCCTTGGGCGGGGGCGTCATCTCTGTCCGGCCAAGGAAGAGACCGCCCGATCGAGAGTACCGGGACGGCGATGACCGAACGATTGCGGGAGGCCGTTGTTCCCGTCCTCGAGCCGGCGAGCAGTCGCCGGCCAAGCCGGGACTTTTGTCCGGTATCGTACGGCAACGAATAGGGAGCCAGCGACTTTCCTTCTCATCCCAGGAGAGAAAAATGGCTTCCTCGTCTTCAGTACGCCCCGCATCGCATTGCAAAGAAAAATCCGCGATCGAGCGGGAGATCGTCGAGCTGACACCAGCATTGCGCGCCTTTGCCCGAAGGTTCCTGCGCAGCGATGATGACATCGACGACCTTGTTCAGGAAACCCTGCTGAAGGCGCTGAACTCGCTTCACCTCTACCAGCCCGGCACCTCGCTCAAATCCTGGCTTTTCACCATTCTGCGAAACACCTTTTGCACCAATTATCGCCGGAAGAAGCGCGAGCCGGCCGGAATGGACGCGGCGATGGAACAGGTGGCGATCGCCCCGACCCAGGAGTGGGTACTGCGGGAACATGAATTGCAGCGGGCGTTGACGCGTCTTTCCGACGACAGGCGCCGGGCTCTGACATTGGTGGCTGCCGGAACGAGCTATGAAGACGCCGCCAAAATGTGCGGGTGCCGGATCGGCACGTTGAAAAGCCGGGTGAGCCGCGCCCGCGAGTGCCTGATTGCGATGCTCGGAAACCATCTCGTCGATTGAGCGGCTTGCGCCGGTCCGCTTCGCCTTGAGCGGAACAAACGGTCATGGTCCTGGTTCCAAACCTAATCGATAGGATCGGCAGATCGAATCGATATGGGCCAACCGCCGGGCCAGGCTGAAGAGTCATGAACGCGCGAAGCCACGCCATCTTTCCCAGAGTTAATCGCGCCGGATGGCTCGATACGCTCCGCGTATTGACGGCGGTCGTGGCCCCAACGGTTGCCAAGGGCATCATCATTCGCCGCCCGGCAATGGAGCGTCTGGCGGAGCGGCAAGGCTTCGACAGAACCACCGTGGAACAGATGCAGCGGCTGAGAAACAAATACGGGCCGGCTCCTCTTCTGCTGCCCATCCCATTGCGACCACAGCTGCTGATCCTCGATCCGGCCGATGTCGCCACGGTGCTTCAATCCTCGCCCGAACCGTTTGCCGCGGCGACGGCGGAAAAGCATGCCGCCCTTGTTCACTTCGAGCCGAAAAACGTCCTCATCTCATCGGACTCTCGGCGCGCCGAGCTTCGGCCTGCCCATGAGCACGCTTTGGCAGCGGCAGACCGGCTGCATCCATATGCGATGCATTTCAAAAATATCGTCGACGAAGAATTCCTGCAGGTCCTGAACTTACCCCGTGAGCTCGATTGGCCGGCCTTTTCGCAGGCCTGGTTCCGGATCGTCCGGCGAATTGTCCTCGGCGAACGAGCGCGCAACGACGTCACATTGACCGAGACCTTGAACGAACTTCGAGGCCGGGCGAACTGGGCATTTGCCGCCCCAGTCGATCAGCGCAAGCTTGCTCGGTTTCACGATCAGGTCGGCCGCTATCTTCGAGAGCCGGAGAAGTACAGTCTTGTCAATCGGTTTCCCAGAGGCGATGAGCTTGCTCCGGAAAACCAGGTGGCCCAATGGCTGTTCGCCTTTGATGCAGCCGGAATTGCCGTTTTGAGGACGCTCGCCTTGCTGGCCTGCCATGTGAGCTACTGGGGCAAAGCCGTGGAAGAGGCCATGAGCGGCGATCTCGATCGCCCCTTCACGCGCAGTTGTCTGCTGGAAGCCTTGCGCCTCTGGCCGACGACCCCCGCCATCCTCAGGCAACTGACCAGGGATCTCAAGTCAGGCGACAAGGTCATCGCTCGCGGCACTGGCGTCATCATCTTCGTCCCCTTTTTCCATCGAGACCCCGCGCTCCTCTATGCCAATCGGATGGAACCGAGCATCTGGGGACAGAACGATGCGTTGCCGGCCGCAGGGCTCGTGCCTTTCAGCGCCGGTCCTGTCATATGCCCGGCACATAATCTCGTGCCGACGATTGCAAACCTTGCCGTGGGCACATTCTTGTCGGCCGCCGAGATTGTGCTGCTGCATCCCTCTTTAGACGTCGCCAATCTTCCCGGCACTCTCAATCACCATGGCATCCGGCTGAAGCTGATTGCGCGGCGCAGGGAGAAATAGATGCTGCCTCAATGTCCTCGGCACATTTCAGTTCGCGCCGGTTCACAGCCTTTGCATGACCCCGTAAACGAGGATCAAGACGTAGAGCAGAAAGGCGATAGCGACCAAGGTCGCGATCACGGCAATGACCAGCCACAGGCTTTTCAGCGCATCCCGCTGCCCTTCGTCGCTCGGCCGGTCCAAGCGGATCGGGTTGTCTTTCGGCCACTTCGTCAAGGATTGGCTTCCGTTGAAGATTGCGTGGGCTGACCGCTTATGCTGATCGAGTTCCACGAGAGCGTAGCGCCGAACACGATCACGAGCCCGACCAAGAGAATGGCTCCCAAATAGATCATGAAAGCGCGACGGTCCGATTCCTGGCTCATCTTCTCTCCTTCGGTCCTCGAACCAAGGGAAACCGGGAATGTTCCAGATCAAGAAATCGAGAGGGGTCACCAGCGGAGCAGGCGGGGTCCGGTGACGGCGCCGACAGCGCCGATGAGCAGGATGCCGAGCGTATACCAGATCAACACGAAAGGCATGCCGTTTTCGGTGCAGAACCAGGAATAGACCCAGGCTCCGGCTGCTCCCGCGGCAATGCCGGCGACGAAGCCGGTCAGCCGCAGATCGACAGGCGCCGCGCGGCGCAGTGCCCAGACCGTGCCGGCATAGACCGGGATCGCAAAGCCTGCGATGAGCAGCGGGCAATGCAGCGCCGAGGACCCGACGATCAGCAATCGATAGTTCTCGCTCGGTGCCATCAGGAGCTGGGTGGCCGCGACGGCCGTCATGGCAGCGAAAATCACGGCAAGCAGACCGAAAAAGCGACCTTCCGAACCGTCGGGGCGGGAAAGCCGAAAAACGGCTGCAAAGGCGGCCGCCGCAATCAGCGCGTTATAGGCCGACTTGATCCAGAAGACCGGCAGCCTCAATACGTCGGGCATATCGACCCGGGGGCCGAGAATGATCAGCATCAGCAGCAGGGAAAATGCGAGGGCGGGCGCTATGCCGAGCGCAAAGCGGCGCCCTAGCGCGTTGCGCGGCACCGGCTCCAGGTCGCTTGCCAATCGTTCGATGATATCGTCCGTCTTTGTCACGATGTGCCTCGCAATCTCTCTCCGAGCGCCTTGAGCGCCCGATGGATGCTGACTTTCACCGCCGATTCGGACTGGCCGGTGCGGTTTGCGGCGTCGGCGACCGAGCCGCCCTCGAGCTTCACCTGGCGGATCAGTTCCTGCTGTCTCGGCGGCAAGCCGTCGAGCAACCGCTCGACATCCATGCGGGCAGTCAGCCTATCCTCGCTGAAGTCGCTTTCGATCTCGTCATCAAGCTCGGTCTCCGCCAGCCTGCGTCCGCCGCGGCCGCGATGATGGTCGATCAGCTTGTAGCGGGCGATCGAGAAAAACCAGGCAGTAAAAGGTCTCGTCCGGTCATAGGTGGATCGCCGGGAATGCAGTGCCAGCAACGTCTCCTGGACCAGATCTTCCATGTCCGCCCTCGTTGCCGCAGCCATCCTGCGGCTGTAATAGCCGACAAGCAGCACGCGCAAAACCGTCAACAAACGCCGATAGGCAGCCTCGTCCCCGTCGAGGGACAGAAGCATCAATGCTTTCAGGGCTTCTTCCGAATGGGCGGTCGTCATGCTGTCAAAGAGCTCATTCGTAAAAGCAGACAATCGGTTACAGTTAAAACCAAGGATTTTTGCAATACAGCTCTATAGCACATGCACGTGAAGCTGTAACGCATTGAGACGCGCAGCTGAAAGCATCGTGCGAGTGGGTCGAGCCGATCCCCATTGGGCGGTCGCGGGGCGAATTTCCGGGGTCGTGGAGAAGAACGGTGTACCGGATTTGGCTGGCGCTGTTTCAACCAGCGTGCGATGACCCTACAAAAGTCTGTCGCTTCGATTTTCTGAGAGGTCCAATCAACCGCTCATATTCCTCCTCCGCCCTGCCGTAGGCGTCGGCGGCAAATTCCTCCAAGCCAACGCGATCTCTGACAATGACCAGGCCGCGGACCGAGCGGATGAAATGGTTGCCCTCGAGCAGATGGAGCGCCGTGGTGACGCTCGGCCGTCTGACTGCCAGCATCAGAGCGATGAACTCATGGGTGAGCGCGAGCTTGTCGCCGTCAATGCGGTCGTGGCACATCAAGATCCAGCGAGCCAGCCGCTCATCGATCCCGTGGATCGCATTAGAAAGCGCTGTGAACCCGGCCTGGGTCGCAAGGATGTGCGTGCTCTTGTGCAGCAGGCTGGTAAACACCGGCTGCGTTTTCATCAGATCCACAAGCTTGTCCTGCCGCAGCCGGTAGGCAAAACCCGGCACCTGGACGGCGACCTCGGTGACGCTGATTCCTCCGTCTATCGCTGCCGCCGTGGGTGCAAACCCGTCACGGCCGAACAATCCGGCCTCGACGCGGTTTCCCTCCGGCGAAACATTGATGATCGAACCTACGCCCGAGCACGGGAAATAAGCATAGTCGATCGTTGCGCCTGCTTTAGCCATGAGAAAGCCGCGAGGGGTGTCGCAGGGTTCCAGATCAGCAACGACAGCTGAAAGCTCCTCCTGAGGCAAGAGGGCGAATAACCGGTTTTCCCTGGTCGGTGTCGTTGCTGCCAATGCTCGCCCTCCGGAAGTGTGGGTTGGGCGCAGTCTGATGGTTTCAGGTGCGAAATACTGACTCGCTAGGCGGCTCTCCCACACAACTCACCAGCCCGCTCTTGGTTCCGGATTTGCGCGGAATCGACGAAAGGAATGTTGCCGGACTTGCCGGCCGGCCTCGATCTCCGGATTGTTGTCAATCCGCTTCAACTTCCCCTGGTTCCCGCGCGTATGCAGCTCAAATCTGTCCTCGTTTCGGGAACCGACTCTCGGTCCGGCCGTTCGGGCGCAATCGCCTGCTTCAACCGAATAAACACGGAGAACAATGATGCGGCTGATGCTCAACCTTTCCCTTCTCTTCCTGGCCGCGACGCCTGCCTTTGCTGCCGATGAAGCCTGATAGCGAAGTGACGGACATGACCCCTCGAACAGCATCGGGCCTGCGGCCGGCGCCGTTCACTTCCCGCGAGATCGGCGCCGCCCGCAGGCTCAATGCCTTGCTGCGCTTCCTTCCCAGCTATCATACCGATAGGCGCTGGAACGCCAAAATCGTGCAGACCTCAATTCGCGTCGCGCAACTGCTGGCTCCAGACAGGCTGCTGCGCCGCAGGCACGTTGTCACCCGCATTGTCACAGCCGACGGCAGACGGATCGGCTTGAGGTTGATGCTTCCGAACGGAGCCCCGCGCGGCCTCTATGTCCATTTCCACGGCGGCGCCTAGGTGATGGGCAACGCCCGCTTTGACGACGGCATCACCTGCCCGATCGCAAGAGACTGTCGGATAGTAGCGGCCGGCGTCGATTTTCACAATGCCGCCGACGACCGGCTGGACCTCGCTCTTCTGGACAGCAAAGCGTCGATCGAATGGCTGGCCGACCATCTTGCCGAGTTTGCGGTCGAGCGGATGATCCTCGGCGGCGAGTCCTCGGGTGCACATCTCGCCGCGGAAGCACTTCTTCATCTTCGAGCGCGCAGTAAGGCGGAGGCCGTTGCCGGCTTCGTTTCCATGTGCGGCGCATTCGATCTCGGCGGGTCGCAAAGCCTGCGCCGCTCCACCGGCAGAAGCCTGGTGATCGACGGGCCATCGGCGTTGCGCAATCTGCAGCGACTGACGCCAAGCCTTTCCGGGCGTGAGGCGAAGGGTCCGTTGTTTGCCGATCTCTCTGGCCTGCCCCCCGCCCTGCTGGTCGCCGGAGCGCTCGATCCGATCCTCGACGACAGCATCTCGATGCATGAGCGATGGCAGAGCCAAAGCGGCAATTCCGACTGCGTCATCTTCCCCGAGGCCCCGCACGGCTTCAACCGATTGCCGACTAGGCTGGCGGCCCGAGCGAACAGGTTTGTCAGAGCCTGGATTTCGCAGAGGCTTGATCGCCCTGGCGCGAATAGTGGCTGATCCTGCGCAGACCTTCGATTCTGTACGCTATTGCACAATGTATTGCTCAATGATTCGAGATGGTTAGGTTCGCCCGCAGCAAGGGTCGGAATAACACCGATGCGCGGACGGACATGGATGACCAACAATTGATTTTTCGGAATGAACTTTTGCGCGTCATGGGCCCGCAGGAGCAGCAACTCCTGCTGCCGCATCTGGAGCCCGTCGACCTTGAGGTGCCCACGATCCTCGAAATGGAGAATAGCCCGGTCAGCGACGTCTATATTCTCGAATCAGGGCTCGCCTCGATCGTGGCGAGATTTCGAGGCGGGCGCGACATCGAAGTGGGCATCGTCGGCCGCGAGGGCATGACGGGTGCGGCTGTCATTCTCGGCGGCAATCAATCCGCTAACCGGACGTTCATGCAAGTTTCCGGCCATGGCTTCAAATTGCCGGCATCGACCCTTTCCGCGGCGATGGAGGAAAGCCGTCCCTTACGCAGCCTCCTTCTCGCCTATGTCCAGGCGCTGCTCGCGCAGACGACGTCGACGGTGCTCGCCAACGGCCATGCCAAGCTCGAGGAGCGGCTGGCGCGCTGGCTGCTGATGGTCCATGACAGGACCGACGGCGCGACCATCTGGCTGACGCATGAGTTTCTGGCGGTGATGCTGGGCGTGCGCCGCGCCGGCGTTACGGTCGCGCTGCACCTGCTGGAAGGCAAAGGGCTGATCCGGTCCACCCGACGGCAGATCGTCATCCTCAACCGGCGGGGATTGATCGAAGAGGCGCACGGATCTTACGGCGCTGCCGAAGAAGAATATCGGCGGCTGATCGGCAAGGATCTCGCCCGCTGAAAAGCATGCCGCCGCGTGAGCGCCTCAGGACCGCTCCCTCCGCTCCTTCTCGGAGGCATGCCAGGCTCTGTCGATACTGCCTTCCTCCGCCTTGTGAAAGAATTGCGAGCAGACGAGCCAGCCTTTCAGCGGCCTCAGAATGAGAATGCAGGCGATGACGCTGAGGGGCAGGCTGACGATGAGATGCACCCAGATCGCCGGCTCGAACGTGAATTGGAACCAGAGGGCAAAGGCGAGCGCCGGAACGGCGACGATCGACATCGCGAAGAAGGCCGGCCCATCCGCCGGATCGGCGAATGAATAATCCAGGCTGCAGACTTCGCAGCCTCGGGCGAGCGTAAGATATCCGGAAAACAGATGACCCCGCTGGCACCGCGGGCAGCGTCCCAAAAGTCCCGTGAGGGCAGGGTTCGTCGTTACCTGATAATTGGTGGGAACTTCATTTTCCATACCCCTCAAACCGCGCCCGAAGGAGCAGGTTCCGCAGCCGACGGTGTTTTCGGCGGACCGGCGGTGGATCAGCCTGATCCTGGCGTGATGCTCTGGTCGTCCTTCTCGGACAGCGCGCCGGCGCCGGGCGTTTTGCTTTCGTCTATGAGATGATCTTTGGCGTGAGGACCGGCGGGCGGGCTTTTCCTCGCATCGGCGGTTTCCTTTTCGGTTCCTTCGACGTCGGTTCGCGCTTTTTCACCGTCATTCATGAGCTGCTCCTCGTCAGATTGAGATGACCGAGCGGCCGTTTCGATCTCCGCCCCCCGTGATCGCAGCAGTTCGGGAGAGCCCCTTTTTTACCGAGGCCAGACGGCCGACCGACAGCAGCTTGACCTCGTCAGTCAAACCGTGGCGATAAAGGCGAATGAGCAGAGCGGCGACCTCCTGCATTTCAGGCGAACGCACGGCTTTGCCCGCCTCGCGGCAGATCACATCCAAAACGATTTGCAGACGCTGAAGATCGGCTGAATCGAGCGCTTTCAAATGGATGGACTGAGAATCGAGCATGACCCTGGTCCCTAAGCTTTTCATCGTGCGTTTTTGAATAATGGGACTCTATTGCAGCCGAAACAACTCCTCGTCCTCCATTGTACGGAAGCGAACATCCACCGCATCGCGCGCCCGAAGGGACGCGAGGCGCTTTAGTGATAATAGGACGAGTCCCCTCCGAACAGAGCGGCGATCATCGCGTCCACGTCGGAAGGACGCCCACTGACAACAAAGCCGCCCGGCGGTGTTTCGGATCGCTCGTCATAGGCAAAGATGAAAGGAATCCGCCGTGTCTCCAACCAATCATTTATCCAGAGCATGGCTTCGTCGGAAATCGTCACATCGATGATCACCGCATCGAACAGGAGGCCCTCGCTCAAGCATTCCATGGCGCTGGAGATGACAACGGGGCCGGCGAGCACCGCCTGGCGGGCGATCAACGCCTTTCTTGCACCGTCCGAAAGGAAGCCGGCTTCACCAATGATAAGGATCGTCTTGCCGGCGACCGGACTGAGCGACTTCATGGCGGACGCCTACTGTAATCCAGGTTTTAGGGTGATCATGCTGTTCAATGGCGGTTAGAAACATAGGCGGGTCCGCGCCTGTATCGTGCCTACCATATTCGAGCCTGTCATGCGACGTTCATTTTGCCCTGACCGCCGAACCCTTGCCGGGCCGCCTTGTTCCCCGGCGGTTGGGATCGGGGCGCCGGCCGTGCGATCCGTACGTTTTCGCACCAGCTGTTGAAATCGATGACCCTAAGTTTAGGATCGTCGCATATAAGGGGAGGAACGCGGATGATGCAGCACGCGGGAATCACGAAGCCGCCGTTACAGCCCGACGACGTGGCAATGCTGACCGCGGTCCTTGAAGACTGGTGCCAGGAAAAATCATGCGGGATCGCCAGCCCGGCAGCCGAACATATTGCCAGAGAACTCGTATCCTGGTTCGAATGCGGCATTCGAGACAAGCATAGGCTCGCAGGCCTGATGCGGCATGTGTATCTGGATCCAGAGGACCTGCTCGTCACCCCGGATGCACCGGCCTGCGCACATGTGCGCGAGAATGCCGGGCGGGCCGATGGGCACGATGGATAGAACCCGGCAAAGTGCTCCTGTCGCGGCAGGTCATTCCGAACTCGGTTTTGTCGATCGGCAGATCGCTCTGCGACAGATCGTTGCCGATCTTAGAAACCTGCGCGATGGAGTGCCGGACAACTTCGGTCGAGCTCCGGCTCTCGACCGTCTGCTTCGCATGATCGACGCTTCGGTCATATCGATTGCTGAAGCGGATGACGAGGAATGGGAGATCATTCTTATGGAGCTCCTCGATCTTCGCGCGACGATGACGCGTCTTGCCACTGGCGGCGCCGAAACGTCCCACTGATTTCGACAGCAGCATTTGAAACGAGGATATTGCGCCGTTTTAAAGGGCGCCCTGGTTCTTTTCCACGGAACCTTAAGACAGGCTATGGCATTGATTCTGCAACGATCGGGCGGCTGATGCCAAGATTTTATTTTAATGTCGTTTCAGACACCGGCACGGTCGTTGATCCCGATGGTTCGGAACTGGCCACCATTGAAGACGCCAGGCGCGAAGCCGTTCAGGATGCAAGAGCCCTCATGAGTCAGGCAATTCTTTCGAGAAAAGACATTTCAGCGAGAAAGATTTACATTTGCGACGAACAGGGGAGCCTGCTTCTGATCGTGCCTTTTGCCGATACGATCAGGAGTGCCGATTAGTGGGGCGCCGGATCGGCAGACCGATCAAACGTTGATATTCGCGCTCCGGAACGCCGTAGCAGCCGGCTGCGATTTCTTCCAGCCGGTCCCTGTCGAGGATCCTGACATTGGCGCGCGTCGACCTGATCGCTCGAAGACCTTCGATGACGTGCAATTCGTTGGTGACGCCTGCGCGGCGCACGCCGAGCATGATGGCCAGCAGTTCATGCGTCAGCGGCAGGTCGCTGCCATTCAGCCGGTCGTGGCACATCAGCAGCCAGCGGGCGAGCCGCTCGTGCATATTGTAGCGCCCGTTCGCAAGCGCTGACTGGGCCAGCTGAATGTCGCAGCAATGCATGTATTTGAGGAACAGTTCGTTGGCGACCGGAAATTCCGCCAGCACCTGCTTGAAGCTTTTCACCGACACCTGCACGCCGGAGCCGGCGACCTGAACGAAGGTGCGGTTGGGTGTCGTATCCGTTCTCAGCAGGACATGGAGGCCGGACATGCCGTCATGTCCGATGTGACCGACCTCAACGGCTTCGTCATCGCCATTGGCGGCCACCATTGAGGCAAGACCTCGTTCGATGAAACAGACATACTCGTTCGGCTGATCGGCTTCGACCAGAACATCTCTGGCCGGAAGTTCGATCAGACTGCCATCGCCGGTGAGCTTTTGGAATGCCTCGGCCGGCAGGGCCTTCAACAGCAGATTCCGAATATCGCTTTGGTCCGGTACGCGCATGCGCTTCTCCTGGCGGGAGACAGCCCGTGCTCATACCGACGCCTCTTTGGCGGTAATGAGAGCTATATGGGTCACGCGCGCAATGATGACCATCTTCATATAAGTTTTGTACGGTTCTGACAAACGCCGAGCCATAGTCCCAGGCGCACCGCTTCTGGGATAATTTCCTGCCCGACACGGAACGCTCTCAAACCTCCCTCGGCAGCCTGATCACGAACCCCGTGCCGGGCTCCCGGTTTTCGATGTGAAGCTCGGCCCTCAGTTGCTGCACCAACGCCCGCACGATCTTCATTCCGAGGCTTTTTCCGCCGTTCTCGCCGGACAGCACTTCCGGCGGCAGTCCTCGTCCGTCGTCGGCGATCTCCAGGCGGATCTCGTCGGCAATGCTCCGGGCGCTGACCGTGACGGCGCCTGCTACCTCGGCATAAGCGTGTTTGAAAGCATTGGTCACCAGTTCGTTGACGAGGAGGGCGATCTGGATCGCACGGTCGGCATCGATCATGCATGGATCGGCGACGACCGACACCGTGTGGCCGGAGGTCGATTGCTGCAGGCGTTGGCAAAGGCTGGACAGGAAATCGGCCAGATCCACCGTTTCAATATCAGGCTGGCGCCACAATTGGTCGTGCACCTGGGCAATGGTTCCGACTCGCGCTTCAGCATCCCGAAGCGCCTGTCCGACCTCCTCCTGTTTGGTCGAACGGGCCTGCATGGCGAGCATGGCCGCAACCAGAGCCAGGCTGTTCTTGACGCGATGGCTCATCTCCCGCAGCATGATCTGCTGATGCTCGTCGGCGAAATGCCGCTCGGTATCGTCCCGGAGCACTTTGAGAAAACCGGCGCGCTGGGCGCGCAGCGGCATGGTCAAGCCGCTGCCCCAGAATGTCGAGCCGTCCTTACGCAAGTGAAACCGCTCGTTCTCGGCGCGACCGCGCTCGGCCGCCGCCTCCATCTCGCGCTCCAGCGCGCCCTCTTCGCGGTCCTCGGGAACGAACAGGATGCGGGCGTGGCGACCGAGGATCTCGCTCTCCTCGTAGCCGAAGATGCGGCAGGCGCCGGTGTTCCAGCTGATGATCCGCCCATCGCGGCCGAAGGCGAAGATCGCATAGTCGATCGCGCTTTTGAGAATAAGCTGGAGGCGCTCTTCGCTGGCGCGCCGAGCTTCGTCCTCATGCAGCATCTGCGTTCGGTCGCGGACGATTTTCAGAAGGCCATAGGTCTCACCGGTATCGTTGCGAAGCGGCATCATCAGTCCCGAAGCCCAGAACGAACTGCCGTCCTTTCTCACATGCCAGCGATTGTCGTCGGCGCGGCCGGTGGTCAAGGCAAGCCTGATCTCCTTAAGCATTGCCCCGGCAAGCTGATCTTCGAACGTAAAGATCACGGCACCGCTCTGTCCGATGATTTCGGATCCCGAATAGCCGAAGATTTTTTCGGCACCCGCGCTCCACGTCATGACAGTGCCATTGCGATCCATTGCAAAAATTGCATAATCCCGGGCGCTCTCAACGATGTGCCGATAGATTTCAGTCTCGTTGCTCGGGAGGGGATATTGATCCATGCCAGCGCGCGCCCCGCTATTGCCGTCGACTACATTAGCACTTGCTACAGGAAATTTCTCGGGCGCGTGCGGTTGCGTACAAAACTCCTCCACGAAGCCTTCTGCCGATCATGAGAGATAAGCCTCAGCGCCTTGCAATCGGCCATTCCGGCGTTCATAATTTTGCGTAGGGCTGAGCGCATCTGTGGTGCTGACGGCCGAGAGACAGTGTCCTCTTGCCAAACAAAGGGCAGAGTGATGCGAGCGTTCGAAAGCGAAAATCTCATTCTGTCGCAGTTGGCGGATCCGGAGCTTATGGCTCTGGAGCGCATGCTGGAACCGCTTCTTCTTCCGCGCGACTTCGAGCTCGTGCATTTGGGCATGCCGGTCAGCCATTATTATTTCCTCGAAACCGGCATTGCTTCCATGGTGGCGACGAGCCCCGAGGGCAGGAAGGCCGAGATCGGCGTGCTCGGCAGGGACGGGATGTCGCCGCCGCCCCTGACGGTGGACGCGGAACAGTTTTCATTCGACGTCATGATGCAAGTTGGCGGTCACGGGCGCCGTGTGGAAGCCGGCGCCCTGGCATGCTTCCTCGCCGACCGGCCCACCGTCCGCCGGCTGCTTTTGCGTTTTCTCCATAGTTTTTTCGCGCAGGTCGCCAACACCGCGCTGTCCAACGCCGTTCACAAGATCGACGTTCGTCTGGCGAGATGGCTTCTGCTGTGCCATGACCGCCTCGATGGCGAAGAGATTGAAATCACGCATGAATATATGGCCACGATGCTGGGAGTCCGCCGCTCCAGCGTCACTGATGCCTTACACATCCTGGAGGGCGAGCATCTCATTTATTCCACCCGCGGCCTGGTAATCATCCGCAACCGCGCATCCCTCGAAGCCTTCGCTGCAGACGCCTACGATGTCCCTGGCATCACAGGACGCAGCTAGCCGGGCCCGGCTGAGGCGCTGAAGCGCGTCTCGCACCGGAATCGACGATCTCTCAAGCGTCACTTTCCCGGCAGATCCTTTTCGGTCGTCGCAGCCGCCGGAAGGTTGTTCTGCGACCCCTCTCTATCGGACGCGCGCAAAGGAGCCGTGGGCGCCTTCTGAACATAGATGCCGAGTCCGAGCGCGCCGATGGCCACCACAAAAGCGCCAGCGATGGCTGCAACCGATCGTCGCCATCCTGCTTGATCATTCCGAAAGCAAGAGCAATTCCGAGAAGGGCAGCCCCTCCCGATACCGCAAAAAGCCAGAGAAAATTCATCATCATGCTCCCATGTCGGGCCCGAACCCGTGACGGGGTTGAAGGTTCCCACGGTCGTTGGCGCGGGAACGATGCCAGTTGGAATTTCATGCGGCGCATTGACGCACAACTCCCACGGTGCTACCTCTGAAATTGGTCAGGCCAGTTGACCAGCTGCGCGCTTGAGGAGAAGCCGCCGGGGAGGCCAGATGTTTTTGCCCGTTGAATCGCGCCGCCTCTACAGGCAGGTAGCGGATCAAATTCGTTCGATGATTGCCGGAGGCGAGCTTGTCGTCGGTCAGAAGCTGCCGGCCGAGCGCGATCTCGCGGAGCAACTGTCGGTCTCACGCCCGACCGTGCGCGAAGCCCTGATCGTCCTGGAGGTCGAGGGCCTCGTCAACATCCGCATGGGCTCAGGCATCTATGTGGTGCGCCGTCAGGGCGTCAGCATGGCGACAAGCGAAAGCGAGCCGGTGGAGGGGCCTTTCGAACTGCTGCAGGCACGCGCCATCATCGAATGCGCCATAACCGAAGAGGCGGCAACCCGGGCCAGGCCTGAAGACATTGCCGTGCTTGACGAGGCGCTGATGCGCATGAGCGGCGGCGTCAACGATGCGGCGACGGTGCTCGCCGCCGACCGCGCCTTTCACACTGGCATTGCCGCCATTGTCGGCAATTCGACGTTGACCCGCGTGACGGGCGAGATGTTCGACATGCGCATGACTCCCTATTTCGCGAAGCTGGCCAGCCATTTCGAGGGGCCGACGACATGGCGCAGCGCCGTCGATGAGCACCGGGCCATCCGCGATGCAATCGCCGCCGGCGATGCCGCCGGCGCGAAGGCTGCAATGCGCAGCCATCTCACCCTATCGCAGAAGAGATTTTCCGAGAGCTTTGGGGAGGAGTTCTCGGGAGAGGAGGAGCGCGGCCGCGACAAGGCGCCCGCGAAAGGAACCACCAAGACTTAAACCCGAGCACGGGAGGAGAGCGCAATGAAGAGCAGACTAGCAACGATACTGTGCACCGCAGCCGCGATCATGGCGACGACGGCGGTCGCGCATGCCCAGACGGTATTGAAATGGGCGCATGTCTATGAAACCTCGGAGCCCTTCCACACGGATTCCGTCTGGGCCGCAGAAGAAATCGCCAAACGCACCGACGGGCGCTACAAGATCGAGGTCTATCCAGCCTCGCAGCTCGGCAAGGAAGCCGACATCAACCAGGGCCTCAAGCTCGGCACGGTCGATATCATCATCTCGGGATCGAGTTTTGCCGCACGCGACTACAAGCCGATCGGCGTCACCTACTTCCCCTATATCTTCCGTAATCCCGACCATCTGATCGCCTATACCAAGAGCGATGTCTTCAAGCGTCTCGCCAAGGGTTACGAGGACAAGACTGGCAACCATATCGCCGCCGTCAGCTATTACGGAACGCGCCATACGACCTCGAACAAGCCTATCGCCAAATGCGCCGACATGCAGGGCCTGAAGATCCGCGTGCCCGATGTTCCGGCCTATCTTGCCATGCCGCGCGCCTGCGGCGCCAACACGACACCGATCGCCTTCGCCGAAGTCTATCTGGCTCTGCAGAACGGCACGGTCGAGGCGCAGGAAAACCCGCTGACGACGATCGAGGCGAAGAAGTTCTACGAGGTCCAGAAGAACATCATCCTCACCGGCCACATCGTCGACCACCTGAACACCGTGATCTCGAAGCAGCTGTGGGCGAAGCTCTCCGACGAGGACAAGAAGATCTTCGGCGAAGTGATGCAGCAGGCGGCCGAGCGCACGACCAAGACGATCGCCGGCAAGGAAAACAGCCTTGTTGCGACCTTCAAGGAAAAAGGCCTCAACGTCACCGAGGTCGATAAAGCAGACTTCGAAAAGACCGTGATGGAAAAGGTCAAGTTCGAGGACTTCGGCTATGAAAAGGCCGATTGGGAAGCGATTCGGGCGATTCAGTAGGAGCTCGCTCACTGCCTTCTTCGTGCCGCTCACTCTAACCCTCTCCCCGCGCGCGGGGAGAGAGGGGACGTGCTCTGCGAGAGCAAGCGGGGAACGGAGAGGTCAAGGCATGTCCCTTCTCCCCGCAAGCAGGGAGAAGGTGGCGACAGCCGGATGAGGGGCCGTCCCGCCGAGCAACGAACGAAGGTCGCGCAGCCCAAGCGCCGCGCCCTTCTTCTCCAACCGCAACAAGGCCGAAAATGTCGCAAGAAATTCACACGCCAATCACGGCCGAGGAAATCGGTCACGAATTCGAAGGGCATGCGCCGACGGCGAACGTCTCGGACTATGCCGTCGAGGACTGGATCACGTTGATCGTCTTCTGGCTGATGGCCGGCTGCGTCTTCCTGCAGTTCTTCACGCGGTATGTGCTGAACGACAGCTATGCCTGGACCGAGGAAATCGCCATCAACTGCCTGATCGGCGTCGTCTTTCTCGGCGCCGTCATGTGCGTGCGCACCTCGAGGCATATCCAGGTAGACGTGTTCTATCACTATATGCCTGCAGGGCTGGCGCGCGTGCTCGCGACCTTCGTCGACATCGTCCGCATCGGTTTCTTCGCCTATGGCTGCACTCTGATGTGGCGTTACGTCGACATCGTCGCCGACGAGCAGATGGTCACCATCGACCTGCCGCGCAACATCGTCTTCTACTCGGTGCTAGTCGCCTTCGGGCTGATGCTGATCCGCGCGGTCATCGTCTTCATCGCAAATATGCGCCGCGGCTACTCCGTCCTGGAGCGCCCGGAAGAATTCCAATCCGTCGAAGGATGACCCGATGCTGCTGCTTCTTGGCTCGTTTCTGCTGCTGATGCTGGTCGGCGTACCCGTCGCCATTTCGATGGCCGTCGCCTCCGTGCTTTACATCGTCCTTTATGGCGTGGCGCCCGACATCATCGTCGCCCAACGCATGATCGCCGGCGTCGAAAGTTTTCCGCTGCTCGCCGTGCCCTTCTTCATCCTGGCCGGCAATCTGATGAATTCCGCCGGCGTCACCGGCCGCATCTATTCCTTCGCGGTCGCTCTGGTCGGCTGGATGAAGGGCGGGTTGGCGCAGGTCAATATCATCGGCTCCGTCATCTTCTCCGGCATGTCGGGCACAGCGCTCGCCGATGCCGCCGGCATCGGCACCATCGAGATCAAGGCGATGAAGGACCATGGCTATCCGGTCGAAGCGGCCGTCGGCGTCACGGCCGCCTCCGCCACACTCGGGCCGATCTTCCCGCCGTCCCTGCCCTTCGTCATCTACGGCATGATGGCGAACGTCTCGATCGGCGCACTTTTCATGGCCGGCATCCTGCCGGGCGTCGTCATGACGCTGCTGATGATGATCACCGTCGCCGCCTTCGCCTATCGCAAGCGCTGGGGCTCGGACGCGCCGTTCAATGTGCGCGAGCTCCTGTCGGCCGGCATGGAAATCGTCGTTGTCCTGATGGTGCCTATGGCGATTTATCTGATGATGGGCGCCGGCCTCTCGATGAATGCCGCGGCGGGCATTGCCCTTCTCGTGCTTCTGGCGCTCGACTGGTATTTCGGCTTCTCCGCCGTCATGGCGCTGATGACCCCGGTCATCCTGATCGGCGGCATGACGATGGGCTGGTTCACGCCGACGGAAGCCGCCGTCGCCGCCGTGCTCTGGTCGCTGTTCCTCGGCCTCGTGCGCTACCGCACGATGACGCTCTCGACGCTTGCCAAGGCAAGCTTCGACACGATCGAGACGACGGCATCCGTTTTGTTCATCGTTACCGCCGCATCGGTCTTCGCGTGGCTCTTGACGGTGAGCCAGGCCGCGCAGCTGCTGTCGGATGCGATCCTGTCGATCACCGACAATAAATGGGTGTTCCTGATCCTGGTGAACCTGCTGATGCTTTTCGTCGGCTGCTTCCTGGATACGATCGCGGCGATCACCATCCTCGTGCCGATCCTTCTGCCGATTGTCGCCAAGTTCGGCATCGATCCCGTCCAGTTCGGCCTGATCATGACGCTGAACCTGATGATCGGCTTGCTTCACCCACCGCTCGGCATGGTGTTGTTCGTGCTGTCACGGGTGGCGAAGCTCTCGGTCGAACGCACGACGATGGCGATCGTGCCTTGGCTCGTGCCGCTGTTCCTGGCGCTGCTCCTGATCACCTTCATTCCCGCCGTATCGCTCTGGCTGCCGCAGCAGCTCGGACTGTTGAGATAGGAGGCTAGGATGCAGACGCGTTTGGCGCGGCTTTACCAAAAAGGCGATCTCAGGGTCGAAATGGACACGGTTCCGGCTCCCGGTCCAGGCGAGGTGCTTCTCAAGATGGCGGCCGCGGGCATCTGCGGCTCCGACCTGCATTATTATCAGGACGGCGGCTTCGGGCCGGTCAGGGTGCGCGAGCCGATCATTCCCGGCCACGAGGCCTCGGGGAGGGTGAGCCAAGCGGGCGAGGGGGTCGAGCTCAAAGCCGGCACGCTGGTCGCAGTCAATCCAAGCCAGCCCTGCGGCCATTGCGAATATTGCTTGAAGCGACTGCCGATCCATTGCCTCGATATGCGCTTCATGGGAAGCGCGATGCGCCTGCCGCATGAGCAGGGCATGTTCCGGGAGTGGCTGGTGGTGCCGGCCCGGCAATGTTTCGAAATGGGAGCCGAGACGACCGCCGCGGAAGCGGCCTGCAGCGAGCCGCTCGCCGTCTGCCTGCATGCCGCATCGCGCGCCGCCGAGATCTCGGGCAAACGCGTCCTCGTCACCGGCGCCGGCCCGATCGGCTGCCTGATGGTTGCCGCCGCCCGTTATCATGGCGCGGCCGAGATCGTGGTGACCGACCTTGCCGATGCGGCGCTCGCACGGGCCAAAGCGATGGGCGCCAGCCGCACGATCAATGTTTCCGACGGGGCTGCGGCACTTCCCGAATTCGAGGCGGGTAAAGGGTATTTCGATCTCGTCTTCGAATGCTCGGCCGCCGCACCCGCGATCCGCAGTGCGATCGCCGCCATTCGGCCGCGCGGCACGATCGTGCAGGTCGGCGTCACCGGCGAGATCCCGGTCCCACTCAACGCCATTGTCGGCAAGGAGCTACATATCCACGGCACCCAGCGGTTCCACGAGGAATTCGCCACTGCCGCGGGGCTGATCGCAAGCCGCAAGATCGATGTCCTGCCGATCATCAGCCACAGCTTACCCTTGGAAGAAGTCGCCGCAGCCTTCACCCTTGCCGGCGACCGTGCGGTCGCCTGTAAGGTGCAGCTTACATTCTAGCGGCTTAAATATTCGCCGTAGAGGTATGGGCGCTGACTGGTCGCGCCCCAGCCTTGTGAACTGCCTTACCAGCCATAGCTGAAGGTAGCACCACCGCCGTTATCCCCATCCTGCACGACGTCCGTTTCAGTATTTCGCCCATACTGGAAAATGCCATAGGCATTGTTGTTGCCGTTCTGCTGCAAGGTCGCGGAATGACCATTGCCCCGTTGCCGGACGAACCCCAGGTTGCCGCGGCCAGCCTGAGCGATAGCGGCCGCGTTACCCCAGCCCCGCTGCCGGATGTCAGCATCTTTCAGACCTCGGTAGAGCGAATAGACGCGCAGCCCCGTTGAAAAAAGTCCGGCATCCTGAGCATTGTTCGGTGCGAGGTTGAGCGAGATCCGGCCGCCGGCATAGGCTGGCGCAGACACGGCTACTTGGCCGAGGCTCCCGGCAAGAAGGGTGATGGCAAGGATCTTAAACAAATTGCGAGTCATTCTGATCTCCATTTCCGGCTGCCTCAGCCGATGATCAACTTTCGCATCCTGCAGCTGAACCAAGTCGGAATTGCCCGTTCAGTTGTCGTTCAGTCGCTTCGTCCTGATTGAATGGAAAAGGACGCCGGAAACCGGCGCCCTTTCAGGAAGACTGCAGGTCATGGAGGCCGATTAGTTGCCGCCGATCTGCTTCGCGCAGCTGAAACTCTTATCCCCGACGACGACGTCCAGCGTGGCTTTGTATTTGGCTCCTTTCGAGTCGAGCGAGACCGAACCAAGAATTGCCGTGCGTCCCTCTGCGGCATCGAAATCGCCACTCTGGTTGATCGTGGAGCTTCCGCCGCCTCCCACTTTTTCGACATGGAAGGTGTAAGTCACGCCGACATGCATGTCGGCGTGGACGAGTGCGTCCAGTCTCACCATACCAGCCCCAGGGGTTGTTTTGATTTCGCAAAGCTGCGCGCCGTCAGATGGGTCGGCAGTCGTCATGGCGGAAACCGCGCCGACGGGAAGCAGGACCAGCGCGAGAATCGTCATCGCGCGGCGCGGATGTTGGATGCAATTTGGCATGGTCGTTTCCTCTGATGGTCTGCTGTTGCGATCTTGACCTGTTTCACCGCATTTGCAGCCGCCTACGGGCAGGCCTGGACGAAGGCCGCGACATTGCCGTTGCCGCCCTGGCTGACATTGGCGCTGCAACCGTGGCCAACCTGGACGCCGGCCGCGATGTTGCCATTACCGTCCTGGGTAAGGATGGTCGTATGGCTGGAGCCGAATTGGCCAATTCCCGCTACGTTGCGGTTGCCACGCTGATAGGTGGCGCCATAGTTGTCGTTGCCTTCCTGACCGACAGCTGAAAGATTTCGATGACCATATTGACGGCCGAGAATCCGGTTGTAGCCACCGTTCTGGTAGGTTCTGATCCGGTTTTCGTATCCTTCCTGTGCCCCGCCGGCAGAGTTAGACCAGCCATATTGTTCGATACGAACATCATTGGCCATGGCGGGGCCGGCGGCGGTAATGCCGACGAGAGCGACGAGTGCGGTTGCAATGATAGACGTGCGGATCATGAATATGTCTCCTCAGGCGGATAAGACCGCGGTTGAACGTCTTTCTTCTAGACGCTCCCTTCGGAACGAAAGCTGAAGGCACCATTCAGTCGGGGTTCATTCGCGGAGATCGGCGCCCTCCTCGCGGCCAGATGACCTTGTTCAAATCGATACCCCTCGTGGTTTTTCCGATGGCCATTTTTACGCGCCCGAGCAAATGCGCTTAGTCTAGCACTTCAAGGCTCCGACCGACGCCGTGGCCGAAGAGAGCTGGTGCGCCCTATCCGTTTTGTTGATCACCGCACACTCGGTGCGGCTGGTTCCCTCCCCTCAGACCGGGACGGGATCCTCGTAAAGTCATCGAACAAGACCCGCGGCTTTGAGTGCATTGTAAATGGTGCGCGCTATCGAACTTGAGTTTGGCTGGCTTTCGGGGCCTTCTTTGCCGGAAGGAGACCTTACCTCGACGACTGCCCCTGGCAGGATGATTTCCCCATCGAAGCCGCCGCCGCTATTGTGAACCCGGAGCGACTCGACCTCATCTCTGCCGTCATGTTGCAGAATCTGCCAGAAACGGGCGATTTCCCTTGTTGACGATATGCCGGTCTCGAGCATGAACGGCCCTTCGACGCCGAGGCCACGTTCACCACGCGTCGCGAGCGGCACGCCATGCGCCATGCCGGCGATCTCGAATTGCTCGAGCACCTCGCGACCTGCCGAATCCACCCATATCTTGCGCTTGTTACCGTTGACATTCTTTATGGCCGGCGCCTTCTGAAGTGCATGGATCCGTCGCCACTGCTCGACGATCTGATCGCCGTTGCGCGGCTTGACAGTGTGATCATGAGTGCCGTGCCAGACCGACAAAGTGGGCCATGGGCCGTCGTGTTCGGATGCGTTTCGAACAACTCGCTTCAGCTCATCGGGCGGCGATACCCTCTTTCCCTGCATCTGTTCGAAGGCGGCGGTCACCGTCGCTGCGCAGCCGTAGGGCAATCCGCCGATGACGGCGCCACCGGCAAAGATCTCGGGATAGGTCGCCAGCATGACGGCACTCATCGCACCGCCGGCGGACAGCCCGGTGACAAATATCTTGGCGGGGTCGATTTGACCTGCGGCGACCATTGCGATGATCATCTGGTAAATCGACAGAGCCTCCCCAGTACCTCGCCGGGTGTCTTCAGGCTGGAACCAGTTGAAGCAAAGGTTCTGGTTGTTTGCGCGTTGCTGCTCGGGATAAAGCAGCAGAAAACCTTCTTCGTCGGCAAGCCGAGACCAGCCGGAGCCCCTGTCGTACCCATCGGCATTTTGCGTGCAGCCATGAAGGACGACGACCAACGGTGCAAGGGGAAGGGGATTGCGCGGTTGGTATGTGAAAGCTTTGAGATTGCCGGGGTTGTTTCCGAAGTTGCGAAGTTCGTTCAGACGGCGAGATTGTGAACGCTGGATTTTCATGTCGTTTCCTTCGCGTTTCAGGCACGAAGCTCGACTCTAACCAACGTGATGGCGAAAAGTTGCTGCGATGCAAAATAATTTCGCGGCGCAGCAAACCGTAGGCGATCATTCAAGGGCCCACTCACGGGACACCAGCCAAATGCTGCCGCTTAGAAGATTGCCGTACTCGCTCCCTCGCAAGGTCGCTCAGCATCTGTCGGGCTACGGCTGGCACAACATGATGCGGAAGGTGGCCGACGCCCTCGATCACCCTGATCGTCGGCCCCGGATGCTTCTGCCGAAGGCCATCGATATGCCAGGCCGGCTGAACTATGCGATCCTCCGAACCGAACAGGACGTGCAATGGAAGATTGCCGGGCAGCTGCGGCAGAAGTTCCATGTCTTTGTTGAAGGCCCGCAGCTCGTTAGCCATTGTTTCAATTGCGCCCGGATTGACCATATGAGCGGCCGGCAACACCGATAGCTGGGGAGGTAACGTGTTTGGACAGGATGACGACCGCAGACCACGCTCGAGAAAAAACGCTGCCCATCGGCTGATTACGTGCTGACGGATCAGGGATCCCACCATCGGGGCAACGGCCGCCCGGAGGATGAGCAGCGGTTTTGGTGGGACGGGCCTGCAGCACGGCGAAATCAGCAGCAATCCGTTCACCAGTTCCGGCCGGCGCGCGGCCAGATGAAGTGCCGGTGCGCTGCCGATGGAGTGGGCTACGATCGAGACGCAATGCAGGTCCATTGCATCGATCAGGCGCTCAAGCCAAAAGGATTGGCCTACCGGTCCTCGTTCAGCGAGAGGAAGAGGGCTGCTGAAACCGTAGCCCGGACGATCGGGGGCCACCATTCGGAACGGGCTCTGAGCGAACGGAAGCAGAACCTCTTCAGCCAGGCTCCCACAGCCATGGAGGACAAGGACCGGTCTTGCGTTCAAGTCGCCGCTCTCCAGAACATGCACCTGGTGCTTGTCAATCTGGTAAATCGTGCCGATCCGGGGGCGAAATGCCTGCTGCTTCAACATGATCCAACAAACGCCCGCGGTTGGTTCTCGGTTCCGCGACGCTTGTGGCTTAGTTCAACCAACCTGTTCCAGCCGGAGCGTGCCCGCGCCAAGCCGCCGTAACAAGTTCCACTGACGGCTGTCATCCGGGGTTAACCCGCTTCACCCGCCGGCAATGTCGTCCAATGTCGCCTCGCTTCCCGGCATTATTTCTACTGTAACTCGGCAACGGGGCTGGCGCTCCAAAGATCTCCAATGCGCTCGTTCTCAGAAGCTTGAAAACATGCTAGGTTTCGTCGGCTACAGAGGGGAAAAACAATGCCACGCATCGCAAATCTTTACTTCAAGACCGCCATCATTTTTCTGATCGCCGGCATCTCGATCGGCCTTCACATGTCGATCTCAGGTAATCACGCACCGACCGGGGCCCATGCCCACGCCAACCTGCTCGGCTGGGTCACCATGGCGCTCTTCGGCGTTTACCACGCGCTCAACCCACACAAGGCCGAGAAGCGCCTGGCGATGATCCAGTACGTCGTCTACACCTTCGGTGTCGCGGTGCTGATCCCGTCCCTTTATCTGATGCTTTCCGGAAACACGGCGGTGGAACCGATTGTCGCCATTTCCTCGCTCATCGCCTTCGCCGGCGTGCTGATGTTCGCCGTCATCATCTTCTCGGGCAGCGAGGTTTCGAGGCCGGCCGGCGTCTCCCGGGCGAGCTGATCCAATCGGGATGAGCGACTATCTCGGTTGCCAGTTGCATGTTCGAATTTTCCTCGCGCGTCTCCTGCTTTTGCATTGAGAATGACCGGGAGCTTCGAGCCTGGCTTGGCAACCGTTGCTCGACGCGGCCAAATGCGGATCGTGCCAGGCTGCGACGTCTTGGATTCAGCCGATCGCTGTCACATCGGCTCCGCGAGGGCGGAGATCTCCTAGAATGCTCTGAGGCCCGTTTAGCAATCCGATCGCCAGGATATGAACGCGTTCGCGTCTGCTGGCAGGCTGCGATCCGTTCGATCGGAAGTGAGCCACGGTGACGCTTTTGGCACCGGGCTCATCTTGTATGCCGTCCGCCGCCTGCTTCAGGAAAAACAGATGGCCTCACGACAGGAGCACGTCAGGCCCGGGCCAGACCTCCCATTATTTCACGCGACGCAATAAACTCGCAATTATTCCCGCAATTGTGGATGTGAGGATGTGACGGCAATATTACCCCTGTCAGACGAACACAAGTTAGCTGAAGTTTTCAATAACGAAATCGCAGGACGAAGATGACCCAACCTCGCCATTCCATGACCCGCCGCGACGCGCTGTTGTCCATTGGCGCCGCTGCAGCAGCCATGGCAATTTCACCCTCTCTCAGTTTCGCAGCCAATGCGGCTCCTACCATCAACCCAATCGAAGGATCCAAGAACATGCCATATGTAACCACCAAAGACGGCGTCGAAATCTTCTACAAGGATTGGGGCTCTAAGGATGCCCAGCCGATCATGTTCCACCATGGATGGCCGCTGTCGTCCGACGACTGGGATGCGCAGATGCTGTTTTTCCTGTCGAAAGGTTTTCGCGTCGTCGCCCATGACCGGCGTGGCCATGGCCGATCCGCCCAGGTGGCCGACGGTCACGATATGGACCATTACGCAGCCGATGCCTTTGCCGTCGTCGAGGCGCTCGGCTTGAAGAATGTCGTCCATATCGGTCATTCCACCGGTGGCGGCGAGGTCGCCCGTTATGTGGCCAAGCACGGCGAACCTGCCGGCCGCGTCGCCAAGGCGGTTCTCGTTTCGGCCGTGCCGCCGCTCATGCTCAAGACAGAGGCCAATCCCGAAGGCCTGCCGATGGAAGTGTTCGACGGTTTCCGCTCGGCACTTGCCGCCAACCGCGCGCAGTTCTTTCGCGACGTCCCGACCGGGCCGTTCTACGGCTTCAACCGCGAAGGCGCCAAGGTGCAGGAAGGCGTGATCCAGAACTGGTGGCGTCAGGGCATGATGGGCGGCGCCAAGGCCCATTACGATGGCATCAGGGCCTTCTCCGAAACCGACCAGACGGATGACCTGAAGGCAATCACCGTTCCGACGCTCGTCTTGCATGGGGAAGACGACCAAATCGTTCCGATTGCGGACTCGGCGCTGAAGTCGATGCAGCTTCTGAAGAAAGGTTCGCTGAAGACCTACCCGGGGTTTTCGCATGGCATGCTGACCGTGAATGCCGACGTGCTGAATGCCGACCTGCTGGCCTTCGTCCAGGCCTGATCGGTCCTGGCGACGGGTGCGGCCTCCCACGCACCCGTCGCCTCACAAAGATCCACAGGCGATCGGCGCGCTACCCTCTTCGATAGAAACAGTCCCCGTTAAATGATCAGGCGACCCCCAAGAACTGCCGGATGCGATGGTCCTTCGGCGTTTATCTCGTTGAAATAATTGCCACATGCGAAAAACAAGCACCGCCAAGACACCGGTACCTGTTGCCATGCAACTGACCCCGGACCTCGTAGCCAAAACCTTCAAGCCGGTCGAGGACGAGGGCCCAGAGCCTAACTGGACTCCAATCTCGGGTCAGCGGCTCGATGAACTCGTCAGCAGAGTAGAGCGGGAGGCTGGTGACGAGGAGATATGGGTGTTCGCTTATGGGTCTTTGATGTGGAACCCGAGCTTCGAAGTAGCGACAAGTGAAGAAGCCATTGCCTACGGGTGGCATCGTGCGTTCTCGTTGAGGATAGAACGGCTAAGGGCCACCTCCGATGCGCCGGGTCTGATGCTGGCGCTTCGGCCGGGAGGGAGTTGCTCTGGCCTCGTCCTGAAGCTCCCCTGCGCCACGAAAAGGCAGGATCTGCGTACGCTTCTGGCGCGCGAAATCCGATATGCCGAGGTGTGCGACATGGTGCGATGGGTTTCGGTCGAGACACCGACGGGTAGACGCCGCGCCCTCACATTTTGGGCGAGCACGAAGCGATCACGGCTCACGGAGAAGATACCGCTCGATGACGCCGCAGTGTTGATCGCTCAAGCATGCGGACCGGCGGGATCCTGCGCGGAATACCTGCATCGGACGGTCTTGAATCTGGCAGACCGGAACATCTTCGATCGAAACCTGTGGCAGCTACAGCAAATCGTCGCCGCAAGACTAAGGGCGCTTTCACAGGACGGCTCGATCTGAGGAAGGTGTAAGTCTCCTGAGGATCCGTGATGATGCGCGGCGGTGTACGTCAATCCAGCATGACCATCTGCGCCGCGACTTGCTCTTCGAAGAATTTCGAGAATGAAGCGATGCGTGGTGGAAGGGCTTGGTACGGCGGGTAAAACAGCGTCAGCCACAGGTCAGGCGGCGCCCATCCCTTGAAGACGTGGACGAGACGACCGCTCCTGAGGTGATCGGCGATGTTGAATCCTGGGAGCAGTGCGACACCTGCACCGTCGGCGGCCATGTCCGCCAGTACCTCGCCACTGTTGGCGCTGAAGGCCCGACCTGCCGAGATCGTGATACTTGAGCCACCGTCGGACAATAGCCAGTTCTCGCGCCGGCTTTCGCCGCTATAGGCGAGGCAGTCGTCTGGCTTTAGTTCGTTGGGATGTTGCATCTCGGCGAAACGGCTCCCCGGGGCCGCGACCAGGATACGCGGCACTACCCTGATTTTTCTCCAGATCGTGTACTTGTCCGAAGGCTGTGATGAGATGCGGATCGCCAGATCGTAATCGTCATCGACGATATTCACCAAACCGTCGGACAAGGAGATCTCAAAGCTCATCTTCGGATAGCGTTCCTTGAAACCTGACAGGATCGGCGGCAGCACGGTCTTGCCGAACCACGTCGGCGCGCTGATCCGCAGCCGCCCTTCGTCAGCCTTGTGTGCGTTCATAACTTCGCGGCGCGCTTCTTCCAGCGTCTTCACCGCTGGCTGGATCTGCGCGGCGAAGATCGCGCCGTCAGTCGTCAGCGAGACTTGCCTTGTCGTGCGCACGAAAAGCTGCACGCCAAGTTCCGCCTCGAGTGCTGCGATCGCGCGTGTGACGGCTGCCGGCGTCATGTCCAACTCGCGGGCGACCTGGGCGAAATTTCGCTTCTCGGCGGCGAGCAGGAAGGTTCTGAGGGCTTTGTAATCGTTCATGTCATTGTTTCAGGATTTGCAATTCACTCGAGAGGAATATTGCAATACCCGATGGCGATCAACGGGCGTAGTTTTCAGATGAACAATTTCAATGCCCACTGAAAGGCATCTTCATGATTAAGGACATCAAGGGATTACACCACGTGACTTCGATGGCATCGGACGCGCGGCAGAACAATCGCTTCTTCACCGATACGCTTGGTCTGCGCCGCGTGAAGCAGACGGTCAACTTCGATGACCCCAGCGTCTATCACCTCTACTACGGTGACGAGACGGGGTCGGCCGGGACAGTGATGACCTACTTCCCGTTTCCGAACATGATGCTCGGCCGCCCGGGTGTCGGCGAAGTTGGCGAAACACAGTTCTCAGTGCCGAAGGGTTCGCTGAAGTTCTGGCAGGACCGCTTCACCGCGCAGGGCGTGGATGGACTGGAACTCGACACCGTGTTTGGCGCCAACCGGCTTCGCTTCATGGGCCCGGACGGCGACGCCCTTGCTCTCATTGAATCCTCCGACGACAAGCGGGCACCCTGGGTTGCCGATGGAATTCCCGACGATGCGGCAATTCGCGGTTTCGCCGGCGCAAGATTCAGTCTGCACGACACCGCTGCGACCGAAGAACTGCTCGGCTTCATGGGCTACCAGCGCGCTGACAAAGAGGGCGACGTGACCCGCTTCAATATCCCCGACGGCAATGGGGCGGACACGATCGATCTGGCAGCGTTGCCGAAGACGCCTTTTGCGCGTCCGGGCGCAGGTTCGGTGCACCACATCGCGTTCGCCGTCGAAAACCGCGAGAAGCAGCTCGAAGTGCGCAAAGCTCTCATGGATACAGGCTATCAGGTGACGCCCGTCATCGACCGCGACTATTTCTGGGCGATCTACTTCCGCACGCCGGGCGGGATACTGTTCGAAGTCGCCACGAACGAGCCTGGCTTCAACCGGGACGAGGACACGGCGCACCTCGGGGAGGCGCTCAAGCTCCCGAGCCGATACGAGGACTACCGCGATGAGATCCAGTCCAACCTTGTGCCGCTGACGGCATGAGCAGCAATCTCCAGACAAAACCGCGATAAAACCGCCGCGTTCCGAAAGGGCCGCGGCGCTTTCCATTTCAGCAGCACTGGCGTTCGCGATTGTTGCAGAAGTCGCAATTCAATAGCAATTCTTATTGCAATTCCTTGTGCACCATCCGCGCGGTAAGTGTCTTTCCAGCAGCCAAGACAACGAGTGAGCGGCTCCGATAAGGATCCAGCAACACTTCAAGGATTGCAGAACGAACGTCGCACGGCGGCCGATCGATTGCTGCTGCCCATTTAATAACTCCGCAACAGGCGGTCCAAACAACGGAAGAGGAAGTGACCATGTCCAAGCTCGAAGTCCTGACCCCCGCAAACAGCCAGCTCATCTTTATTGACCAGCAGCCGCAGATGGCATTCGGGGTCCAATCGATCGATCGTCAGACGCTGAAGAACAATGTCGTCGGCCTCGCCAAGGCCGCCAAGATCTTCAACATCCCGACCACGATCACGACGGTCGAGACGCAATCCTTCTCGGGCAACACGTATCCGGAACTGCTTGCTGTCTTCCCGGAGAACGACCTTCTCGAACGCACCTCGATGAACTCCTGGGATGACCAGAACGTCCGCGAGGCGCTGGCGAAGAACGCCGCCGAGGACCGCAAGAAGATCGTCGTCTCCGGTCTGTGGACCGAGGTTTGCAACACGACGTTCGCGCTCTCGGCTCTCCATGATGTCCCGGAATACGAGATCTACATGGTCGCGGATGCTTCCGGCGGCACGTCCGCGGACGCACACAAATACGCGATGGATCGCATGGTGCAGGCAGGTGTTATTCCGGTCACCTGGCAGCAGGTCCTGCTCGAGTGGCAGCGCGACTGGGCCCGCAAGGAGACCTACGATGCGGTCACAGCCCTCGTAAAGGAGCATTCGGGCGCGTACGGAATGGGCATCGACTACGCCTACACGATGGTTCATGGCGCAGAAGAACGCGTCAAGCACGGCAAGCGCATCGGCCCGAACCCCGCGAAGTAACAGTCTGATCAGACCGCTCCGATCACCCCATCGGAGCGGTCCGTTCATTGATTGGAGAACATCTCATGAAAATCTATCTCATGTCGCTTGGCGCTGGCCTGCTCGTCGGGACCGTCTACAGCCTTCTCAACGTCCGATCACCAGCACCGCCTGTCATTGCCCTGGTCGGCCTTCTCGGAATCCTTGTCGGCGAACAAATTATTCCGTTCGCGAAGACGCTTTGGAGAAACGAGCCGGCGGCGATCTCATGGATTCATCAGATCAAGCCGCACATCTTCGGTCACCTTCCGAGGGGCGGGGACCGTATCAACATTGCCCATCAGGCAAAGGCGACTGTAGAGGAGCGGGGCTGATGACCACGCGTCGATCCTTTCTCGGAGGTGCATCGAGCTTGGCCTTCTCGAACCTCTTCTCACCAGCGAAAGCTGCCGATCCCAGACAGACCGGAGTAGATACCATGCATCCCGACCTGATCCTCCACAATGGCCGCGTGACGACCCTTGACCGGACCAATCCGAATGCGACGGCAATCGCCATTAAGGATGGGCTGTTCCTCGAAGTCGGATCCGATAGTGAGATCATGGCGCGCGCTGGTTCCAGCACTAAGATCATCGACCTCAAGGGCAAGCGCGTTCTCCCCGGCCTTATCGACAACCATACCCATGTTGTTCGCGGTGGCCTGAACTACAACATGGAACTGCGCTGGGACGGCGTGCGCTCGCTCGCCGACGCGATGGACATGCTGAAGCGCCAGGTGGCGATCACGCCCGCGCCGCAGTGGGTTCGCGTCGTCGGCGGGTTCACGGAACATCAGTTCGCCGAAAAGCGGCTGCCCACTCTCGACGAGATCAACGCTGTCGCGCCTGACACACCCGTGTTCCTTCTGCACCTCTATGATCGTGCGCTGCTCAACGGTGCGGCTCTCCGCGCTGTCGGCTACACCCGTGACACCCCGAACCCGCCCGGAGGCGAGATCACCCGCGATGCCAACGGCAATCCGACCGGTATGCTGCTGGCCAAGCCGAATGCAGGCATTCTCTATTCGACGCTTGCCAAGGGGCCCAAGCTTCCGCTGGACTACCAGGTCAACTCTACCCGCCACTTCATGCGCGAGTTGAACCGACTTGGCGTGACAGGTGTGATCGACGCGGGTGGTGGTTTCCAGAACTATCCTGACGACTATGAGGTCATCCAGAAGCTGTCCGACGAGAACCAGATGACGGTGCGGCTGGCCTACAATCTCTTCACCCAGAAGCCGAAGGAAGAGAAGCAGGACTTCCTGAACTGGACCCAGTCGGTCAAATACAAGCAGGGTAACGACTACTTCCGGCACAATGGTGCGGGCGAGATGCTTGTGTTCTCGGCCGCCGACTTCGAGGATTTCCGCCAGCCCCGTCCGGAGATGGCTCCGGAAATGGAAGGAGAGCTGGAAGAGGTCGTCCGCGTCCTGGCCGAAAATCGCTGGCCGTGGCGTCTGCACGCCACCTATGACGAGACGATCTCCCGTGCCCTTGACGTGTTCGAGAAGGTCAACAAGGACATTCCACTCGAGGGACTAAACTGGTTCTTCGACCATGCCGAAACCATCTCGGATCGCTCGATCGACCGTATCGCCGCGCTCGGCGGTGGTATCGCCACACAACATCGTATGGCATATCAGGGCGAATACTTCGTTGAGCGCTATGGGCACGGCGTGGCGGAAGCGACACCGCCGATCAGGAAGATGCTCGACAAGGGCGTGAACGTCTCGGCCGGGACCGATGCCACCCGCGTCGCCTCCTATAATCCGTGGGTTTCGCTGTCGTGGATGGTGACTGGCAAGACGCTCGGCGGCATGCAGCTCTATCCGCGTGCCAATTGCCTCGACCGCGAGACGGCGCTCAGGATGTGGACCGAAAAGGTCACATGGTTCTCCAACGAGGAAGGCAAGAAGGGCCGAATCGAGAAGGGTCAGTTCGCCGATCTCGTGGTGTCGGACAAGGACTTCTTCTCCTGCGCCGAGGACGAGATCTCCTTCCTTGTTTCGGAACTGACAATGGTCGGCGGCAAGATCGTGTATGGCGCGGGTGACTTCAAGGCGCTTGACGAGAACGACATCCCGCCCGCGATGCCCGACTGGTCGCCTGTCCGCAAGTTCGGCGGTTACGCGGCTTGGGGTGAACCGGAAGGGGCAGGCGCTCGTTCGCTGCGCCGCACTGCTATCTCTACATGTGGATGTGCGAGCAATTGCGGCGTGCACGGCCACGACCATGCCGGAGCCTGGACATCCAAGCTCCCGATTGCCGACCTCAAGGGCTTCTTCGGCGCTCTCGGCTGCTCCTGCTGGGCGGTCTGACGAACATTCAGCTCGGGTGGCCAACTGCCACCCGAGAGCCGCTCTATAATTGCTATTTTTGCAATTAAGTCGAAACTATTGCTGCAATTGTTGGCAATTCGATAACCGGCCAATATCGCTCCAAGCAACACAGCCGCTCGCGGCGGACATACAGGAGCCGACATGACCTACCAATCTCAATCATCCAATCCAATCCGGAGCCGCGTGGCAGGCGTCGTCGAATCGCCTGTGGTGCGGACGGCGTCGCTGCTGGCTCTTTGCGCAGCCTACATCCAGGGTCCGCTCACCAAGATCTTCGACTTCAACGGTGCACTGGCTGAGATGGATCATTTCGGTCTGCATCCCGCCGCGTTCTTCGCGATCGCCGTGATCGTATTCGAGCTGACGGCCTCCGCGATGGTGATCTCGGGTTTCCTGCGCTGGGCGGGCGCGCTTGCGCTTTCAGGCTTCACCCTACTTGCAACCTTCATCGCCCTTCGCTTCTGGGAGATGGCGCCTGGGATGGACCGCATGATGGCCACCAATGCCTTCTTCGAGCACCTCGGCCTCGCAGGCGCATTCGTCTTCGTTACAGCATTCGACCTCGCCAAGGGAGCAGGCAAATGAGCGCCGCAAAATCATCCGGGGGAACCTTCGCGCCCCTCGCACAGCCCGTGTTCGCCGTCCTCTGGATCGCCACCGTTATTGGTAACACCGGAAGCTTCATGCGCGATGTCGCAAGCTCCTGGTTGATGACGGATCTGTCCGCATCGCCGGCCGCGGTCGCCATGGTCCAGGCTGCCGGAACCCTGCCGATTTTCCTGCTTGGCATCCCCGCAGGCGTTCTCACCGACATCCTCGATCGCCGCAAGTTCCTGATCGCCATTCAGGTGCTACTCGCCTCTGTCAGCATCGCGCTGATGGTTCTCTCGCAGACAGGCATGCTTTCGGTCAGCGCGCTGATTGGCCTGACCTTTTTCGGCGGCATTGGCGCGGCATTGATGGGACCGACATGGCAAGCAATTGTGCCGGAACTGGTGAAGCGCGAGGACGTGAAGAGCGCGGTGGCGCTCAACTCGCTCGGCATCAACATCGCCCGCTCCATCGGACCTGCCGCGGGTGGCCTGCTTCTCGCAGCCTTCGGAGCCGGGATCACCTATGGCGCGGACGTGGCCAGCTATATCGTCGTGATCGCAGCTCTTGTCTGGTGGCCGCGGACAAAGAACTCCAACGATGCGCTTCAGGAGAACTTCTTCGGTGCGTTCCGGGCCGGACTTCGCTACACCCGGTCGAGCGAGCCACTGCACGTCGTGCTTCTGCGGGCCGCGATCTTCTTTGCCTTCGCCAGCGCGGTCTGGGCTCTTCTTCCGCTCGTTGCCCGACAACTCCTCGGTGGTGATGCAAGCTTCTATGGCATCCTGCTTGGTGCGGTAGGTGCTGGTGCGATCGGGGGAGCCTTGGTGATGCCGAAGCTGCGTGAACGCTTGAGCTCGGACGGACTGCTTCTCGGCGCCGCGCTTGTCACAGCAGCCGTCATGGGAGTCCTGTCGCTTGCGCCGCCGAAGATCATTGCCATCGTGGTCCTTCTTTTCCTCGGGGGAGCATGGATCACTGCCCTGACTACACTCAACGGGGCAGCGCAGGCCGTTCTCCCGAACTGGGTGCGTGGTCGTGGTCTTGCCGTCTATCTGACCGTCTTCAACGGTGCGATGACTGCCGGAAGTCTCGGCTGGGGTGCAGTCGGCGAAGCTGTCGGCATCCAGTCCACCTTGCTCATTGGAGCGGCCGGCCTGCTCATCGCCGGGTTCATCATGCACCGCGTGAAGCTTCCCGCAGGCGATGCCGACCTTGTGCCGTCCAACCACTGGCCCGAGCCGCTCGTTGCCGAGCCAGTTGCCCATGATCGTGGCCCAGTTCTCATCCTGATCGAATACAAGGTCGAGAAGCAGCACCGCACAGCCTTCCTGCACGCTCTTGACCATCTTTCCAGGGAACGTCGCCGCGACGGTGCCTACGGATGGGGTGTCACTGAGGACTCGGCGGACCCTGAGAAGATCGTCGAGTGGTTCATGGTGGAATCCTGGGCTGAACATCTTCGCCAGCACAAGCGGGTCTCGAACGCCGACGCCGATCTGCAGGGGAAGGTTCTGGCTTACCATGCCGGTCCTGAGAAACCCGTCGTCCGGCACTTCCTGACAATCAACCGACCGGCGGCGGCTTGACACGGAAAAAAGGGGTGGCGGCTACGGCCGCCGTCTCCAGATCCTCTGGCGAGCTAGGTAACTCCTGCGATCATTTTGCGATGCGAACGCCGCCAATCCTACCGCAGCAGGCCTTCGTTCCCGAACTCGTCCCAACCGCTCAGCCCGGTCGCGGGGTCGTCATCGTTCGCATCAGCTTGTTTGACTTTTTCTTGTTTTTTCAGTGAACGCGTCAGCTTCGCCTGATAGGCGGCGCGTCGCCGGTTTTCCGCTTTCACCACCGCGTCTTGCTCGCGCCATTCGTCCACGGCCCCGCGGTCGAGCAGATCCTCTACAACCCGTGGATCAAATACGTGGAAGGTGATCCGTCGCGCTCGGCCTTGCAGCCGGACGGTTCTCGTTCCAGCGCTCGGAAGACGCCCATCCTCCAGCCAACGCATCCTTTCAGAGGCCGTGATCGTTAGGATGTCCTCGATCTCGCGAGGGATGATCCGAAGGTCTGAAATGTTCTGGAGGGCTTCGGTCACAATCGACGAGGTCGCGCGAAACGCCGTCTTCGAAGTCTCCGGCATGACGAGGGTAAGCTCGCCCGACTGCACATCCAGCGACTTTCTGACCGCCGGGGGCAGGCGGGACCGGATCTCCTGCAGGATTCCCTTCACCCTGACAGCCGATCCGAGCGTCGCCTCCACGGGGAGTGACCACTCCCTGATCAGCTCGGGATCATCGCTCTTATTTTTCGTCTTCGTGTTGGGCATACCGGAGCAGATGGGGTCGGAAGCGGCGAGCGTCAACCGGCTGCCTGTCCGATGCCCGCCTTTGGCGCTTCGCACATTCGGGCGATTTTGCTTGATCCACGAGGGCCTATGTGTCCGTTCTGTTAGCCAGGGCACCCACCCTGCCGTGAGGGATCACCCACTTTAAAGCGGCAGGGCCGCTCAAGTCCTTCCACCGCCAGCGGCCAGCGATTTGATCGGCTTGACTTCGTACTACATTGACGGGTTTTACCACAAGGAACGCGGCCATTGAGGACATCGCCAAGGTTCCGACCAACTCCCCCGAGTCTATGTCCACGTTGACGAGCGCCCTTGAAATCTGCGGTGATAGGAATGCCCGCAACCTCGGCCGAAAGCCGCGAGTCAAGCCGCTGACGTGCAGTAGGTCGGACACTCGAGAGGATCGCCCGTACCGTGACAGACATCCGACTACCGGTCGTTGTCTTCCCCTCGCTTGAAATAGGGCAGCAGAGGCGGCGCCAATCAACAGAAAGACGCCCACGCCGGAAAGGGGTCCAAATCCCGGCAAGCGTATCGTCAGGGTTTAGGGCAAGCGACGGATGGGCGTCGGTGGGATTATCGGCCGCTCGAGAATGCACAATCGACTTGCTTCGGCACAGGCCTGAGATTGGGTCGGCCGAGATGCGCGAGAACAGACCGGCGGACGTCGCCACTCGGCAGCTGAGCAAAGCGGTCAGGCTTGATACCGTATTTTAGGGTGGACCATGTATTTGCACCTTACCTTTCTAGAGTTTCAGATGACCTGTTCCGGCGAACGATCTTTGCCGACATTTTCCGCAAGGAAATCTATGAAAGCGCGAATGCGGGCTGCGAGGTGCTCGTACCCGGCGAATACTGCGTGGATCAATTCGATGTCTTCAGGATTGTATTCTTCCAGCACGGGGATGAGTAATCCAGAGTCGATCTCTGGCTCTACATGAAATTGGCCGATCCGAGCCAAACCAACGCCGGCAAGGCACAACCTGCGTATGGCCATTCCGCTGTTGACCGCGCTGTTGCCGGATACGGGCAACCGATACATCTCGGTCGATCCCGGCGCTCGAAAGGGCCACTCGTTGAGCGTTCGGCGGAAATTGAAAGTCAGGCAATTGTGGCCAGCGAGATCGGCCGGTGTCTTTGGTATGCCATGGGCATCCAGATAGGCCTGAGATGCAACAATGACGCGCCGGCTTTCAAGGAGTTTCCGGGCTTTCAGTGACGAATCTTCCATGGGGCCGGAGCGGATCGCAATGTCGGTCCGCTCTTCGATCAAGCCAATGACGCCGTCCGTAAGTGATATGTCGAGTTGCACTTCGGGATAGAGTTTGAGGAACTTCGGGACGAGCGGGAGGAGATAGCGTTCGCCAAAGCCAACGGAGGCATTGACCCTGAGAATCCCTCGCGGCGCGACTTTTCTGCCAGACGCGATGATCCGTTCAGTCTCCGCAATGTCGCCCAGGATTCGCCGGGCTCTCTCCAGATAAATTTCGCCTTCCGGCGTGAGCGTCATCGTGCGGGTTGAGCGGACGAGCAGTCGGGTCCCGAGCCGGTCCTCAATCCTGGTGACAAGCTTGCTCACCGCCGATGGCGAAAGTTTCAGGCGCCGTCCGGCCGCCGAAAAACTCTGCAATTCCGCCGCATTTACAAATACTTCCATTTCACCAGTGCGATTATCCATCGTGTTGTCCTGTGAATTCGATTCACATCTGTTTCCTCAATATTGCCAATTATCACAAAAGTCCCGTGCAATCATATTGCGGTCAACAACTTCGTCTGACAGCGCTGCTGTCTTTGCAGCCGCCACCTCAACGGCGAGCGGAAAGGAATTTATTATGCCTTTAGCAATCTTAGCCTTGACGATCGCGGCCTATGCGATCGGTACCACAGAATTCGTGATTGTCGGTCTTTTGCCGACCGTTGCCACAGACCTCGACATTACCCTGCCGCTTGCCGGGCTTATCGTCAGCGTCTATGCGCTCGGCGTCACCTTTGGCGCGCCGATCCTGACGGCGCTCACTGCCAAAATCGAAAGAAAGCCGTTGCTGCTCGGCCTAATGGCCTTATTCATCGTTGGCAATACAATCGCGGCGTCGTCGCCGGGCTACGATCTGCTGCTTGTGGCCCGGGTGATCGCCGCCTTCGCCCATGGCGTGTTCTTCTCGGTCGGCTCGACCATTGCCGCCGATCTCGTGCCGGAGAACCGCCGCGCTTCGGCCATTGCCATGATGTTCATGGGCCTGACAGTTGCCATCATCACGGGCGTGCCACTCGGCACCTATATTGGCCAGATCCTCGGTTGGCGCGCGACTTTCTGGGCCGTTGCCGCACTCGGCGTCATCGCCTTCCTCGCCATTGCCGCCCTGTTGCCGCACACGCTCAAGAAGGCGCCGCCGGCAAGCCTGCTCGATCAGCTTCGCGTTCTTGGCTCCGGTCGTCTGCTCATCGTCTTCGCAATGACAGCGCTTGGCTACGGCGGAACCTTCGTCGCCTTCACCTTCCTGGCGCCAATCCTGCAGGAAATCACCGGCTTCTCCGAGGAGAGCGTCAGCCTTATTCTGGTTCTCTACGGCATCGCAATCGCAATCGGCAACATTGCCGGCGGCAGGATCGCCAACCTTAACCCGGTCAAGGCATTGATCGGTCTGTTCATCTTGCAGGCCATTGTACTTGTCATCTTGACCTTTACCGCGGCCTCGCCGGTTCTGGCGATCGTCACCCTGGCTGCGCTCGGGTTCCTTCAGTTCGGCAACGTGCCCGGCCTCCAGCTCTATGTCGTCAAACTGGCCAAAGAACACCGTCCGGGTGCCGTGGACGTCGCATCGGCTCTCAATATTGCCGCCTTCAACCTAGGCATCGCGATCGGCGCATGGCTGGGCGGCCTGGTGGTTGAATCGCCGCTTGGCCTCGGTGCGACCCCTTGGGTTGGTGCCATCCTGGTTGTCATCGCTCTGTTGCTGACCGTGTTGAGCGGCGCTCTCGACCGTCGCGCGGTTCCGGCCCTGAAGACAGCCTAACACAGCGACCCGGCGCGTTCGGCGCCGGGTCGCTCCCATAGGATCTCACCCAGGAGAATTCCCATGTCTACGTTGAAAGCCCGCGAGTTTTCCGCGCTTTCATCGGCAGCAAGGGGGATGACTTTTACCTGACTGCCCGCGATCTGAACACTAACCTGACGGTCTTCCCGAACGGTTATTCTGGCAGCGTCTACGTGTATGCCTGCCTTTCGGCAGTTCCTGGCGCCGGCGGGTTGAGTTTTGTCGAGTCCTACAAAGCACTCATTGGCCGAAGCTTTCCAAAACTGACTGCCTGGGGCCAAACAGGAAAGCCCCTCGCCCCCGCACGGATCGCTAATTCGCTGGAGGGCACCGTCCGTCAAAAACCGCCGCGCGCTGATGCTATCGCAGGAGCGGCAGCAACCGATCACCTTGACGCTTTATCTCCTGCAGATATGGGGTGTCGGATAGGATAAAGTGGCTAATACCAAGATCCTGATATTTGCCCAGGGAGCCTGCCACGTCCTCTGCCGAACCGACGAGCCATGTCGTCCCAGCACCGCCGCCGCCGAACTTGCCCGGCGCGGTGTAAAGATTGTCGTCCAGCACATCGCCGCGCTTGTGCAGGTCAAGCAACCGCTGCTGACCCACCGCGCCAGCTTTATGATCGCTCCAGTTACCACTTCTGCCTTCGGCCATCGCAGCAACTCTTGCCTCCGCGTCCGACCAGGCCTGCTCCCTGGTGTCGCGGACCAAGGTTGTTATCCTCAGCCCAAACTCCAAGGGCGCGAGGTCACGGTCCAAGCCTTTGCTGAGGGTCTTCAAACGCTCGATCCGCTCACGTACACCATCGAGCGGCTCGCCCCAGAACAGTTGGACGTCGGCTTCGGTCGCAGACACCCGTTCGGCGGCCTCGGAGGCGCCGCCGAAATAGATTTTGGGGTGGCGGCGATCGCCACGCACATCGAGCCGCGGTGCAACGGTGGAACCGGTCACATGAAAATGCTGGCCGTTGAATGTGACATCCTCTTCCGTCCACAACAGGCGGATCAGCCGCATGAACTCTTTCGTACGCACGTAGCGCTGCGCCTGATCTCCTTCGTCGTCGCCATAGGCGCCAAGGTCGTCCTGTCCGGAGACGACGTTGACCCGAACACGCCCCCCGGTAAGCTGGTCGAGCGTCGCTGCAGCGGAAGCGAAGTTCGCCGGGCGCCAGTAGCCCGGGCGCACAGCGATCAAGGGCTCGAAGGTCGTGGTGCGTGCGGCAAGCGCTGCTGCGATCGTAAAGGTGTCAGGGCGACCCCAGCCCGTCCCGATGAGCGCCCCCTTCCAGCCATGCTCCTCGAGTGCTCTGGCCTGGCCGGTCAGTGTTTCAAGGCTGTTATGATTTTCGGTTGCGGCGTCGCCCCTGTGGCCTGCCTTGACGTCGTTTGGAATGTACCACAGGAATTCGGAGCTATTGGTCATAGGGGATAGCCTAGATTGTTCTGACTGGATCGTGAAAGGTCGTGTGGTTAGGCCGTGACGCGATTTCGCAACCGGCCCTCCTCGAGCAGGATTCTGACCGTCCGCGCTGCATTGGTGCGCATTTCGACAGCCGCATGGTCGGAATAGAAGGCGTTGTGGGGCGTGATGACAAGCCGTCCGGCAAGCCAATCATCGCGGTTTCGCCATGCAGACAAGAGAGGATGTTGGCCGGGCGGTTCCTGGGCCAGTGTGTCGATCGCCGCTGCAGCAAGATGGCCGCTGCGCAACGCTTTTTCGAGGGCATCGAGATCCCCGAGCAATTCTCCGCGAGCGGTGTTGACGAGGATCGCCCCCGGTTTCAGCCGCGCGAGACCGTCAGCGTCCAGCATGCCGCGGGTCTCTGCGGTGGCAGGGCAATGAAGCGTGACGATGTCCGACTGAGCGAGAATGTCTGGGAGGCGTTCCACGCGCTCATAGCCTACAGCCTTTTCATGGCCAGGCGGCTGACCTGGATCGTAGCCGAGGATGCGGAAGCCGAACGGCTTCAGTCGGTTGACGACCGCCGTACCGATCCGGCCGACGCCGATGACGCCGATGGTTGCGTGGTTCGAACGGGAAAGCGGTTTGAGGCTATGAACCTGCCAACCGGACGCATAGCCGCGAGCGCGGGCATCATGTTCCCAGAGGCGGCGATGGAGCGAGAGGATCATTGCGATCGCGTGATCGGCAACTTCTTCGGTGCCGTAATCGGGATTGTTGGCAAAGGGGATGCCGGCATTTGCCAATGCCGCAAGATCTATCTTCTCGTAGCCGACGCCATAGCGCACGACAACCCGGCAACGCTTAAGATGCGCAATGCTACGCGAGGTCAGTCGCGCGCCCCACACCATCAACGCGTCGAGCCTTGCCAGGCGATCAACATCAAAGAGCGTCTCGTTCGTGGTCGCGAGAAAATCGATCTCCACATCCTGGCCGAGCACCTCGGCTTCCAGGTCGGGACTGCCAATCATGTGATCGGTGATGCCGACCACGTACTTCTTCTGTGTCATCATCTTCGGCCAGCCATGCTATCGCGTCATGCCCCATTTCAGGATCGTGTGCCGTTCCAACTGCCGGAACAGGACATTCTCGACGAGAAGGCCAAGCAGGATGACGGTCATCAGGCCGGCGAACACCCGGTCGGTGTAGAGCTCGTTGCGGTTCTGGAAGATGTACCAACCGAGCCCGCCACGGCCGGAGGACGCGCCGAAGACAAGTTCCGCGGCAATCAATGTCCGCCACGCAAAGGCCCAGCCGATCTTAAGGCCCGCGATGATCGACGGCAGGGCTGCTGGCACAAGAATAAGGAAGACATAGCGCAATCCGCGCAGGCCATAATTGCGGCCCGTCATGCGCAAGGTCTCCGGCACGCTGGTGAAGCCAGTATACATATTGAGAGCAAGCGGCCAGAGCACCGAATGGATCAACACGAAAATCAGACTTCCCTGTCCGAGCCCAAACCACAGAAGCCCGAGCGGCAGGAGCGCGATCGGAGGCAAAGGATTGAGCATGGAGGTCAAGGTCGACAGGAAATCGCGACCGAGTTGGCTGGATACGGCGAGCGACGTCAGGGCGAATGCCAAAACGGCCCCCGCGACATAACCTTTCAACAGAATATCGATGGAGTTCGCTGCCCGACCAGGCAAAACCCCATTGGCGATATCGTCGACGAAGGCTTGAAGTGTCTGAGTGAACGAAGGCAGGAGAAGGTCATTTCCCTGAATTCTTGCGACGATTTCCCATAAAATGGCGAGAAAGATCAGGATAAGTCCTTTTCGCAGCCATGCCTGCTGCCAGAGTCGGCGCGGAAGCGACACGCTCCGTTCGGTGGAGCTTCCGGCGATTGGCTCAGGCATCAACTCGTATTCAGGTCGGATCGGCGGCGTCGGCCGTGTACCGGGGCCAGCGGTAGCAGTGTCACGCATGATCGCTTTCCCTTGCAATGGGCGCGTCGTCGAACAGAAGGCGGTGTATCCGGGTCGCGGCTGCCTGGAACTCGAGACTTCCGCCACTCTGCAGGTCCCATTCATGGCTATTGATCTCGGCGCGCATGCGACCCGGATGCGGGGACAGCAGCGCAATGCGATTGCCGACGACCAACGCCTCTTCGATGGAATGAGTCACGAACAGCAGGGTAAAGCGTACTTCTTCCCATAGGGTCAGTAGTTCCTCCTGCATCTTGCGGCGGGTCAGCGCATCAAGCGCGGCGAAGGGCTCATCCATCAGGAGGACACGCGGTTCCATTGCAAGAGCCCGCGCGATCGCAACCCGCTGCTTCATGCCTCCTGACAGGGCATTCGGATAGGCCTCGGCAAAACGGGATAGTCCGACCTTTTCCAGATAATGGTCGGCACGTTCGAGAGCTTCCTTGCGGCCGAGGCGGCCGGAGACCCGAACAGGAAACGCCACGTTCTCGCGAACGGTCTTCCACGGCGGCAACTGGTCGAATTCCTGAAAGACCACCACGCGGTCCGGGCCCGGCGCGGTGACCGGACGACCGTCCAGCAGGATTTTTCCTTCACTTGGCGCAATGAAGCCGCCGACCGCCTTTAGCAGGGTGGATTTGCCGCAGCCGGAGGCGCCGAGCAGGATGAAGCGATCTGCTTCCCAAACGTCGAAGCTCACATTCTGGGTCGCCCGCACGATCCGTCCGGGCGCAGCATATTCCAGTGTAACGCTCTCGACCGAAAGAAGCGGCGTTTGTGCTGAGCGCTCTATGGCGCTCACGGATGCGGTTGATGTGCAGTCCATTCTATCTCGCAAATGTTCTGCGCGGCCTTTCGGGCCGCGCTATTGCAGGATCAGGTTAATCCGATGAATGTCAGCTGCCGTTGTCGCCCTGCGCTTCCGGGAAGAAGTAGTCCTTCCAGGAACTGGCCTCGTTCTTCAATACGCCGATCTTGTAGAGCTCCAAGGCATATATGAAGGTGTTTTTGGGCACGATCGAAAAGTCGTTTTCCGGATCGTTGATGATATCGAGGACCAGTTTGGGCGGGAGCTTCGATTTCTGCTCACGGATGAAGGTGTCGGCTGCCTCTGCCTTGTGCGTGCTGATCCAATCCGCGGCATCCCGCAGTGCTGCATAGAATGCAGCGTAGGTCTTGGGGTTCTTGTCGTGGAAAGCGGTCGTCGCGTAAAGGACGTTGAACGTCGCCGGGCCACCGAGAATATCATAGGAACTGATAACCTTGTGAACGGCCTTGTTGCCCTGCAGTGCCTGATAATAAAACGGTGCCGAGGAGAAGTGCGAGTTCACTTCCGTTCCGCCTGAAATCAATGCCGCGGTCGCATCAGGATGCGGAAGGCTGATAGTGATATCGTCGAGCTTTTGAAAATTGTCCTTCCCGAAGACCTTGGCCGCTTCAATCTGCAGCGTGCGTGACTGAAACCCCACACCGGCAGCAGGCACTGCGATCCGGTCATTTGGTCCAAAGTCCTTGAGAGTATGGATATTTGGATTGGTCGTCAGCAGGTAGTTGGGCTGCGCGCCAAGTGCCGCGACGAGTTTGACGTCCTGGCGCCCTTTGGTTCGGTCCCAGGTGGTGAGCGCCGGCGGTACGCCGGCTGCGGCGATATCGAGATTGTCGGAAAGAAGCGCCTCGTTCATTGCCGTCGCGCCGGACACTGTTGCCCATTCGACCGCTATATCGAGGCCAGCTTCCTTGCCATGCTTCTCGATGAGCTTCTGATCGCGAATAACGTCGAGCGTCAGGTAAGAGATGCCGAACTGCTGCGCGATGCGGATCTTTCCTTCGGCCGCAGCTTGCCCAGGCGCTAGCATGGCGATGAGGCCAAGGGACGCCCCAACGGCGAATAACGGATTACGCCATTTGTCATGGCGGCGGCTTTTAAGAAAATAACGCGGCAGCATGTGTGCTCCTGTGTCGGGCGTTGCGGTTACGAAAAGCCATGCATTCACACGACTCTCCACGCATTCCCCGGAAAGAGACGCGTGAGATCGGTCGAGGGTATTAATCTCGACTAATTCTATCAACATGCTTGCATTTCGTTTTCAAGCGCGCCTTGAGATAAGAATCCTTTGAAAACGAGTACCTGGGCAAATAAATGAGCCTAGAAGCTGGCTGGCGACAAATGACCGAAACTTTGTTTCCTAAGCGCTTTGCGCTCTGGCGTGTCATTCAGCAGCGGCACGATTGGCACCATTGATCGGAAAGAAGGCACCAATCTCTCCGACTGCCTCATCAATGCGTTTGAGGATCTGATCTGATGAAACGGTGTAATCGACAAAGTCACGATCGGACGCATAGACCGCGGTTGGCAGCGTGTGGGCCATGAAGAACCCGAACAACGGGCGAAGCTGGTGCTCCACCATCAGCGCGTGGCGATCGCCGCCGCCGGTGGCCGTGATGAGGATCGGCTTCGACCGTAGCTCATGAGGATCGATGAGATCGATCAAATGCTTGAAGAGACCCGAGTAGGAGCCCTTGTAGGTCGGTGCGCCGATGATCAGAATGTCGGCTTCGACAATCTCTTGAATGACATGCTGAGCCTTTCCGTCGAGCTGTTTGCGCCAGAGAGCGCTACCGAGCGATGGTCCGACATCGACCATGTCGTAAGTCACGCTATCAAAGCCGTAGCGATCGCTTGCGCGTCCGGCGATATGCTGTACGAGCGCCGTGGTTTTCGAAGGCCGGCTGAAGCTGCCCGATATCGCAACGACCCTAGGCGTTCCCATGTTATTCCGTTCGGTCGGCTTGCCTTCCGAAGGCACGCTAAGCGCCGCGCCATCGGCAGTAACGCGATAAAATTCACTAATATCTCGTGTGCCTGGGGGACGGCCCTCGATCGCAAGCTTCGCCGCAGCCTGTTGGAAGGCGGCGTTGAGAGGTGCTGCAACGCCGTGAATTCGTCCGAGACGGACGATTTCACCGTTCAGATAATCGACTTCGCTAGAAGTGCCGCGGGTGAAACTTTGCCAGGTGGATTGTTGACCCGGCTTGATGCCACTCTCCGGCGCAACCCGCCAGGTTGAGATGTCGATCTTCCAATCCGAGGGCGCTGCGGGATCGTATCCGGCAGCCAGGAGGACGGTACGTGCCTCTTGCGCAAGGCTGGCTGCGGCCTTTGAGCGGACTTCGGGCGGACCCGCGAAAAGCTCGACGGCATTGGTGACGTTGTGCTCGAGCTTGGCCGCCTTCCATCGCCGGATATCGGGGCGCGCTTCGGCGAGATAGCCGGCCTTTGCAAGATCGGCGACGATCGACAAGGCCGTGTCGTCGAGCCCCTCGGGGTAGCGGCCGAGGGCGACGATGCCGACATTCGGCTCGCCTCCGACGACGACCTCCCCGGTGACGGTGTAGCGAGCCGGAATGCGGATACTCGCCGCATAGACACGATCGAAGCGCCGCAGTGCGATGTCTTCCGCAGCGAGACCGTTTTGTAACGTCACGAGTGGCAGTTCCGATGCAAAGCCTCCACCCTCGACCTGCCGCCAAGCCCAGAATTCCGTGGCCGATTCGACATCCTGCGCCTTGACCGCAAGGACCAGAATATCGCCCGCGCGAAGCGCTGGCGGCGAAGCCATGTCGGCGGTGTTGAGCTTGAGCACACGATGTCCGCCCGGCCGCCGATAGGACAGACCATGAGCGCCGATATGGGCGATCTGGGTGCCACGCCCGATGAGCACGTAGGGCACGCCATGCGTCTCGAACTCGGCCGCGAGGCTCGCGCCGACTGCACCGGCACCAATGATGATGTAGCGTGTCATGATCAGGCCGTCTTCAATACCGTGAAATCGATCGGAGGTTCCAATGGCGCGTCCCTTTCGCTTTTCCAACGTTCGAAGGCGGCGCGCCCGAGAATGGAGATGGAAGTGTCCTCCTGCGGGGCATGGACGAGCACCGACTGAATGTCCCGGAAATGCCGCTCAAGCCCCAGTTCGTTCCCGAGGCCGGGATTGCCGATGCCGCGCACGGCGATCTGCACCGCGTCGCGCAGCTGCCGGCCGGCAAGCAACCGGGCCCGGATGTGCTTTTCGGCCTCGGCTTGCTTGTCCTTCAGGGCATCGAAAATTAGCTGCCGGGCGCCGGAAACGTGAAGGTCGATCTCGCCAGAAAGCGTCACGAAGCGCTCGGTGCGGGCAATCGGATGGCCGAGGTTGGTCGGAACACGGTCCTCAGCAAAGCGTATGAATGCCTCCTGTGCCGCTTCGGCCACCCCGAGATAGAGCGCAGTCAGCGCCAGCGTGATTGCTGCATGGGCGCGGTTGTCCTGCTGTGCAACCGATGGATCGACCAGATCGATGACATTTTCCAGCGGGATTTCCACGTCGGTGTATTCCACATCGTGGGAGCCCGAGGCTCTCATGCCAAGGCTGTTCCAGTTTTCGATGACGCGAATGCCCGGAAGCTTGTTCGGCACGACGAATGTTCCCACCCGGGCGGCTGGCTCATCCGTGTGCGCCCAGACCAGGAAATGGGTCAGACCGTGTGCGCCGGTGACGAAGCGCTTCCGGCCGGTGATCGACCAGCCGGACGCCGTCCGGCGGGCGACCGTCGCCGGCAGGCCACCACGGGCGGGCGAGCCCAGTTCCGGTTCGACACGTGCAGCATTGAGCAGCAGCGGATACTGTTTGGACTGGGTCAGCAGGCGCTTGTAAAGGTCCTCGGGCCAATGGCTCTTGGTTGCCTGGCCGAGGTGGTTGAAGATCGTCATGGCGCTGATCAGCGCCACCGATGGATCGCCACGGCCGAGAGCCGCAAGGATCGTTGCCGCGTCGTGGAGCGTTGCACCAGAGCCGCCATATCTCGCCGCGACAGTGCTTTCGAGCAGGCCGCTTTGGTGAACCGCCCGGATACCAATCCAGGGAAAATCCCCCGTTCGGTCCGCCTCGGGAAGCTGCGTCCGCAAGCGCGCGCGTCGTCGCGTTGAGCAGACTTGAATCGAAAGCCGTGACGCGCGCACTCATCAGGCGGCGGCCTTCTTCTTTGCCTCTTCCCGCTCGCGTATGCCTTCGCGCACCAAGGGCAGTATGTACCGGCCGTAATCGACGGCATCGTTGAAATTGTCGTAGCCGCGTATAGAGATCAGGTCGGCGCCGAGATCGATATAGTCAAGGATCGAATCTGCAATGGTGCGCGGCGATCCGACGAGCGCGGTAGTCGCCCCGGAGGCATTGGTCGCCGTGACCGTCGGATACCACAGGGCGCGATCGTGAACGTCGCCGCGCGCAGCAATGTCGAGAAGCCGCTGCGATCCGACATTGGCGGGACGAGGGGCGGCGGGCGGCGCGCGATGAAGGCCCTTTTCCCGGTTGTCCTTGAGGCGGTCGAGGACCCGGTGGGCCTTTTCCCAGGCCAGTTCGTCGGTTTCTGCAACGATCGGACGGAACGTCACCCAGATCCGGGGCCGGTCGGTCCTACCGGCCTTTGCTGCCTCGGCGTAGATCCGCTCGATCTGCTGCTTGGTTTCCGCCAGCGGTTCGCCCCATAGTCCGAAGATATCGCCGAGCGAGCCGCCGATCCGGTAGGCTGCGTCCGATGACCCGCCGACCGAGATGGGGATGGTTCCATTCGTCGGACGAACGGCGCTGCGGAACTGCTTGAACTGGTAATATTCGCCGTCAAAATCGAAGGGCTCGGTCGAGCTCCATGCAAGACGCAGGATACGGATATATTCCTCCTGCCGCTCGTAGCGCTGCTCCTTGTTGAGGAAGTCGCCCTCGCGCGCCTGCTCGTCATCGCTGCCGCCGGCAATGAAGTGAACGACCACCCGGCCGCCGCTCAACTGGTCAAGTGTGGCAAGCGATTTGGCCGCAACTGTCGGATAGACGGTATTGGGCCTGAGCGCGACGATGATCTTGATGTTCTTCGTATGCGCAAGGACGGTGGCGCCAATGGTGAATGGGTCGAAGGAGGAGGACGAGTAGGGGATCAGCGTATAGTTGAAGCCGTAGTCATCGAGCGCGCGTGCATAGCGCTCGAGATAGCTGGGATCGACCGGAGCGTCCGGGATGGGATCGAGATCGTTCGAGGCGTTGGGAAAGCTGACGCTGATGAATTCCGCGGACATGGGAGCTCCTCTGATTGTCGAATGCTGGACAAAAGTTAGGCGGCAGCTAAGGAGTAAGGAAGACAGGTCTTTCTATTTCCATCGAAACTATAGAAAATATTCCCTAATCGCTCCCGTGAAGATCTGTCCGGGCGGCGGCCTTACCAGTGGGGCGACCAACCGAGGCTTGGAGCGACGGTTTCAGTAAGATCGCTGAGCAGCCGGATGTTCTCGGCAAGGTCGAAGGCAGGCGGCAGAAAGAGGACGACTTCGTCGGCCACGGCAAGGCCGGGATCACTGAGCACCGCTTCGATGACCTGGTCCGGCGTGCCGTGGAAGACCGGTGATATCTGGCTTGCTGGCGGCTGGTTGGTCCGCGAGCTCGGCTCAAGCGCGCCCTTCGGCCGCGATGCTGCAATGCCTTGAGTGCGACGCTCGAGATCATAGGCGGCGTATTTTTCGCGAAGGTCCGGCGTGGTGCCGACCAGGATCGACGCTGCCACAGCAACAGACGGCGGCTCGCTTGTCCGTTCCCTCCGCCAGGTGGCGCGGAAAGCCTCGATGCAGCGCGCCTGATAATCTCCGAAGCTCTCACCTTCGGCGTGGTCATGCTGTACGGTTCCGGCGATCAGCCCGATGCCGAGTTCGGCGGCTTGTATCGCCGATCCTAAGCTGGCGGAGCCCTGTCTGATGCGCGAGCGAAGGGTCGGACTATGCGGCGTCACTCTGAGTTGGCTGCCCTCCGCGGCACCCTGGCCGGGTCCTGCGATGGTGTGCAGAACTTCGCCTGCGATCGCGGAAAGAAAACGGGCTTGACGGCGTTTCGCTTCCGTCCGGGCGTCGGTATCGACCGTGCCGAAGACGGCATCGAAGGCGGCGTTGGAGCCGGTCGAGATCGCCAGTTCCAGCCGGCCGCCGATCAGGAGATCTGTCGTGCCTGCGGCTTCCGCCAGCAGGATGGGATCCTGATAGCGCATCGGAATGACGGCCGAACCGAGGACGATATGCCTGGTGTGCTGGCCGGCTGCGGCAAAGAAGGGGAGCGGTGAGGACAGATAATGGTCGAAATGGCGTTGATAGGCCCAACCCGACTGGTAGCCCAGACGTTCTGCTGCCTTGAAAAGCTCGATGCCTTCCCGCAAGCCGTGAGCCGGGCCGGTCTCGTCGTTGAACGAGACGCGCGTGTTGAAGCCAAGCCGTTTCTTCGGACGGAATGATGCGGACGGTGCCGGGGCGGGGGCGATGACGGTCATGCAATCTTTTCCTCGTTGAAGATCTGCCTGTGCTGCAGGGGCCGAGTTCGCGCAGCGGCGCCTGACGGGATCGATTCCAACAGAGAACGGGTATAGGGCTGGCGGGGGGTATCGAAGATCTCTCCGACGGTGCCATGCTCGACGATGCGTCCGCGCTGCATGACGGAGACCGTGTGGGCAAGCTGGCGCACGAGCGCCAGATCATGCGACACGAAAATATAGGTAAGGCCAAGCTTGACCTGCAGCGACAGCAGCACCTCGACAATATCGGCCTGAACGCTGACGTCGAGCGCAGAGGTAGGCTCGTCAAGCACGATCACATCAGGTTTCAGGACAAGCGAGCGGGCAATGGCGACGCGCTGGCGCTGACCGCCAGACAAGGCGGCGGGCTTGCGGGACAGGAGATGCTCTCCCAGCCCGACATCTGCAAATGCCTTGCGCACCGCAAGCGCCCGCTCCTGATGGGTCCCGATCCTGAAGCGGTCCAGCGGCTCGCGCACGAGCCTCTCGACGTTCCAGGTCGGATCGAGCGATGTGAAGGGGTTCTGGTAGACGAGCTGCAGGTGCCGCCAGACAGAGCGCAGCTGTTCGGGTGACCGACCGTTGACCTGTTCGCCGCCGACCGCGATCTTCCCGGCGTCGGGCTGCTCTAGCCCGAGCAGAAGCCGGATCGCCGTTGTCTTTCCTGATCCGGACTCACCGACCAGCGCATGCGTCGTTCCCGCCTGAACGTCGAACGAGACGTCGTTGACGGCGGTCAGCACCTTGCCGTCGACGGTGAAGGTCTTCGTTACGCCGCTGACCTCGATCTTCGGTGTCTTTTCGCGCAGGGCGCCAAGATGCCGGAAACCGGGCTCTCGCAACGGCCGGTACCGGTCTGGGTTGAGTGCCGGCACGTCGCCGTGAAGTTTTCTGGCGTAGGAGGAGGAAGGCGCGGAGAATATCGTAGCGGTACTGCCAGCCTCCTGGACGATGCCGTCCTTGAGGACCACGATGGAATCCGCGCGCTCGGCTGCGATCGCCAGGTCATGGGTGATCAGCAGAAGGCTGATCTGCAGTTCCTCCTGCAACTTTGACAACAGGTCGAGAATACGCTTCTGGATCGTCACATCGAGCGCGGAGGTCGGCTCGTCTGCGATCAGCAGCGACGGCCGCGGCAGAACGGCGAGCCCGATCAGCACGCGCTGGAGCATGCCGCCGGAAAGCTGATGCGGATAGGAATCAAAGACACGCTGCGGATTGTCGAGCCCGACCTGCGCGAATGTCTCAAGAACGAGTGCCTTGCGAAGCGCCTTGTCCGGTTGGCCCAGCAGCGCGACGGCTTCCATTGCTTGTGCGCCGATCGTGCGGACCGGGTTCAGGGAGTTGCCGGGGTCCTGCGGGACGAAGCCTATCCTGCGTCCCCTGAACGGGCGGAAGCGGCGCTCCGAAAGCCCCAGAAGCTCTTGGCCCTTGAATTCGACGCGGCCCGTGGCCTGTCCCGCTGCGGGAAGCAGTCGTAGGACGGCGCGGGCGATGGTCGACTTTCCCGATCCGGATTCGCCGATCAGCGCGAGACCTTTGCCGCGTTGAAGCTCGAAGCCGACATTGCTGACGACCCTATGGGTGCCGTAGGCAACCGACAATCCTTCGGCCCGCAGCAGCGGGGTCGATGGGCGGTTTGAAAGCATGGTCAGTCTGTCTTGCGGAGCCATCGGCTGATCCTGTTTACAGAGAGGACGGTTGCGATCGTGACGAGGGCCGGGGCATAAACCAACCAGGGCCATTTGAGGTAATCCTTGCCGATCGAGATCAGCAGACCCCAGTCGGAAGCCGGCGGCGGATCGCCGTAGCCAAGGAAGGCAAGGCTGGCGATCACCAGAATGGAATCGCCAAACTGCAGGACGGCAAGGGGCAGCACCGATCGCGATGCGTTCGGAAGTACGTGGCGCCATAGAATGTGCCAGCGCGAGCCACCGAGGAGGAAAGACGATTCGACGAATGTCGCCTGCCGGGTCTTGATGACTTCGGAGCGCATCACCCGGGCAAACAAGGCGACGGCGGACACGCCCGTCGCAATTGCCGCATTGGTCGTGTCGAAACCGATTGCGGTGACGACGATGACCGCCAGCAGGAACTTTGGGATGGCCAGCAACACGTCGACGAGACGGGCAAAGGCCGTGTCCACCCAGCCGCCGAAGAAGCCGGCCAGCAATCCGACAACCCCGCCAGCGACGACGCCGATGACGACCGCGATCAGCGCGCTCGCCACCGACGAGGCGGTGCCATAGACGACGCGTGCATAGAGGTCGCGGCCGAGATGATCGGTACCGAACCAATGTGCCGCACTTGGGCCGAGCAGCTTTTGGGCGGGAGTGCCGTTCACCGGATCGTAATGGGTAAAGAGGCCAGGCGCCAAAGACCAGCCGATCGCCAGAGCAACCACCAGCAAAGACAAGATGACCATAGGCGGCACGCGTAGGCGAGCCAGACGGCCGATCGCCGTCGCGCGCGGGGTGGAGGAGACAGAGGCAAGTGTCATGGGGTCACCGCCTTGGAGATGGGGAGAGAGCTGTCATCGGCGGTCGTCGGGCGGCGCGCCTGCCCGCCGAGAAGTTTGACGCGCGGATCGAGGAGCGGGTAGGTGAGGTCGGCGATCAGGTTGACGACGACGAAGACTACCGCGGCAAGCGAAACGACCGCTTGCAGAACCGGCAGGTCCTGCGTGCTGACCGATCGTTGCACCAGGCTGCCGAGCCCGTTTCGCCCGAACACCGTTTCGGTGATCAGCGAGCCTCCGAGCAACTCGCCGATCGTCAAGGCGACGACCGTGATGACCGGGAGCGACGAAGGCTTGAGCAGGTGCATGACGAAGAGACGCATCTGGCCGAGTCCTCGTCCGCGTGCGACGGCGGCATAGTCCTGGCCGGATTCGTGGTCGAGATTGGCAATCAGGACTTCGGCGATCTGTGCCGAGATCGGAATGCCGAGGGCAATCGCTGCGAAAAGTGTTGCCCAGAAACTGTCGGGCTCGATAACGCGAAAGACGCCGAGCTGAAAGCCGAAGAGATGGATCAGCACCAGGCCGATAACGAAGTTCGGAACCGACAGGAACAGCGACGGGAAGCCGCGGAGCAGTCCCTGGCCGAACCGTCGGGGCAGAAATTGCGTGCCATAGGCGATGATTGCCGCCAGCAACAGGGCAACTGCGAGGCCCGCCGAGGCAAGCACGAGTGTCGACGGCAGAACCTCAGCGATCAGCGTCGCAACCGGCCGGTTGGTTCGCATCGACAGACCGAGATCGCCGGTCACGAAGCCGGAAAAGGCGTTCCAAAGCTGCACGGGGATCGGTTTATCCAGCCCCTGCGCAGCGATGATCTCCTTGATTTCGTCCGGTGTGAAGCCGTTCTGAGGGTTGTTCAGGACGTTGGTGACAGGATCGCCGGGCAGGATGCTGACGACGACGAAGGTGAAAACATAAGACAGCAGGATCACGACGATCGCCTGCAGGAGCCGCTTTCCAGCGTAGTCGAAATAGGCTTTGCTCATGCCCATCACCTCTCTAGTCTGTTGAACGGCTGGCCTATTCGCTTTTCGTGGCGGTGTAGTAGCTGGCATAGGCGACGCCGTTGTAGATCTCTCCCCTGAGCTTCGGCGACTGCACGTAGATGCGCTGGACGATCTGGGTTCGCGGAATGAAATAGCCCTGGTCGAGCACGTATCTCTGCAATTCGTCGAGCAGCGGTTTGCGGGCTTCGATGGAGCCGGCGCCGGCGATCTTGTCGCGCAGGTCATTGAGGGTCTTGTCGCTCTCGTCGAGCGCAAACCAGTTCTCGCCATTGTTGGCATTCGTCAGGATGCTGGCGACGGTGCCCGCGTCGATGAAGGAGCGCGTCACCTCATATGCCGGTACGCCCGCGCCGCCGTACTTTACCTTCTGGCCGTAGGTCACGACGTCATAGGCACGGATATCGACCTTCCAGCCGATCTTGCCGAGCTGCTGCGCAATCAGTTCATCGATCGATTTCGATGTCGCGAGGTAGGGGTTGGAATTCAGCGTCAACGACAGCGGCTTGCCATCCTTGACGCGGACGCCGCCCGTTCCCTTCTTCCAGCCTGCCTCGTCGAGAAGCTTCTCTGCCTTTTCAGGATTGTAGGCAAGCAGCGCGCTCTGGTCGCTCGCGCCCGGAACGTTGCTCTGAATGAACGACGTCGCAAGCTTCCAGTCGGGCGTATAGACCGTGTCGATGATCTCCTGGCGATTGATGCCGGCCTGAAGCGCCTGGCGAACCTTTATATCGTCATAGGGCGCAAGCTTGGTGTTGATCGCCCAGCCGTTAACGAAGCCGAGATAGCGCGGCGTCGCTACCGTGAGGCCTTCCGACTTGAGAGACTCAAGTTCCTGCGGCGATGCGTTATAGGCTACGTCGGCCTGGCCGGACTGGACGGCTGCGACGCGCAGCGACGGTTCCGAGACGAGCTTGTAGGTGATCCTGTCGAGATGGGCCGGACCTGTCTGGCCGACCGCCGCAGGACCCCAGTTGTAATCCTTGCGCTTGGTAAGCTTGACGTAGTCGCCTTCCTTCCAGGACTCGACGACGTAGGGGCCGCTGCCGGAGGTCTTGCTGAGATCGGCCTGGCTGCTTGCTGGCGAGGCGATGGTCTTCGGGGAGATAAGGATCGAGCCATGATAGCCGAGCGTCGGAATGAAGCCGAGCGTCGGCTTCTTGAAGAAGACCTTCACGGTTGTCGCATCGACGGCTTCGGCATGATCATAGGTCTTGGGGAACAAGCCGATCGGATTGATGCCCTCGCTCTTGCGTCCGGCATACCAGATGTCGAGATTTGCCACGACGGCTGCCGCATCGAGTGGGCTGCCGTCGGAGAAGGTCACGCCGCTCTTGAGATGCAGGGTGAATTCCGTCGCATTGTCGTTCTGCTCCCAGCGCTCGGCGATCCACGGGCTGACTTTGCCGTCGGCATCGACATAAAGAAGCTTGTCGGTGACATGGCCCCAGATGTGGCCCTGAAAGCTCGAGATCGCGCTGTTGTTGGGAATCCAGGTGTCGCCCAGTGAGTCGATCAGGAAGACGACATCCCCGCCATCATGCGCGCCGTTCTCAGCCAATGCCGGGGTTACATTCGCTGTTGCGACCAGAGCGCCAAATGCCAGTGCAGAGGTGGCGGTCAGCAGACGACGCCGGGAAAGAAGAGGGCGAGAAGAACGGTCGTTCATGAAGCGGTCCTGTTTGGTTGCCGGGCTGATTACAAACAGGAGCCTATGGGAGGGGATCAGTTTCGAGAAAGACTGGTTGTTCTTTTTCTACCAAATCTGTAGATTATTTTATCAGCGCAATCCGAAGCACGAGGATCAAGATTTCCGGCCGTCGATCGCCCGGCGAGCGAGATTGCGCGATGCCGGTCTATCCGGCCCTAAACGTCATTCCGTCGAGAATGCGCACGGGCGGCAGTTCACCGGTAAAGCGCTCGACATCGACCTTCGTCAGTTGGCCCGTCGAGCCTTGGGCAAGCTGCGATGTACCGGCGTCACGGGTGAGGATGTTCGGGTTGCCATGAATGCACATGGCCATCGCGGCATCAGCATCATCGGGCTCGAACCATGCGCCGGTGGCAAGCTGCATGACACCCGGTCTTACGTCCCCACTGATCACCGCAGCCGCCAGGCAACTGCCGCGGGCGTTGAACAGCCTGACGATATCCTGGTCCGAAATGCCACGCTCTGCCGCATCGGTAGGGTGCATGCGCACCGGCTCCCGGCCGCCGATCTTGGTGGAACGGCTGAAGTCACCATAGTCCAGCTGGCTGTGAAGGCGCGCGTGGGGCTGGTTGCAGATGAGGTAAAGAGGATAGGTTGTCTCTACGGGGTCTGTCTCCAGGGCCGGTTCATACCAGCGCGGATGGCCTCGGCAATCGTCATAGCCAAAGCTCTCTATCGTGTCAGAGAAGATTTCGATCCTGCCCGATGGCGTCGGCAGCGGATTGCCGTCTGGATCGGCGCGGAATGCGCGCGCAGGCCCGCCATCGTCAGGCTTTACCGGCAGCATCAGCTCACCCTTTTCCCAGAACGTTTCGAAATCCGGCGCCGGATGCCCGGCGGCGGCGAGTGCTGTTCGGGTGGTCTCGAAGAGGAAAGCCAGCCACTCACGGCTTGACCGGTTCTCGGTGAACTCGCCGCGCCTGCCGAGGCGCTCTGCGATATCAGCGAATATCTCGTAGTCGGAGCGTGCTTCGCCGACCGGCTCGATCAGCTTCTTCATGGCGATCATCATCGGATCGCGGTCGGCCGCGCCGATATCGTCACGCTCGAGCGACGTGGTCGCGGGTAGGACGATATCCGCGTGGCGCGCCGAAGACGTCCACGCCGTCTCGTGCACGATGATCGTCTCCGGCTTCTTGAATGCCTTGCGCAGCCTGTTGAGATCCTGATGATGATGGAACGGATTGCCGCCCGCCCAATAAACGAGGCGGATGTCAGGATAGCGCAAAGACTGGCCATTGTAGTGGAACGGATCGCCGGGGTTCAGCAGCATGTCTGCGATCCGTGCGACAGGAATGAAATCCGTCACCGGATTGTGGAACTGCCTGAGCGTCGGCAGGGGGACGGTGAGTTGGCGCTTGCCGATGTTGCCGAGCGCACCGAGCGAATAGGAAAAGCCGCCGCCATCGAGCCCGATCTGGCCGAGCATGGCCGCCAACACGATCCCCATCCAGACCGGCTGCTCGCCGTAATCGGCGCGCTGCAGGGAATGGCTGACGGTGATCAGCGTTCGGGCATTCGCCATGCTCCGCGCCAGATCCACGATCGTCTCGGCGGCGATACCGCAGATGCCGGCTGCCCATTGCGGGCTCTTCTCGACGCCATCCTCGCGTCCCAGCAGATAAGCCTCGAAGCGTGGATAGCCTGTCGTATAGCGGTCGAGATATTCCCGGTCATGCCGCCCCTCGGCGACGAGAACGAAGGCGATTGCGAGCATGAGCGCGACATCGGTTCCGGGGATGACTGGCAGCCATTCCGCATCGAGATCGGTGGCAATATCATCCTTGAGCGGGCTTATGAGAACGAAGCGCGCACCACGCGCGCGGGCACCGCTCAGCGCAGGGCGCACGACATGCCGGCTGATGCCGCCGCCATGGACATCGGTGTTCTTGACCGCCATGCCGCCGAAGGCGACGATCAGCTCGGTGCTACGCTCGATCGCCTCCCAGGTGACGCTCTTTCGGTCGAAATGATCATAGGGGCCGAGCACATGCGGAATGACGACCATCGCCGCGCCCGAACTGTAGGTATTGACCGATCTTACATATCCGCCGAGCACGTTCAGGAAGCGGTGGATCTGGCTTTGGGCGTGATGAAACCGTCCGGCACTCGACCAGCCGTACGAGCCGCCGAAGATGGCTTGCGGCCCGACTTTGCCGTAGACACGGCGAAGCTCGTTGGCGACCAGATCGAGCGCTTCCGGCCAGGCGACCTCGACATAGACGTCGCTTCCGCGCTTCTCCGCATTATCAGGCCTGCCTTCAAGCCAGCCTCGTCTGACGGCCGGGCGCCGGATGCGGGCGGAGCTATGTGCGATCGCGGGAAGATTGCCGAGCAGGGGAGATGGATGCGGGTCGGCGGGATGGGGACGGATTTTGAGCTCGCCGCTCTGGTGCCGTCCATAGAATGCACCCCAGTGAGAGCTGTGGGGTTTGAAACCGTCCATCGCACCGTCTCCCGCGGCAAGGGTGGAAAAATGAGCAGCACTTATGCCGGCAGGATCTTGCCGGGGTTCATGATGCCTTTGGGATCGATGGCGTTCTTGAGCAGGGCCATCAGCTCGACGGCGTCTCCATGTTCCTGACGCAGATAGCCGATCTTGCCGGTGCCGACGCCGTGTTCCCCGGTCGACGTGCCGCCGACGGAGATTGCGTGTTCCACCATCTTCTTGTTGATGGCGGCGACCTCCGCGAGCTCCGCTTCGTTATCCGAATCCACGGCGAAGACCACATGATAGTTGCCGTCGCCGACATGGCCGAGAATGGCAGCCGGAACGCTGCAGTCCTGCAAGAGCGTGCGCGTCTTGAGAATGCAGCCGCTGAGTTCCGAAACCGGAACGCAGACATCGGATGACCAGCCCCGTGCATTTTGCCGTTGCGAGACGACCGCGTAGAAGGCGTTGTGGCGGGCTTTCCAGAGACGGTTTCGTTCTTCCGGCGCGTTGGCCCATTCGAAGTCCTTGCCACCGTGATCCTTCACGATTTCTCCAACCAATTCGACCTGCTCCTGAACCGAGGCAGGGGATCCGTGGAACTCGAAGGCGAGGGTATCTTCAATCTTGAGAGAGAGACCGGAATAAGCGTTGGTGGCGGAAATTAGGCCACGGTCCATCAGTTCCATCCGGGCGACTGGAATCGCAAGCTGCACGATCGCAATTGCCGCGTTGACCGCTTGCTCAACGTTCTCGAATGAACAAAGGGCCGCCGAAATGGTTTCCGGAACCCCCTGGAGCCGTAACGTCAGTTCAGTGATGATACCGAGCGTGCCTTCCGAACCGACGAACAGGCGTGTGAGGTCATATCCAGCTGCCGATTTACGCGCCCGCCCGCCGGTCCGGATGACCTGGCCACTCGGCAGCACAACAGTCAACGACAGCACGTTCTCGCGCATGGTGCCGTAGCGAACGGCGTTGGTGCCTGATGCACGGGTCGCTGCCATGCCGCCAATCGAAGCGTTGGCGCCCGGGTCGATCGGAAAGAACAGGCCCTGATCGCGCAGATAAGCGTTGAGCTGTTCGCGCGTGACGCCGGCTTGGACGGTGCAGTCGAGATCCTCGGCGCTGACGCGAATGATCTGCGACATCTGCGAAAGATCGATGGAAATGCCACCGCGCACCGCGGTCAGATGGCCTTCGAGCGACGTGCCCGCGCCAAAGGCGACGACGGGCACGTTTTCGGCCGCGCAGAGCCGAACGATCTCGGCGACCTCGTCCGTGCTTTCCGCAAACACCACGGCATCGGGGATTGCCGATGCGTGGTGGGATTCACCGCGGCCATGCTGTTCGCGCAGCGCCTGCGAAATCGAGAAGCGATTGCCGAACATCGACAGCAACTGATCGGATAGCTCGGTGGATAGGGCGCCCATTTCTGGTTCCTCAGTCAGCAGTGGTGGCGGCGAGAAATCGCGCATATGTGTTTGCACCCAGTCTATGGGTGTCAGACGGCGATCTTCTCGCCCTTCAGATGGCGTTCCAGGAATGGCAGGCTGTCCTGGCCCCAGTAGAGCTCGTCCTCGTAACGAAACGTCGGAAGGCCGAAGATACCGGCGTTCTTGGCGCCTTCTATGTTGGATCGCCAGACTGACTGGATCGCCTCCGACCGAGCCCGATCTTCGAGCTTTGTTCCATCGAAACCTGCCGTTTGGGCAATAGCCTGGCGGATTTCGCTTCGGCCGATATCATCGCCATTCGTCCAGAAGGCCGCCTGAAGAGCGCGCGTCAGCTTGAGCCAGTCCAGGCCATCCTCGATGGCGGCAATCACCATAAAGCCCGCCGGAGTCGGATCGGAAAGCGCGGATCGATTTTCCAAGCTGAGCGTCTTGCCGCGCAATGCCGCCCAGCGCTTCAGGTCCTTGGTCCAGTAGGCGCGCCGCGCCTCGGGCCGGTTGCGCGAATAGATACCGCCATTGTCCTCAATAATAGAGATGACGTGCGGGCGGATCGACGCTCCGTGCCTTCCCGCAAGTTCCGTAAAAGCATCGAGACCGATGAAGGACCAAGGTGAACCGATGCCGAAGAAGTAGTCGATTGCTTTGGTCATACTATGCCTGTTCAGCGTCCTTGATTGGGGAAAGTGCGGCGTCGAAAACGAAAAGAGCGCAGTCTCTGGCGGTCAGCACGGCTCGGGGATCGCGGCCAACGGCGACTGTCGCCAGCGCTCCTTCGTAAAGGAGGGCAAGGTGAGCAGCCGGCTGATGTGCTGCGGCATTCGCCCTCGCCATGAGCGCGCGAAACATTTGGCTGACGGCGGCTTTGTGGGCACGTGCGACGGTAACGACACGTTCGGAATCGCCGTGCTCGGCCACCGCCAGAGCGAACGCACATCCTCGAAATTCAGGGCTATCAGCCTTCTCATGCAACCGCTCAAAGACGAGCTTGAGCTGATCCCGTGGATTGGCTGCCTCGTCTAAGACTTCTTCAAGAGAGCGGACGACGCGCTCATGACGGTCCTGAAGATAGGCGGCGACGAGATGGTCCTTTGACGGGAAATGCCGATAGAGCGTCGCTTTGGCGACCTTGGTTTCGTCGATGATCCGGTCAATGCCAACAGCGCGAATACCCTCGCGGTAGAAAAGTGCGCCGGCTGACGCAAGAATGTGGTCTGATATCGATGCTTTCATGGAACTGTTTAAGGCAGCCTTCTTAATCGGTACGCTTTCACGTGCGAACTAGTTTAAGAGCTTTTATGCGCCTTAGATGGCAAGAGAAAGACAGGTCGTTCCTTTTGCTCCGCTGGCTAGGAATGTTTTTGCTTCAACATGGCGAATATTGCGTTGGCTGTGATTCAGCTAGGTGACGACCTAACTGAGCATTCGATCCTCGAGGTTCGTTCGAGCACGAGCAAGGCTGCATTTTCAGCCACTGCAGTCAGCGATGTTATCTGAGGCGAGACAGCATGCGCCCCAATTACAATTTCAACAGAGACGATTTCGGCCCCCGCGGCGGCGAAGCCGACCAGCTGCGGAAATCCATGGCGAAGCTCTTCGAACGGTCGCGTCGGGTTGTGCTCGGCGCCAGCATGATGGCGATCAACGGGCGTGGTTTTGAGACGATCGCTGCCTTCATTGAGGGCCAGATTGTTTCCCCGACTGGTTACCGAAGGAGAATCCAAGAGATCTGCTGAAAACACGACTGTTGATGGCCGATGAACTAGTTGGCGGCTTTGGACGAAATTGCAGATACCGCACGGAAACAAAACGGCAGCTATGTGGTTACTGATCAGACGCGCAGGAGCGTTTCCCTTGCGAGGAAAAGTAGCCGTAACGGGAGCAAGACGATGGACACAGCAACACATTGGGCGCTTCTCCTTGGCATATTGACGTTGGCGAGCTGGTTGGCCGGAGGCTTCGCGGCTGTGCTTGGAAACGTGGAGCTTGGCCATCACGGGCAAAAGACAGCCGAATATCTGACATTCGGTCTGAGCGTCACCGGCTTCATCTCCGCCATCGCGATGGTATTGATCCTGGTGATCCGATGACCTCGATCACCCGACTGGCCATAGGGCCGGCCTTCCCGCGACCGTCGACTATGTGGCTGCGGGCTGGCTGATCGTTCGGGGGATGAGCTCTGATCGATCTGTCTATCCGCTACCCCTGACGTCGCGCGGCGGTCTGTCCGGCGGCAGCAGGCGGACGACGAAAGATCGAGACCTGGTTGCGTCCGGCCTCCTTGGCGCGGTAAAGCGCCATGTCGGCCTCGTGCTGGAGATTGGCCAACGAAACATCCGTATCGAGTGCCGATTTGAACGCCACCCCGACGCTCAGCGTCACCGAGGGGCCAACGCTGGAGGCCGGGTTCGGCAGGGCGGCCGCTTCCACGCTTTCGCGTATTCGCCTGGCGACCGCGACGGCCTCTTCTTCATCGACATCAGGAAGCACGATGAGAAACTCCTCGCCGCCATGTCGAGAGACAAGATCGCGATCTGCGCGCACGCAGCTCTGGATGATGCCGGCAACCTTGACGAGGCAGCGATCGCCTTCGCCATGGCCGAGCTTATCGTTCAGCCCCTTGAAATGATCAATATCGCACATCAGCATGGCGACGCCAGTTTCGCGGCCATTGCGCCAGAGGCCCTCAAGCGTTTCCATCATCCAACGGCGATTGGCGATCCCGGTGAGCGGGTCGGTTCGGGCCAGCCGCTCCAATCGGGCGTTCGCGTCGGCCAGCTCCGCGACACGGCGTTGATCCCTGCAGTCCAGAAGAAATGTCTTCTGCGCCAGGATGTTCATCGTTCGCCTGGCGACCACCGTCGCGATGATCCCACAGGAAAAGAACAGGGTCGCGGCGACGACGCTGCCCGCTTCCAAAAGCGGGTTGTGCCATTGAAGGATGAAGTAGAGACAAAGGGCATAACAGGCGATTGCGGTCGTCCAGGCCAGCGGCACGCTGAAGATGGTGATTGCGCTCGTCGCGACGAACAACATGATGCTCAAATGCCGCTCGTAAAATTCGCCGCCGGCAAAAACGCCGACGAGCCCGACCGAGAGGAGAATGAGGGACATTCCCACAAGCAGCGACGCCCGCTGAACGGCCGCCGGCCGCGGCTTGTTCCAGACGACCGCGGTCAAGATTGCCGCGGGCGGCAAAACGCAGGCGGGCGCAATCATCGACAGAACGATCTGCCGGGGAAGCAGGAGGGCGTTCAGCGCCAGCGTTAGAACATCGACAAATGCGACCCAAATCATCCAGGAGCGGATGACCTTCGCCGTTTGCCGCCACAGCCTTTCCTCAAAACGGCGGCGCAGTTCGCCCGTCAGGCGGATATCGCGGGTTCGGCCCGATAAAAGACGTTCGACCTCATCCACCATTGCGCCGGTCAACGGCCGTGGCGGCACAGACCCGGCTGCAGAGATTTCAGAGGAAGTGCTTTTGGCATCACTCATCTCTGATTTAACTAGCCGCGATGCAAAGCTCGGCAAGGCGTACGCACTCGCATCGGGATTCGTATGTTGATATTTTGTAAACAAGATTGCGCGCGCGGTCTGGGCCGGATCGTCTCGATCATGCTACCAACTCTTTTCCGAGAGGGGGCAGGATGAGGCTCAAACTGGTTGCAGTTGCGGTCGCGGCGCTGGCGCCGGTGGTTGCGATGCTCGTCTACAACGAAGTCGCGCTTCGCCATCAGCGCAACGAGGAAGTGCGTGCCTCCGCGGCGCAGGCGGCGAGGCAAGCCTCGTCGGAAGTCGAGCGGATTATCGAGGGTCTGCACGCCCTTCTCGTCGCCGTATCCGCCATGCCTTCCGTCCGGCATCTCGACGTCCAAGCTTGCAACGATGCACTGAAATCGGTTGTCGAAAGTATCCCCAACATCCGCACCATCTTCGTCGCCGGCCTCGATGGGCATCCCATCTGCGGAAGCATGGCGTTTCCACAGGGTGTGATGTTTTCCGACCGCGATTACTTCCGGCAGACTCTGGAGACCAAGGACTTCGTCGTCGGCACCTATACGCAGAGCCGCCTTTCCGATCGCCCGGTGTTGCCGCTCGCGATGCCGCTGATGGAAGGCGATAGCATCAAGGCGATGATCATCAGCGGAATTCGGCTGGACTGGCTGCAGAACCGCATCACCGAGCGCGGTGTTGCTCCCGGCAATGCGGTGACGCTCGCCGACGCCAAAGGGACTATCATTGCGCACGTTCCCTCTCCCGAACAGTTCGTCGGTACGGTTATGCCCGAGGAATACCAGCGGCTGATCCACGCCGAACAGCCTGATGTCATCGAGATGACCGGCCAGGACGGAACAGCGCATATCGTCGGCTATCGCCCGATAGCCTTGCCTTCCAACCCACTCTATGTCAGCGCCGGCTTCTCGAAAGCGGAAGCCTTCGCGCCGATCGACCGGGCGACGCTGATGAATACGCTCGCCATCATCGGCGGTGCGCTTTTCGCCTTCCTCGCCGCGATTTTTATCGGCAACCGCTTCATCCTGATACCGATCTCGAGGATCGCCGATGTGATGGAAAGCTGGCGCAGCGGTCAGACGACGGCGCGGACCGGCATGACGGGACCGGACGAGCTGGGGCTCGTCGGCGCAACCTTCGATCGGCTGCTCGACGAACTCGAAGAGCGCAGGCGGCAAAATCAGCAGGCGGAGGAGGAACGAAGCCTGCTCGTCCGCGAGCTGGCGCATCGCGTCAAGAATGGCTTTACGCTCGTGCAGGCGATTGCCAGACAAACCTTCTCGCGGTCAGATCCGGAGAGATACAATTCCTTCGCCGAGCGGCTCGCAGCCCTCGCCGGCACCTATGACCTCATCCTGTCGCGGGAGGGGTCGGCTTCGCCCATTCGGGATATCCTCTCCGCAGCCCTGCGGGCGCATGTCGCCTCGCAAGCCGAGCGCATTCATCTCGAAGGACCGGACGTCGTTCTTCCCGCAGACACCGCCCTGCCGCTCTCGCTCGTGATTCATGAGCTGGCGACCAATGCAACCAAGTATGGAAGCCTCGGCAGCGAAAATGGAACAGTCACCATCGAATGGAAACATGAGGATGGATGCGTCCAGCTTCTGTGGACGGAAGCCGGCGGCCCGCCGGTCTCGACGCCGACGAAAAAGGGCTTCGGCTCGGTGCTCATAGAACGTGCCTTCCCTTCGAAGGCGCAGGCGCGATCCCGGGTGGACTACCGGACCGAAGGCCTCATCTTCGAAGTAATATTTTCGATTGGGGAACCGGTTGCCAAAGGCGAAGTTGACCCTCCAAGCCGGGACGAAAAGCATACGAGCCAGACATGAAAACCAAGGTAGTCGTGGTCGAGGACGAAGCTCTGCTGCTGATGATGGCGGTCGCCATCGTCGAGGAGGCAGGCCTTGAGGCGCTCGAGGCACGCAATGCCGACGAGGCGCTCATGCTTTTCGAAAGAGTGCCCGGCATACGGATCCTGTTTACCGATATCGACATGCCGGGAAGCATGGATGGCTTGATGCTGGCAAAGGCGGTCCGTGATCGCTGGCCGCCCGTGGAAATCATCATCGTCTCCGGCATGAAGCAGCCGGAGGCGGATGCTTTGCCCGAGCGCGGCGTCTTCTTCTCCAAGCCCTATGATACCAGGCAGCTTACCAATGCGCTCGTCAGCATGGCCGCGTAGGGCTGCGAGCCACGGCATCATCTGCGCGACTGGAAATGGTGCTGGTCGATGCATCCTTTTGGAATCTCGCGCGTTTTCCCTGCTTCAACAAGGAGACCACCATGTCCAAACGCGAACTCATCGATACAGGCCCCGACAAGCGCTACGTCCGTCGCGACGATCAGGGTCGCTTTACCGAGTCGGTCGAGGTCAGCCGCTCGCTCTCGGCAGACAAGCGACGCCGGGCGAAAAATGATGCGAAGCCCGGAGAGGGCGACTGCGGCGATCATCGCGCCAAGAAGCACTGAAGGCGACGATCGAGTCGTCACTCCGCTCTGGCCAGCGGCCCGATCGACTATCTTTCCGCCAGGGAAGGCCGCTGCAAATCGATGCGGCTGGTGATGACCGGCTGGCCGGAAGCAGGGTCTTTGTCGACAGTCTGCAGTCGAAGCCTGTTCTGCCCGATTTTTTCGATCAGTAGCACTGCGTCTCGGTCTCCGTTGATCAGCCGCGCCCAAGTCACCCGCAGGTTGAGGGCGGCGCCTTTCCTATTCCCTGCAAGCTTCGACGGCAGTCCTGATGGTCCCACGTAATTGCCGGTATAACGCTCTCCGGCGGCCTTTACGGTCGCGGAGAAGGTTCTGGTGAAAACCGCAAGGCCGCGACACGTCCCGCTCATCGAGACGGCCGATGTACCTGCGTCGGATCGAAGGGTGCAGGAGACTTTGAGATTCGGGCCGCCTATCTTGGTCAGCACCATTCCGGTTCCGCTCCAGTCCCCGCCCAAAGACTGTAGAAATCCAGCCTCCGACGCTGTTGCCTTGGCCGGCAGGCAGGAGAGCGAGAGCAAAGTCGCGATCAGAGCAGCACGCATGAGATCCCCCCGGGTTGCATGGCCTAACACCTGAGCGGAGCAGATTGTTCCCCCCGCAGGCTTCGTGCAACCATTGCGGCGGCAGCCTGCTTTCTCGCCTCATTCACTCCATCGCCTCGACGCCGCATCGATTCTCCGGAGCTTGAAGAAATAACGACGGGCATCGCCGTCGACGAACATCATACCAGCGACCTCGTCGTCTCCCGTCCTGCGGAAATAGTCGGCGATTGGCTGCCTGTCGTAGATCATAGCAGCTGTGGTGAGGTTATCGAAGGTCCGAAGCTTCAGCGACGCGGTCGTACCCCGCGCCCGGAGCGCCTTCTGCAGATAGGAGAACCAGTTCCGGGCGATCCGAGTGCGGCCGAACGGCGCCGCCTTGATGGCCAGGCTGATCGGAAAAATGCCGGGGTCGATCGCCACCAGCCGATCCGACCGCCACTGAAAGAGGAGGGCGTCCGCGCGCATGTCGACGTGAAACCGCTTCCCGAACCAGCCGAGGTTCTCGAGAACACCGTCGAGCGGGTGATCCGATGGGATGCCCGCACCTCGCCACAGGCCGAGCATCTCGGTCGGCTGGACCGGCGCCAGCGAGGAAAACCAGGCTGTCATTTCGTCCTGTCGCTTAGCGCTCTTCAGCGGCATCATGACCCCGCCTTCGTTGACAACAGGGCTTGCAGCGACACCGGCCTGAGGCCCTGCGCATCGACGCCCACATCGTACTGGCGGGGCAGGGGCTTGAGGCGACCGTGGGAATGTCCGTGCAGATTGATCGACTTCTTACCCATCTTGTTCCAGGTGCGGAACGGATAATGGCACAGGATCAGCAGATGATCGTCCAGCGTCATCTCGCTGTAGTGCTGAATGCTTGTCCATCCCCTCGCCGCCGTCGTGGTCGCGGGATCATTATTCCCAATGATCAGGTGCTTTCGCCCGTTCAGCATCGAAAGGAGCTGATCACAGTCCCCGCCGCGAGACGACATGAAGTCACCGAGATGCCAGATGTCGTCCTGCGGACCAATAATCTCGTTCCAGTTGCGGATCAGGGTCACGTCATGCGACGTCATGTCGGGAAAGGGGCGTCGGTCGATGCGAAGGACGCGGGGATCTGCAAAATGGGTATCGCCGGTGAAGTAGATCATTTGACAGAGATGGCGCAGCCCGCCCGCTTGGGAAGCCGTTTGCTAATGGCCAGGGGTGGGGATCGATTGCTTGACGTCATCAAAGGACGGGCTGTGCACGACGCGATAGCGCGCTTCGACGAGGTTATAGATCCCGAAGGCCGCCAGTCCGATTGCGACGGCGATATAGAGGATCGAGCCGAAAGGAAGCTGTCTCACCCATTCGAGCGCGTCCGCCATGCTGCCTGCCTGCTGAGGATCAACGCGAAACCCTGCATAGGCGAAGAAGATTCCGATGATCACGAAGACGACGCCGCGGGCGACGAGGCCGTATACGCAGACCGAGGTCACCACGCCGCTGACGTCCGCAAGTCTGAGATAGCGCTCGAATTTCTTGCTGATGCCCTTGGCTGCCGTCACGACCCCGCCGATGATGAAGCCGAGGCCGACGGCTACGGCAAGATAGGCGCCGAACGGCTGCGACATGATCCATTCTGCCAACCCTTTCTCACCAGATTGCTGGCTCCCGCCGCCGCTGAAGAGTGCGTGACCCAGCGCATAACCGGCAAGGCCGAGATAGACGACGGCGCTGCCGAAGAAAACCGTGCGGATGGCGATGGCCTTGGCGTCGCGGCCATGGCCGTCGCTGTCGGCGAGCGACTGCGCCAGTCGCCAGGCGACGAAACCGAGAAGTCCGATGCCGATGAGACCAACCCAGACGCGGCCGAAGGGCTGTGCGAGAAGCGTCGAAAGTGCCGACTTCGTTTCCGGCTTCCCCCCGGCGACGCCGGAAAAGAGGGCGAGGCCCGCCACAAGGAGGAATACGACGCCGCGCGCCACATAGCCGCTCTTGGCAAGCAGGTCGAAACGAAATTCTTTGGGCATGATATTCTCCGCGCGTCTGTGTGGCTGTCACCTCTAACGCGCCACCGCGTGGAAAGTTGTCATCGAGGAAAGACCATGATCATTGAGGGGGTTGTCGATGCCGGTCCGTAGCGCCGGGCTTCTCATCTACCGCCTTTGCGAGACGAGGCTGGAGGTCCTGCTCGTCCATCCCGGCGGTCCCTTCTGGGCGAAGAAGGACGAGGGCGCATGGTCTATTCCGAAAGGTTTGATCGAAGCCGGCGAAGACGAATTGTCGGCAGCGATCCGGGAGGCGCAGGAGGAGCTCGGCGTCGAAATTCAAGGAAGCTTCGCCCCGCTCGGTGAATATCGCCAACCCGGCGGAAAAGTGGTGGTCGTCTGGTCGGTGGAGGCGAACGCGGCGCTTGATGTCGAGACGGTGCGGAGTTCGGAGTTTCAGATCGAATGGCCACCACGATCGGGCCGCATCCAGGCTTTTCCCGAGGTCGATCGCGCGGGATGGTTTCCTACCCCAGAAGCTGAGATCAAAATTCTCAAGGGCCAGCTCCCCATGCTTGCCGATCTCGTTACGCAGCTCGGTCGAGACCAGTGAACCGGAGTCTCAGCCATGATTCTGCTTCGACAAGCCGAGGCTGCAAAAGCCTCAATCGACCCCGGTGATCTCGGGAGTGAAGGCGATAATTTTTTCGGATATCTGACTTCCGTCGCCGCTGCTCGCAGCGAGCAGAAGCGCAGCAGCGACTTCGCCCATCTGACGCCGTGGCGAAATCGAAGTCGCGATCCTGACGGGGAGGGCGCTGGCGACATCCAGCCCATTGAATCCGGCGATCAGGATTTCCGCAGGGCTGGAAATGCCGAGTTCCAGGCACGCAAAGACGCCGCCGGTTGCCATGTCGTCGTTGGAATAATAGATGCAGTCGAGATCTCTCGTCGCCGCGAGCATCGACATCGACAGCCGCTTGCCGTGCGCCACCGAGGAATAGGCGGCGTTGAACCGCTCGTCCACGAAAGAAAGGCCGCTCTCGCGCAGCACTTTCTCGAAGCCGGCTTTCCGCTTGCCGGCGCGCAGATCCCTGTCGATCGCGCTGCCGATATACCCGAACCGCCGCCGGCCGGCCGCCAACAGCGCTTTTGCCATCTCTTCTCCGGCCTTGCCATGAGATAGACCGACGTTGAAATCGATGGGGGTACCGTCGAGGTCCATCAGTTGGATGACGGGAATCGCGGCATTCTGCAGCATTCTCACCGTTTCTGCCGGCTGATCGAGACCCGTCACGATGATGGCGGCAGGGCGCCAGGAGAGCATGTCGCGAATGATCTCGCGCTCCTTCGCCATATCATAATCGGAGATGCCGAACACCGCCTGCATGCCTGATCCTCGCAGCCCGGCCGAAATGCCCGCCAGCATTTCGGGAAAGACGATGTTGGACATGCTGGGAACGACGACGGCGACAAGATTGGTGCGCTGCGACGACAGTGAGAGCGCCAGCCGGTTGCCGACGTAATTTAACCGCTCGGCCTGCTCAAGCACTTTTTCGCGGGTCTCCTTGGAGACGTCGGCGGCGCCGCGAAGAGCGCGCGATGCCGTCATCTTGCTGACGCCGGCCGCAGCGGCAACTTCTTCCAGTGTCGATTTATGCATTGCACCGACCCCATCGTCGAACTGCCTCGCCAGCGGGCAACGTCAAATTCATAGGCCTTTTTCAAAAAAAGGAAAACACTCACTACTTGACAGGAAACGCAAAAATGGGCGTTGTTACCGATACCGGTATCGATAACAGCTATCGGAAACGGGAGGAGAAGCCATGCGGACGAATGACAAGACCGCTGTCTCGGATCATGTCCGATGCGCTGAGCGGGCAGAGCACCTGAGGGTCTGATATCCGACACATGTACGATTGCTGGTGCCTCCGGATCGGTCAAGGACTTGACCCGCAGGTTGCAAATCTATCTGAATTCGATCGGGCATAGTCCGATCAGGCCGGTCCCGGATCGCCGTGACACTGGCCAGGAGTGAGCGCACGAACCATAGGACGCGCAGCGCGATCTTGATCGAATACACCGGCCGACGGGAGGAAGAGCCGATATGCATGTGATGATTCTGGGCGCCGCCGGCATGGTTGGCCGTAAGCTGGTTGAGAGGATTGAGCGTGAGCCGCTCACTTTCGGCCGGCCTGTCACCCGGCTGACCCTGGCAGACGCTTTTCCGCCGCCGGTGCCGGAAGCGCTCCGGTCCGTGACCACCGCGCTGACGGTGGATCTCGCCGGCGCCGGCGCGGCCGACCGGCTGATCGAGGGCCAGCCGGAACTGATCTTCCATCTGGCCGCCATCGTATCGGGTGAGGCCGAAGCGGATTTCGACAAGGGCTACGCGGTCAATCTCGACGGCACGCGCGCCCTGTTCGATGCAATCCGCCAGCTCGGCCTCAAGACCACCTACGTCCCGCGCGTCGTCTTCGCCTCTTCGATCGCCGTCTTCGGCACGCCGTTTCCGGAGGTCATTCCCGACGAATTCTTCACCACGCCGCTGACGAGCTACGGCACCCAGAAGGCGATTGCCGAACTGCTGCTTGCCGATTATTCCCGCCGTGGCATCTTCGACGGCATTGGCATCCGGCTGCCGACCATCTGCGTGCGCCCCGGCGCACCGAACAAGGCGGCCTCCGGGTTCTTCTCCAACATTCTGCGCGAGCCGCTCGTCGGCAGGGAAGCCATATTGCCGGTCAGCGACAGCGTGCGGCACTGGTTTGCCAGTCCGCGCGCGGCCGTCGGCTTTTTCGTCCATGCCGCGACGATCGATACGACGAGGATCGGCGCGCGCCGCAACCTGACCATGCCGGGCCTTTCCGCGCTGGTCTCCGAAGAGATTGACGCACTGCGCCGAGTGGCCGGCGACAAGGCGGTCGCCCTCATCAAACGCGTGCCCGATCCGGTGATCGAACGCATTGTCGCCGGCTGGCCGACGCAGTTCGATGCGACGAGGGCTTCTGCGCTCGGTTTTACGGCGGAAACGAGCTTCGACGAAATTCTGCAGGTGCATATCGAGGATGAACTCGGCGGGAGGATTGCGTGAGCACAGCGGCGAGCGGAGAAGCAAGGATCGCGCTTGTCACTGGCGGTGGCACCGGCGTCGGGCGCGCCATATCGAGGGGACTCGGCGCTGCCGGCTACAGGGTCGTGATTTCAGGACGACGGGCCGATGTGCTTGAAAAGGCCGCGAGTGAGCTAGGCAGCGAAACGGGGGCCGAGTTTTTCGCAGCTCCCGCCGATGTCGGCGACCCCGCTTCGGTGCGGGCTCTGTTCGATGCGATCTCGGAGAGATACGGACGGCTCGACCTCCTGGTCAATAATGCCGGCGTCACCGTGCCCGGCGTGGCCCTCGAAGAGGTTTCCTTCGAGCAGTGGAGCGCCATCGTCGCCGCCAATCTCACCGGCGCCTTTCTCTGCACCCAGCAGGCCTTCCGGCTGATGAAGAACCAGACCCCGCGCGGCGGGCGCATCATCAACAACGGCTCGGTCTCGGCCACGACACCGCGCCCGAATTCCGCGCCTTACACCGCCACGAAGCACGCCATCACGGGTCTGACCAAATCCACCGCCCTTGACGGGCGCGAATTCGACATCGCCTGCGGCCAGATCGATATTGGCAATGCCGCCAGTGACATGACGACGAAAATTGCGGCCGGCGTGCTGCAGGCGAACGGCAGCATCGCCGCGGAGGCGACGATCGATCCGGCCCATATTGCCGACGCGGTCGTCTACATGGCCGGCCTGCCGCTCAGCGCCAATGTACTGACCATGACTGTCATGGCGACGAAAATGCCCTTTGTCGGACGGGGGTGAATCGGCGGGCTGCCGCCGGCTGAAAACGACATATATGCAGTGCTCATGATCTGGGAGGAGGGAGTATGGCAAACGTTCAATTCGCGGATGTCCGGAAATCGTTCGGTGCGCATCCTGTCATCAAGGGAGTGGACATCGATATCGCCGACGGCGAATTCGTCATCCTCGTCGGCCCTTCGGGCTGCGGCAAGTCCACGCTTCTGAGGATGCTGGCAGGGCTCGAGAACATTTCCGGCGGCGAGATCAAGATCGGCGGGCGCGTGGTCAACACGCTGCCGCCGAAGGACCGCGACATTGCCATGGTGTTCCAGAATTATGCGCTCTACCCGCATATGACGGTGGAGCAGAACATGGGCTTCTCGCTCATGCTCAACAAATCGCCGAAGGCGGAGGCCGAAAAGCGGGTGAAATATGCCGCTGGCATCCTCGGCCTCGACAAGTTGCTCGACCGTTATCCGCGCCAGCTTTCCGGCGGTCAGCGCCAGCGCGTCGCCATGGGCCGCGCCATCGTGCGCAATCCGGAGGTCTTCCTGTTCGATGAGCCGCTGTCCAACCTCGATGCGAAACTGCGCGTCGCCATGCGCGCCGAGATCAAGGAACTGCATCAGCGCCTGAAAACGACGACCGTCTACGTCACCCATGATCAGATCGAGGCGATGACGATGGCCGACAAGATCGTCGTCATGCATGACGGCATCGTCGAGCAGATCGGCAGCCCGCTCGAGCTCTACGACCGCCCCGCCAATCTCTTTGTCGGCGGCTTCATCGGCTCGCCGGCGATGAACATGATCCACGGCAGACTCGATCCGGAGAACCCCAGCCAGTTCGTCGCCGCCAACGGCACGCGGCTGCCTGTCGCCAATCCACCGGCGAGCGCTATCGGCCGCTTCCTCGTCTACGGGCTGCGCCCCGAATACATCTCGCTCGATCCCAACGGACTGCCGGCCGAGATCGTGGTGATCGAACCGACCGGCTACGAGACGCATCTGACCGTCCGCCTCGGCGGCAGCGATGTCAGCTGCGTCTTCCGCGAACGTGTCGATGCCCGCCCGGGCGAAGCCATCCGGGTGGCGATCGACGCCAAGCATGTCCATCTCTTCGACGCCGAAGGCGGCATGCGATTGACCGACTGACGCCGGCGGGACAAGGGGAGAGGAGGAGTCTCCCGTTCCGCCGGAGCGCAAGCATTCGAGGGGTGAACCCCCACGGGAGCACAAGCTTTCCGTATCGCGGATGCCAGGCCGCCGTTCACCAAGCGGGAGGTGAATGCCGGAGAATTGCTCCCGCTGTTTCAATGAGGAGGAATCTCATGACGATCAAGAGACGTGAATTTCTTGCTGCATCGGCAGCCGTTGCCGGTGTCGCAGGTCTCGGCATCAAGCCGTCCTTTGCGCAGGCCGAACCGACCTACACGCCGGAAAGCGGCGCCAGCCTGCGGTTGCTGCGCTGGACGCCTTTCGTGAAGGGCGATGAGGAGGCCTGGCTTGCCAATACCAAGAAGTTCACTGAAGCCACCGGCGTGGAAGTGCGCATCGACAAGGAGAGCTGGGAGGACATCCGTCCGAAAGCCGCCGTTGCCGCCAATGTCGGCTCCGGTCCGGATCTCATCATGTGCTGGTTCGACGACGCGCATCAATTTCCGGACAAGCTGGTCGATCTCACGGAACTCGGCAACTATCTCGGCAACAAGTACGAAGGCTGGTACGACGGCCTGAAGGGTTACGCCACCCGTGACGACAAGTTCATCGCCATGCCGCTGACGACGATCGGCAATGCCGTGGTCTATCGCGACAGCCATGTCAAGGCGGCCGGCTTCAACGAATTCCCGAACGATACCGCAGGCTTCCTCGAGCTTTGCAAGGCGATGAAGGCAAAGGGCACGCCCGCCGGTTTCCCGCACGGCAAGGCGGTCGGCGACGGCAACAACTATGCCCATTGGCTGCTCTGGAGCCATGGCGGCAAAATGGTCGACGAAAGCGGCACGGTGACGATCAACAGCCCGGAAACGCTCGCCTCGATCAACTATGCCAAGGAACTCTACGCGACCTTCATTCCGGGCACGGAAAGCTGGCTGGATGTCAACAACAACCGCGCCTTCCTCGCCGGCCAGGTATCGCTGATCGCCAACGGCGTCTCGGTCTATTACACGGCCAAGAACGATCCGAAGCTCGCCGAGATCGCCAAGGACATCCGCACGACGAATTTCCCGATCGGACCGGTCGGCAAGAGCGTCGAACTTTTCCAGACGAGCTCGCTCCTGCTCTTCAAGCACAGCAAATATCCGGAAGCCGCCAAGGCCTACATCAAGTTCATGATGGAAGCCGATCAGATGAATGCCTGGATCCAGGGCTCCAGCGCCTATTGCTGCCAGCCGCTCAAGGCCTTCGCCAAGAACCCGATCTGGACTGCCGACCCGGTCCACGCGCCCTATGCGCTCGCCTCGGAAAAACTGCGCCCGAACGGTTATGCCGGCCCGCTCGGCTACGCCTCGGCGGCGACCATGGCGGACTACGTGCTGGTCGACATGTATGCCGCCGCCGTCACCGGCCAGAAGTCGCCCGAGGACGCGATGAAGGAAGCCGAGCGACGGGCAAATCGCTACTACCGCGTCTGATCCGGAGCCGGGACATGCGGCATGCCTGGTATCCGGCATGCCGCGAGCTCCTCAAGGACTGAATGCAATCTGGAGATAAGCAATGTCGACCTTGAACTCGGGGGATAAGCGCGGCCCCTCGCTGATGCAGAACAACAACGTGCTCGGCTTCCTCTTCATGCTGCCGGCTGCGGTGTTCCTTGTTTGCTTTCTCACCTATCCCCTGGGGCTCGGCGTCTGGCTTGGTTTTACCGACACGCGGATCGGCCGGGACGGCATCTTCGTCGGCCTGGAGAACTATGAGTTCCTGGCCGATGACGCGGTTTTCTGGCTGTCGGTCTTCAACACCATTCTTTACACGGTCATCGCCTCGGCGCTGAAATTCGCGCTCGGCCTCTGGCTGGCGCTGCTCCTGAACCAGCACCTTCCGTTCAAATCCTTCTTTCGAGCGATCGTGCTGTTGCCGTGGGTGGTGCCGACGGTGCTTTCGGCGCTGGCCTTCTGGTGGATCTACGATTCCCAGTTCTCGATCATCTCGTGGTCGCTGATGAAGCTCGGGCTGATCAGCGCGCCGATCAACTTCCTCGGTGATCCCACCAATGCGCGGATATCGGTCATCGTCGCCAATGTCTGGCGCGGCATCCCCTTCGTGGCGATCTCGCTGCTTGCCGGCCTGCAGACCATTCCGGCCTCGCTGCAGGAGGCGGCCTCGCTCGACGGCGCCACGAGCTGGCAGCGCTTCCGCTATGTGACGCTGCCGATGCTGACACCGATCATCGCCGTCGTCATGACCTTCTCAGTGCTCTTCACCTTCACGGATTTCCAGCTGATCTACGTGCTGACCAAGGGCGGGCCTGTTAACGCCACGCATCTGATGGCCACACTCTCCTTCCAGCGCGGCATTCCGGGCGGGCAGCTCGGCGAGGGGGCGGCCATCGCCGTCGCCATGATACCCTTCCTGCTCGGCGCCATCATGTTCAGTTTCTTCGGTCTGCAACGCCGCAAATGGCAGCAGGGCGGACAGGATTGAGGAGCAAACCATGTCGACCAATCTCAAACCCGCCGATGAGGTCCTGACCGACAATGCCGAGGGCATGAGCTATCTGAACCGCCTGCCGCGGCGCGTGGCGATGCTCTACCTGCCGATGGCCGTCTTCGTCTTCGTGCTGCTCTTTCCCTTCTACTGGATGGCGATCACCGCCGTGAAGCCGAACGAACAGCTGACCGACTACAACAATTACAGCCCCTTCTGGGTGGTCGGGCCGACGCTCGACCACATCAAGTACCTCTTCCTCGAGACATCCTATCCCGGGTGGCTGTGGAACACGATGCTGGTGGCCGTGGGGTCGACGGCGCTGTCGCTGGTCGCCTCGGTGTTCGGCGCCTATGCGATCGAGCGTGTGCGCTTCACCGGCTCGCGCCAGATCGGCCTCGTCATCTTTCTCGCCTATCTTATTCCGCCGTCGATCCTGTTCATCCCGCTCGCCTTCATCGTCTTCAAGCTCGGCATCTACGATTCGCGGCTGGCGCTGATCTTCACCTATCCGACGTTCCTCATTCCCTTCTGCACCTGGCTGCTGATGGGCTATTTCCGCTCGATCCCGTTCGAGCTCGAGGAAAGCGCGCTGGTGGACGGTGCCAACCGCTGGCAGATCCTGGTCAAGATCATCCTGCCGCTTGCCGTGCCGGGCCTGATCTCGGCCGGCATCTTCGCCTTCACGCTCTCCTGGAACGAGTTCATCTACGCGCTGACATTCATCCAGTCCTCTGAGAACAAGACCATTCCGGTCGGCGTCCTGACCGAACTGGTGCGCGGCGACGTCTTCGAATGGGGATCGCTGATGGCGGGTGCGCTTTTCGGCTCGCTGCCGGTCGTTATCCTCTATTCGTTCTTCGTCGACTATTATGTGTCTTCGATGACAGGCGCGGTGAAGGAGTGATCTGAACCCTTCAACCTTATCTCGCCAGCATACGCGCAAGCATATGTCTGATATGGTCCTGAGCACCGTAGAAAATCGCAGCAATAACGATCTTGCGATTACTTTCTACGGGCAAGAACCAGACCGCCGTCTTGTCCCTCCGAAGAAAACGGATGCCAGGGTAAATGTCGGGGCGCAATGTCCCGATATAAGGCGTATCGACGAGACGGCCGATTTCGACACGCGATTTACGGATTCGTTCAGCGGTACGCTCCAAAGCCTCGTCAGGCGAGTCTCCGAGTTCGACATGGGAGTCGAAGAGATGATCAAAAATCAACTCAAAATCGCGTTCGACATCCTCGGAATATTCAAGGGTCCACACGATCAGCCCGCCGCTTCCGGTCGATCATTTTCTCGACGCGGCTTTCCATTTCCGTCGTGGAAATCCTCGGGCCGTTCAAACGCCGCTGGATTAATTCGCGAAGCGCTGCCGTTTCGACGGTCTCGCTTTCCGTTTTTACGCGGAGAAGCTCTAGGCCCTGCTGAAGAACGGAACTCATGCTGGAATACCGGCCGCTCTCCACCAGCGACCGGGCAAACGCGTCCTGCTGGTCGGTCAGCGAGATCGACGATTTGACACTCATCGGTTTATCTCCATCGAGCCGAGTTTACTACTCAGTAGCACATTTGTCGACGTGACGAAAGCTTTCATCTGTCGTCATTGAAGGCAGGCCCCACCATTGGCCGTTTTTGCTACTAAAGCCGCACTTTCCAGAGAAACGAGTTTCGTCTGCTTTACAGCCACTGGCAATATTGTGCCAAGAGAGCCTCCGCAACGACCGATACGATCAACTCTTTACAGCTAACATGTCAGTCTGCTACACCTGACTCATTAGCCGGGAGGAACAAAGTTGACATCAAGATTCGGGCTCTCCGTCGCTCTCGCCACGCCGTTCGATAGCGATGGCAATATTGCGATCGAGGCGATGATCGCGCAAGCGCGGCGCTGTCTTGCCGCCGGGTGCTCCAGCGTGACGCTGTTCGGGACGACCGGTGAGGGGTCTTCCATCGGGAATGGCGAACGGGAACGCATAGTGGCAGCCTTTCTTGATGCCGGCATCGCACCGGGCAACATCATCGTCGGCGTGTTGGTCGATGCCGCAGAGGATGCGGCGATGCAGGCCGGTCAGGCTCTTTCCCTGGGCGCCCGCAACATCCTTCTTGCCCCGCCGTCCTATTTCAAGAACGTCAGCGACGACGGCGTCTTCCAGTGGTTCTCAGCCGTATTCGCCCTGTTGGGCGACAAGGCCCGCGATATCATCGTCTACAATCTTCCCTCCGTGACCATGGTGCCGCTGAGCGTGTCGCTGATCGGCCGACTGCGGACCGCCTTTCCCCATATCGTCACAGGCGTCAAGGATTCCTCCGGCGATTGGCCCTATACGGAGGCGCTTCTTAAAGCGCATAGTGATCTCATCATCCTGGTCGGGGACGAGCGGCACCTCGCAAGGGCCGTGCGGCTTGGCGGCCAGGGCGCCATATCGGGCATGGCGAATTTTGTGCCCCGCGAACTCAAGCCGGTGGCCGAAGAGGGCAGGGACGATACTCGCGTTGCCGATTTCGTCCTTGAATTGCTGAAACACCCAGTCATTCCGGCCGTGAAGACGATGATCGCGCGTACGACCTTGGAGGAGATTTGGGTTGCGGTTCGTCCGCCGCTCGTTTCATTATCCGGCGAAGCGCAGGCACAGCTTGCCCTTGCTTTTGACCGTCTTTTTCAATCGAAAGCCGCATAGGTCAGCCATGTTTGCGGGGGAGGCGATGAACGAAACGGAAGAGCAGCCGACACTGCGGGAAAAGGCCTATGCAAGTTTCACGCGCCACCTGCTGGCCCGTGACGTGCGTCCCGGCCAGTTCGTGTCGCAGCGCCGGCTCGTCGAGCTGACCGGGCTGACGCTTGGCGCCATCCGGGAGCTCATCCCGAGGCTTGAGGCGGAGGGGCTGATCAAGACCGTGCCGCAGCGCGGTTTGCAGATCGCTCACATCGATCTCAACCTCATTCGCGAGGCGTTCCAGCTGCGCGTCTTCCTGGAGAAGGAGGCCGTGGCGCTGTTTACCAAATCCGCCTCGGACGAGACGATCGCAAATCTCCTGAAACAGCACCGGGATATCGCCGACGCCATTCGAAGCGGCAACGCGTCGCATGAACTGGAGCTGCACGCGCAGGCCGTCGACTGGGGCATGCACGACGCCTTTATCGATGCGCTTGGAAATACCATCATCTCGAACGCCTACCGCGTGAACTCGATCAAGATGCGCCTGATCAGTCAGGACCGGTTTCGCATCGACGGTCACGTCGGACCCGTGATGGGCGAGCACCTGAAGGTGCTCGAGGCGATCGAGCGCCGGTCGGTGGAGGACGCCGTCAACAGCCTTGTCGCACACATCAACGGTGCAAGGGATCGTGCGCTGAGGATCTAATCGGGAATAAGCAGCCGGAGGTGAGGAGATCGCCGGCGCAAAAGGAGGAGGACTCACATGCCATCATTCTTCAATCCGTCGCGCAGAGAATTTCTGGCGGGTACGGCCGCGCTCGGGGCGAGCAGCATGCTCGGTATGCGCCCGGCCGCCGCCGCGGTCGACTGGAAGCGCTTTGCCGGAACCACGCTTGAGGTCAATCTGGTCAAGAGCCCGCGTAGCGAAATCCTGACCAAGTACCTGTCCGAGTTCGAGGAACTCACCGGCATCAAGGTCAATGCCGAGGCAACGCCCGAACAGCAGCAGCGCCAGAAGACGACGATCGAGCTCAGCTCCGGCAAGCCGAGCTTCGACGTCGTGCACCTCAGCTACCACGTCCAGAAGCGGCAGTTCGAGAAAGGCGGCTGGCTTGCCGATATCAGCGGCTTCCTCAAGGACGCCTCGCTGACCGAACCGTCTCTCACGGAAAGCGACTTCGCCGAAGCAGGCCTCGCCTTCGCCAAGGATAGCGACGGCGTTCTGCGCTCCCTTCCCTTCTCGGTCGATTACTGGATCATCTACTGGAACAAGGCGCTGTTCGAGAAGAAGGGGCTTGCCTATCCCCAGAGCTTCGAAGAACTGGCAAGTGCGGCCGAAGCGCTTACCGACTCGTCGACCAACACCTACGGCTTCGTCGCCCGAGGCCTGAAGAACGCCAACACGCCGGTCTGGACGACGCTGCTGCTCGGTTATGGCTCGAGCCCGCTCGGCCCGGACGGCAAGCTGCGCACGACGTCACCCGAAGCGATCGATGCGGCCAAGCTTTACCAGAGGCTGATGACCAAGACCGCCCCTCCCGGCGTCTCCGGCTTCAACTGGGCCGAGGCGCAGTCGGCCTTCCTGCAAGGCAAGATCGGCATGTGGCTCGATGGCGTCGGTTTCGCCCCGCCGATCGAGAATCCGGAAAAGTCGCGCGTCGTCGGCCAGGTCGGTTACGGCATCATGCCGAAAGGACCGAAGGCGCAAGCCGCAGGCACGTTCGGCGACGGCCTCGGTGTGGTCGCGGCAAGCCAGAAAAAGGAAGCCGCCTACCTGTTCTGCCAATGGGCGATTTCGCACGACATGGGCGCTCGCCTGCTGCAGGCCGGTGCCGGCGTTCCGTTCCGCCAGTCCGTACTTGAGGACGCCAAGGTCCGCGAAGGCGTCAAGATGCCGGGCACATGGCTGGATGCCGTTGCCGGCTCCGGCAAGATCTCGCAGCTCGCCCTGCCGGTCATCATTCCGGTCACCGAGTTCCGCGACATCTATGGCGTCGGTCTCACCAACATGATCGGCGGCGCCGATCCTGAAACCGAACTGAAGACGGCGACGGCACAATTCGAACCCGTCCTGGCGAAAAGCGAGGGATAATGGCCTCGGCAGGCATCGAAACGGCCGCTATGGCCAAGGCGTCGAAAGGAAGGAGCAAACCGGATCGGTTTGCTCCCAACTACTGGCCATTCGTCATCCCGGCGCTCATCGTCATCTCAGCCGTCATCGTCTTTCCATGGGTGTTTACGGTGTGGATGAGCGTCAACAGCTGGACGCTCGGCCAGTCGCAGGTCTTTGCGGGGCTGGACAATTATATCAGACTCGCCACCGACGTGCGCTTCTGGGAGTCACTGTGGCATACGGTGCTCTATACGACGCTTTCCGTCGTGGTTCCCCTTTTCCTGGGGACGCTCGCCGCGCTGATCTTCGATGCCCAATTCCCGCTGCGCGGTCTCATTCGAGGCATATTCGTGATGCCGATGATGGCGACGCCCGTCGCCATCGCGCTCGTCTGGACGATGATGTACCATCCGCAACTCGGCGTGCTCAACTATCTCCTCTCTTTCGTCGGCATCGGCCCGCAGGAGTGGATCTACAATCAGCGCAGCGTCATTCCCTCGCTGGTCCTGGTCGAAAGCTGGCAGTGGACGCCGCTCGTCATGCTGATCGTGCTCGGCGGCCTGGCCGCGGTTCCGCGCGAACCTTACGAGAGCGCTGAGATCGACGGCGCCAATGTCTGGCAGAAATTCCGCTATCTGACGCTGCCGATGATCGCGCCGTTCCTGATGATCGCCGTGATCATCCGCAGCATCGATGCGGTGAAGAGCTTCGACATCATCTATGCCATGACCCAGGGCGGTCCCGGAACGGCATCGGAAACGATTAACATCTATCTCTACAATACGGCGTTCGCCTATTACGACATCGGCTATGGCTCCGCCATGGCGGTCGTCTTCTTCATCCTCATCGTGCTGCTCTCCTTCGTCCTGATGATGATCCGGCAGCGCGTCAACTGGTCCGACGGGGAGGCACGCTGATGAAGCGCAAGACGCTCGACCGCATCGGACTGCTGTTCGTCGCGCTGGTGATGATCTCGCCGGTCGTGCTGTTCTTCCTCTGGATGATCTCGCTGTCGCTGAAATATGAGATCGACAACGGCGCCTATCCGCCGATCTTCATCCCGGAACGTTTCGCCTGGTCGAACTATGTGAAGGTCTTCGAGGAGAACAACTTCTTCCTCTATCTCTGGAATTCACTGCTGGTGACGGGTGCCGCTACGCTTCTGGCGCTGTTGATCGGCGTGCCGGCCGGATACGGCATCGCGCGTCTGAAGGCGGAGAAGTCGGCGATGGTGATCATGATCGCGCGCATGACGCCGGGCCTGTCCTTCCTCATTCCGCTCTTCCTGCTGTTCCAATGGCTGAACCTGCTCGGTACGCTGATGCCGCAGATCATCATCCATCTCGTCGTCACCGTGCCGATCGTCGTATGGATCATGATCGGATATTTCGAGACGACGCCGATGGAGCTGGAGGAGGCGGCAAGCATCGACGGCGCGACGCCCTGGCAGGTTTTCCGCCTGGTCGCCCTGCCGATTGCGAGGCCCGGCATCGTCGTCGCCTTCATCCTGTCGGTGATCTTCTCCTGGAACAATTTCGTCTTCGGCATCGTGCTCGCCAGCCGCGAGACACGCACGCTGCCGGTCGCCGTCTACAATATGCTGTCTTTCGAACAGGTCAGTTGGGGACCGCTCGCGGCAGCCGCGCTGATCGTCACCTTGCCGGTGCTGATCCTGACCGTGTTTGCGCAACGGCAGATCGTCGCCGGTCTGACGGCAGGCGCCGTCAAGTGAGCATGTGAGACGACCGCCGATGACTTCCTCTGCCTTCGGCCCGCCGCCCGGTCCACCACGCCGCGTGCTCTGCATCGGCGCAGCGGTGCTCGACACCCTGTTCCGCGTTCGCTCATTGCCCACGGGCCAGGGCAAGATCTTGCCCTATGAGATGCTGCAAGTCGCCGAAGGCATGGCGTCGAGTGCGGCATTCGCAGTCGCCCGGCTTGGCGGCTATGCCAGCCTCTGGGGCGCGGTTGGCAACGATACGACGGGCGAACGCATCCTTTCCGACCTCGGGAATGACGGCATAGACACGAGCGGCATGACGGTTGTGCAGGGCGCCCGCTCGGCCGTCTCGACGATCCTCATCGATGATCAGGGCGAACGCCTGATCGTGCCTTTCTACGACGAGCGGCTCCACAATACAGTGAGGCTGGTCACCGAGCAGGAGATGTCTGCTTTCGATGCGGTGCTTGTCGATGTCCGATGGCCGAAGCTTGCACTGCGGGCGCTGATCGCAGCTGGCAAGGCGGGCAAACCCGCCATACTGGACGGCGACGTTGCCGGCGAGGGCGTCATCGAGATGCTGGCGCCGGCCGCCAGCCACATCGTGTTTTCACAGCCTGCGGCCGAGCGACTTGCCGGGACGGCGGATCTCGTCGAGACCGTCGGCCTGCTAAAACGGAAATTCGAACATGCCTTCATCAGCGTTACGGCTGGCGAAAACGGGTCCCTGTGGTTCGACGACCCAAGCGGCGACATCCGTCACCTCGCCGCGCCGAAAGTGAGAACCATCGACACGCTTGCGGCCGGTGACATCTTCCACGGCGCCTTCGCGCTGGCAATCGCAGAAGGCCTGCCGATCGAAGAGACGATGCGATTGTCATCGATGGCGGCGGCTCTCAAATGCCAGGTGTTCGGCGGACGCATCGGCGCACCCACGCGAGCAGAGGCGTGCGATGCTCTACGGGATTGGAACGTCCGCGTTTCCCAGAAAGCGAGTGATATCAAGTTCAGATGAGGCGGGACATCGTGGTCCTCGCCGACCGCGAATTGCGCCTCCGCTGCAGGATCGCGTTGCTGGTGAACTCGCTGCCATTGTCGCTGACGATCATCTTCGACACGAGTATTCGGGCGCCTCTCCCTCAGGCTCGGGACACCGTCGCGGAGCACCGTGGATACCACTTTGAGCCTCGGTTCACGTGCGTGACCGGCAATTGATTTCGCGGAACGTCTCGTTCAATTCGCTATCGCAGGATGTAAGATACCGCTATCCGCGAGCAGCAATCTTTCGGGTGGGCATGCGCATTCAGCAACTGGCGAACACGCCACATCCTGCCCCGCCCTCACGGCCGTGAAACAGGAAGACCACGGAGAGGCCCAGCCTCTTCGCCAATTTCAGCCCTCTGTGCTCGCCAAGAACCATCATTGCCGTCGCCCAAGCGTCCGCACTCATGCAATCGTGAGCGATCACGGTCGCCGAGGCGGGCGAATCCTCAAGCGGCATGCCGCGGCATGGATCGATGGTGTGGGAGAGGCGGTGTCCGCCGACATCCACCCAATGGCGATAATCCCCGGAGGTTGCGACGGCCGCATCCTCAAGTTCGATGATGGAATGCGGCGCGCGTTGATGACGATGAGGTTTCTCGACCGCAACCGCCCAGCCCGTGCCGTCAGGCTGCGCGCCGCGGGCGCGTAGCTCGCCGTCAATGGCAAAAAGACCCGCTTCTATGCCGTGCAGAGCGGCGGCTTCCGCCAGCCGATCGACACCGTAGCCCTTGGCGATGCCGTTTAAGTCGAAGCGCATGTCGGCATGCTTTCGCACCCGCCCGTTAGCTGCGTCGAGCTCCAGGATGTCATGAGCCGGGTTACGGCGTAAGCGGCGAGCAGCCTTTATTGCCTGTGCGTCGGCTTCTCCAACGCCGAATCCCCACGCGGCGACGGCATCGCCTATGCCGATGTCGAAGGCTGCGCCTGAAGCCACGCCGACGGCAAGGCCTGCCTGAAGCACCTTCACCAATTGCTCGGGAAGGGCGACCCATTCGCCAGGACGGGCCGCGTTCAGGCGATTGAGATCGCTTTCGGGCTTCCAGGTGGACATCTGCCGATCGACCTCTGCGACAGCACCCGCCATCGCGGCGTAGACCCCAGCGGTTTCAAAGCCGTCTGGCATGTGGAAGAGGGCAGACCAGCGTGTGCCCATGGTGGGACCGTTCAGGGCATGGCGGGCGAGATCAGTAAACGTCTTCGGCATAACGGCCCTCTGCCTTGAGTGCTGCAAGACTTACGCCCTGCGGAATTAGGATTTCAGAGAGAGCGGCGGCCACACCCGCCGCCATGTCACGGCCGCCGCAGACGAGGATCTGGCTGCCTGCCGCGATGAGTCTACCGATCTTAGCGGCATCCTTGCGCAAGATGTCCTGGACGTAGGCCGGATTTGCGGTGCGCGAGAAAGCGGTGGAGACGCCTGCCAGCCGGCCGTCCTGCCTCCAGTCCGACAATTCCTCCGCATAGAGAGCATCGCTCGCCGGATGACGTGTTCCGAAATAAAGATACATGGGGTGGCGGGCCCTATTCGCGCGGGCGAATCCCGCAAGAGGTCCGATACCGGTGCCTGCGCCGATCAGGATGACGGGCCTGCCGCTGTGTAAAGGCCGAAAGCTCGGATTGGAGCGAACGAAGGCCGTCACCGTCTGCCCGGGTTCCAGAGCTGTCAGTTGTCCGGAGCAGAGGCCGCCCGGCTGCTTGCGGACGCAGATTTCGAGGAACCCGTCCTTCGTGCCCGAAGCGATCGAGTAGAAGCGCGGCACTTCCGAACCTTCCGGCAGGATGCCGACCAGGTCGCCGGCTTCGAACCGCGGAAATGCGTTGCCGGCCAGACGCTGCCAGACGGACGGCATCGGCGGAGTGAAGCGCAGGATCACAGTCGTGGCCTGAACGCTTGCGCCATAGTCGCGTCGCGAGACCAGTGAAAGCTCCCAGGTCTTGGGTCTGGTGGGCCGGTGATCGAGTTCGAAGGTGAGCCCGAGCATCTCCGCGAGATCACGGCCCCAGCGAGCAAAATCCGGCGACGACTGACGGTCCACGGTGTCGTAAGGCAGCAGCCTATCCCAGCCCTTCTCTTCCGCCAGCCGCGCGATGTCGGCCGCGAAACCGCAATAGGCAGGGAAGCTCCGGTCGCCGAAGCCGAGAACGGCAAGCGAAAGCCCCTTCTCTGCAGGCGTGCGCCGAAAGCGTTCCAGAAAACCTTGCGCGGACGCCGGGGCTTCGGCGTCGCCATAGGTTGCGGCAAGAAGGATGAGCCGTTGCGCGATGGGCCAGCGTGCGGGTTGGAAGCTCGACATTGGACCGACATGGACATGCATGCCATGCGCCGCGAGCGATTTTCTCAGGGTTTCGGCAAAGCCCCAGGTCGTCCCGCCCTCGCTGCCGACGAGGATTATGGTGTCGGCCTCGTCTGCGGAAACGGAACTGCCTTTCTTCTCGCCACGCCCCCTGAACCAGGCGGCGAGACCGGTCCAACTGAGGACAGGAACGGCAAGTGCGGAAACACCGAGAAGCAGGCCGAGCCACGCCATTCCCTGACCGGTATGCAGCATGGCGAGGAGGTCGGTCAGGCGATTGACCCAGTTTGAATCCTTCCAGGCGAGCAGTTCGCCGCTACCCTGGTCGATATAGCCTTCGCCGGCAGCCGTCTTGAGGGTAAATACGTCGCTTGCATCGCCGGCAGCCGGAAAGCTGAGGGAGCGAAATGTTTCGACCGGGGTCTCCTGCAGTAGGGTTATGGAGGCGATCTGAGCACCGATGGCGCCACTGACCTGCGATGGGAAGGGCGGAGCGCCGGCCCCCTCCGGCAGATAGCCGAATGTTGAGGCGGTCATCCAGAGTGCGCTTAGCGATGACAGGAGCAGGCCGGGCAGCGCAATCCGCGAGATGACGGCATGGAAGCGTCTGTCGCCCGTGCCTTTTGCAGGCTTCAGCATATGGCGCCAGCCGCCGGCACGGCGCGCCAGCAGGAATAGGCCGGACAGGGTCAGCGTCAGCAGGGATGCCGCGCCGCTAGCGACGATGAGACGGCCACTATCGTCGAGGAGCAGCGCGCGATGAAGCTCGATGAGCCAACGCTCGACGGTCGACGTGTCGGCGCTGCCAGCGGGCGAGCCGGTCGCCGGGTCGATGATGGAAGACGCCGGCTGGTCGCCGTCGAAATAGTGTGCCGTGATCCGGCCGGATGGCGCGCGCCTGATCAGCTCTACTGAGGGTTCCGTTGTCTGGATCCGTGCCGCGAGTTCCGCGACACTGATGTCTTGAGTGACAGGGGTGGTGAGCCCCTCAATGGCCGGGAAGATGGAGAGTGCCGTACCGCTCAGGGCGATGACGGCGATAAGCACAGCGGCGACCAGCCCGAACCAGCGGTGGAGTGACCGGATCATGGCAATTTCCTTGCAGATTAACGCGTATAGATGAAGTCGGCGATGTAGTGACTACCTTTAGCCGCCTGACCCGATCCGGCCGAGGTTAGCGGCACGACGATTTCGTTGGGGCTGTCGCGCATGTCTTCGACGGCGGAGTCGATGTGCAGCTTATAGCCGGCATCAAAGAGGGTATCGGCGAGGTCAAGTGTGATCTTGAGCGAGCGGCCGGCCCCGACGCTGGCTCCGGTGATGCCGTTGATTTCGCCTGTGTCGCCGCCTGTGGCCCGATACCAGCCGCTCAGATGCTCGTGGTAGCGCGCCTTGCCTCCTGCCATCCACAAGCTGCCGGCATATTTTCCCTGCGCGTCGGTCACGTAGTAGGCAAGATAGGCTCCGTCTCCACCATAGTTGCGCATGCTGGTGGTGAAGGTCACTTCGGTTGCGAGCGCCAGACCGGGTACTGTCAACGCCGTCGTGACGGCCAGCGTGGCCAAATACGACTTCATCCTCATTGTTTATCTCCTTTCCGGGTGCGGTCAGTTCATCTGGGCGCGCGGCTTGCTGCCGGGCGTAAACAGGCTGTTGCTCGGGGGATTCGCTTTCTCTTGCATGGGGGGATTGCGAGCGTCGCACCCAGCCTTGCCATCGTCATCATCGTCGTCATCACCTCGGCCGCCACAGCCGTTGGCAGCGTAGCGGTCATCCTCGTGTTCACGCCGGCGTTGTTCCTCGCTGTGGCCTTTGCTCTCATGTTCGCGATAATCCGCTTTCACGACGTCGGTACCACTGAGCCTCAATGGATTAAGCGGTAGGGCCATACCGGCGAAGGCGGCGAGAATGCCGGTAGCGACAATCGCGGTAAGAAGGAGCTTGCGGTGTTTCATGCGTGTGTCTCCTTTGAGAATTGGCGAGAGCGAGGGATCACCACGTGATCGTGGGTTCCTCGATTCCGACGACATCGAGCGTCACGGGGATGCCGGTCTTCATCATCGTTTCCTCTCGGTGTCGAACCGATAATTCAGGCCGCAGACTGACCGCCACCTGACGGACGCCAAGATCTTGCTTCAGCTTCCGGTAAGCTGGCGGATGGACTACAGAGAGGGCGAAGGGAGAATTCCTGCATGAGGGTTCTGCTGATAGAGGACGATAGGGCACTGGGGACGGCTATTCGTGACCAGATCGCCGCGGACGGTCATTCCGTCGATTGGATGAGCCGCCTCGACGAGGCGCGAGATGCGTTCTGCTCGGCCGCCTACGATCTCGTACTGCTCGACCTGATGTTGCCGGACGGCCTCGGCATTCCCTTCCTCAAGGGCCTGAGGGCGCGCGGAGACGCGACGCCCGTGATCATACTGACTGCGCTGGATCAGGTTTCCGACCGAATTGCCGGGCTGAACGCCGGCGCGGACGATTATATGGTCAAGCCCTTCGACCTAGACGAACTTTCCGCACGTATCGGTTCTGTGGCGCGTCGCTATACGGGCAACCCGAACCCGATCGTTACGCTTGGACCATTGGAGGTCGACCTAGCCGCCCGCAGCGTCAGGCTTAACGGCAAGCCGGTCGCTCTGACGGCGCGCGAATGGGTGCTGTTCGAGGTTTTCGTCCAGCGTCCTGGCCAATTGCTTTCCAAGGCACAACTCGAGGAGCGGCTCTATTCGTTCGATCAGGAAGTCGGCAGCAATGCGATCGAGGTTCATGTGAGCCGGCTGCGCAAGAAGCTGGGGGCTCATGTGATCGAGACGGAGCGCGGTCTAGGCTATCGGCTGGGACGGCCATCAAGATGATGTCTTCGCTTCAGGCGCGGCTGGCAGTCGCGGTCGGTGTTTCAGTGACCATATTGTGGCTCGCGGCCGCCATAGCCACCGCGCACCGCCTCGGACAAGACATGGAAGAAGTCTATAACGACGGGTTGAAAGCGACTGCCGAGCGCATCCTGCCGATCGCCCAACATGACCTGCGCGAAGGACACCAGAGACGTGAAAGCGTCGATGATGAGGAGGACGACGACGTCGGGCGTGATCCGCGACAAGAACGAAAGGCTCGCTACGGCGAGGATGTCACCTTCATCCTGCGCGACAGACAAGGCCGTGTGCTGCTTGGTTCGGCGGGTGCGGACGCCTCGATCTTTCCTCCGTTCGAGAGACAGGGGTTTTCCCGCACCAGGACGCATCAACTCTATTATGCGGCAAGCGCTAACGGAAACCTGGTCATCGCTGTGGCCGAACCACTGGATCGTCGTCGGGAACTGTCGCAGAGCATGCTGCTCGGGCTGTTGTTGCCGCTGCTGGTTGTCATTCCGCTGAGCCTTGTGGTGATCCTGTTCGCGGTCCGCTATTCTCTGCGTCCGGTCCGTGCTCTTCGGCAGGGACTTTCCCGTCGGGGAGCGCAGGATCTGTCACCTTTGCCGGACAGCGGCTTGCCAAGTGAACTGCGGCCGATTTCCGCCGGAATCAATCAGCTTCTCGACCGCCTGAGGGCCGCGTTCGAGGCGGAGCGGGCCTTTGCTGCAAACGCGGCGCATGAACTCCGCACACCGGTTGCCGGCGCGATAGCGCAGGCGCAACGCATCCGCTCCGAGACGAAGGAAAGGCTGACGGCACAGCGCACAAATGAGATCGAAGCCACGCTCAAGCGGCTGATGCGCATGTCGGAAAAGCTGATGCAACTCGCCCGAGCCGAAGGCGGTCGGCTGCGCGCCGACGAACCGTCCGATCTGAGGACGGTGATCCGCATGATCGTAGAGGACTTCGAACGTGCCGGAGAGCGGCAAATTGAGCTGACTATGCCGGAAGGGCCTGTTCTATCGCCGCTCGATCCAGATGCGGTCGGAATCCTCTCCCGTAATCTCATCGAAAACGCATTGAAGCACGGAGCACGAGGAAGCCCGGTCGAAGTGGTTCTAGAACCTGAAGGGGTTCTTTGTGTTGCCAATGATGGAGCGACGCTTCCTACAGAGGCAATGGATCGCCTGATGCGCCAGTTCGAGCGCGGCAACGTCAAGATTGATGGATCGGGGCTTGGACTCGCCATCGTCAAGGCGATCGCAGATCGTGTCGAAGCAGCTGTCGACGTCGTGTCTCCCCGCTCAGGAAAAAGCGAGGGCGTCGAAGTGCGCGTGCGCTTGCCTATCACGTAAGAGCCTAATCTTATTGTGCCAGTCAGCGATCATTCAGGACGGTCGTAGGTAGCGCCAATTCTGGTCGACGACCCCGTGGCGATCAGCCACCGGCGATCCAACGCGGCCGCCAGGACTGTTCCCGTGAAGACCAACGTGAAAGCATTCGCCTCGAGCGTCCGCTCGATGTTCCACTTCCGATCGAGCTCCGTCAGCCTGGATTCTATCTGGTCGGGATGTGAGCCTCTCCTCCATCTGCCAGCGCAGGTCGCCGGTTGATCTCGTCGGATGTCTGGGCGCGCTGACCCGGTTTTTATGTCATGGCCATGGCGGTTCCTCCTCTTCGGGGAGCCGCAGGCTAAGCACAAAGTTGCATGCCCGATCTTGATGAGATATCGATATATATTATATTATAACATATAATGATTAAGCACGGAGCCAGTCATGCCCATTACAGCAATATCCGAGAAGCTTTCCGTCTCGACGCAGCCGAGCATTGAGGACATCCAGTCACTCCGCGACAAAGGATTCAAGACACTCATCAACAACCGACCGGAAGACGAGGATCCTGCACAACCCGGCACGCAAGCGGAAAGCCAGGAAGCGAAGCACTGCGGCCTGTCCTATGCGTTCATCCCGGTCACGGCCAGCACGATCACCGAGGCGGACGTGCGTGCGTTCCAGCGCGCGGTCGACGAATCCGAGGGGCCTGTGTTCGGCCACTGCAAGACCGGCACTCGCTCGCTGAGCCTCTACTTGATCGGTGAGGTCCTTGACGGCCGCATGTCTGCCGATGAGGTCGTCGAGTTCGGACTCAGCCGCGGCTACGACACCAGCGCCGCCGCACGCTGGCTTGAGAAGCAAGCCGCGCGCCGTCCACAGGTAAAGGGCTTCTTCGACAAGCGTACCTGGAGCGTTCAGTACGTGGTTTCAGATCCCGCGAGCAGCGAGTGCGTCATCATCGACCCTGTGCTCGACTTCGACGAGAAGTCAGGGGCGACAGCGACCATCAATGCCGACGCCATCCTCGACTACGTCCGCGACCAGGGGCTGAGCGTCGAGTGGATCCTCGACACCCATCCGCACGCCGACCACTTCTCGGCGGCGCAGTATCTGAAGGAGAAGACGGGGGCGAAAACGGCCATCGGCGAGCGCGTCGTGGATGTCCAGAAGCTGTGGAAGGGCATTTACAATTGGCCAGAGCTCGCGACCGACGGTTCGCAATGGGACCGGCTGTTCGCCCATGGTGAGACCTTCAAGGTCGGCTCCATCGATGCCAAGGTGCTGTTCTCGCCGGGACACACCCTCGCCTCCATCACCTATGTGATCGGCGATGCGGCTTTCGTGCACGACACGCTCTTCATGCCCGACAGCGGGACCGCACGAGCCGACTTCCCCGGTGGTGACGCACGCGTCCTGTGGAAGTCGATACAGGACATCCTCACGCTCCCGGATGAGATGCGGATCTTCACCGGCCACGACTACCAGCCAGACGGGCGGGCACCTCGCTGGGAAAGCAGCGTCGCTGATCAGAAGAAGTTCAACCCGCATCTTGCTGTGACGGAAGAAGAATTCGTGGCGCTGAGGACGAAGCGCGACAAGACGCTGCCGATGCCGAAGCTCATCCTCCATGCCCTGCAGGTAAACATCCGCAGTGGGCGCCTGCCGGAGCCGGAAGCCAACGGCAAGCGCTACCTCAAGTTTCCGCTCGATGCGTTACAGGGAGCAGCATGGGGATGACCGCCGATCTGAAGGCAATGATGAAGGCTGGGCTGTCTCCTGCGGAGCTTTCTCTCCGCGCGGGCGAAGTGGCGAACCTTCTGAAGACGCTGTCCCATCCGGCGCGTCTGATGGTCGTCTGCACCCTGGTGGAAGACGAGTATTCGGTCGGGGAGCTTGAAGAGAAAGTCGACGTCCACCAGCCGCATCTGTCGCAGCACCTGACGGTACTGCGCGGCTCCGGCATCGTCGAAACGCGGCGGGTGGGGAAACAGATCTTCTACCGTCTGACGGAAGAAAAGGCCGCGCAACTGGTTGCCGCCCTCTATGACATCTTCTGCGTGAAGGAAGAAAAATGAGCGCCTATCTCCCATCTCTGCTCGGCGGCATGCTGATCGGGACATCGGCCGTCATGCTTCTGCTCCTCAACGGCCGGATTGCCGGGATCAGCGGGATCGTCGGGCGTCTCGCGCAAGGGATCGGCTTGACGACCAACCTTGCCTTTGTGCTCGGGCTGATGCTCGGGCCGCTCACCTATCTCCTCGTGTTCGGCGGCTGGCCGGTCGTGCAGATCACCGCCGGCTGGCCGCTGCTCATCGTGGCGGGACTGCTTGTCGGCTTCGGCTCACGCATGGGCTCGGGCTGCACCAGCGGACACGGCGTGCTTGGGCTTGCCCGCCTTTCTACACGATCGATGGTGGCGGTCGCCACGTTCCTGACCGCCGGTGTGATCGGCGTCGCAATTTTGCGAGGTGTCGGGTCATGAACAGGAAAGTCTACCAAATCGTCGCGGCGCTCGCCGCGGGCGTCGTTTTCGGCTTCGGGCTATCCTTGTCCGGCATGCTGAACCCCGTCCGCATCCAGGGCTTCCTCGACGTCTTCGGCGCCTGGGATCCGAGCCTCGCCTTCGTTCTCGGCGGTGCAGTTGCGGTCGCGGCCATCGGCGTGCAGGTGATGAAGCGGATGCGGCACCCAGCCTTTGACGACAGCTTCCATGTGCCGGCGAGCCGCCGGATCGATGCGCCGCTGGTTATCGGCTCCGTCTTGTTCGGCCTTGGCTGGGGGATCGGCGGCTTCTGTCCAGGCCCGGCAGTCGCATCCCTGTCAATGGGTCTTCCTCCGACAATCCTGTTCGTCGTCGCGATGCTGGGCGGGATGACCTTGTATGACAGAGTATGGGGCGGACGGGCGTGAACTATCCTATCGTTTCGGCAGTCGGCTCCGGCGGACTCGTCGGCTTCATGCTCGGTCTCCTGGGTGGAGGCGGATCGATCTTGGCAACGCCCCTTCTGCTCTATGTGGTGGGAGTGGCCCAGCCGCACATTGCCATCGGCACGGGAGCGCTCGCTGTTTCGGCGAACGCATTCGCAAATTTTGCCAGCCACGCGATCAAGGGTCACGTTTGGTGGCGCTGCGCGGCCGTCTTCTCTGCACTCGGCATCGCCGGCGCCGTAGGCGGCTCCAGCCTCGGCAAGGCGATAGACGGAGATCGCCTGATCTTTTTCTTCGGGATCGTGATGGTGGTCGTTGGCGCTCTGATGCTGAAACCCCGGAAGGCGGTGGCCGTCGACGGCCGCCCGGTCGACCTCAGGATGTGCCTCGCCACCGCGGCCGTGGCACTCGCCGCCGGCGCCGCATCCGGTTTCTTCGGGATCGGCGGGGGCTTCCTGATCGTGCCCGGCCTCATGCTGGCGACGGGCATGCCGATGATCAACGCGATCGGCACATCTCTCCTCTCCGTCGGTGCGTTCGGACTGGCGACCGCCCTGAACTATGCCAGTTCGGGCCTTGTGGACTGGTGGCTTGCCGCCGAGTTCATCGGCGGCGGCATTGTCGGCGGCGTTTTTGGCATGCTGCTCGCCACGCGGCTCAGCGCCTACAAGAACATCCTCAACCGCCTCTTCGCAGCGCTCATCTTCGTGGTTGCTGCTTACATTTTGCATCGGAACCGGGGGACGCTGGTGTCGGGGTAAGGCGCAAAGCAGAGGGACGGGGCGCGGTCATGTTCCGCCCTCGGTTAATGCGCCAGGAAAACTGGCATGCTGCTTTGCCCTATCATGTTGTGCGTCACGCCTTGAACAGCGTCTGCCGCCAACGAGCGTGATTGTATGCGCCCATGACGATCAAATCGGCAATCTCATCCGTCGCATGCTGCCTCAGGACCTCGTCAGTTTCAGCCCGGCGGCGGGTGTTGCCTCAGGAGGCGGTCGACGTGGCGGTCATCCGCAACGCTCTTCGGTTCCTCTAATGGGCGAGAAGCACCGGGAGCTCAGCGTGGACGAGCAATTCGCGAGTAACGCCGCCGAGGATGAATTCACGAAGCCGGGAATGGCCGAAACCGCCCGCAACCAGGAGGTCTGCTTTTCGTTCCAGCGCAGCCGATTGGATGGCCGCGGTCGCGGTCTCTCCACCTGCCTGGATCGATACGTCTTCCACATCCAATCCAGAGTGCTTCAAAGACGAGATGAGAAGGGCGCGGTTCACCTCGTCGGTCTGCTTGTCATCGGTGATCGAGATGACCTGCACCTTGGTCGCCCGCTCGAAGAAAATGCGGGCGCAGGATAGGGCACGCGCGGCGGTGGCGCTGCCGTCCCAGGCAACGGCGATCGTGTCTACGCGAGAGCAGACGCTGGTGGCGGGAAATAGAACGAGGGGACGGCCGCTTCCGAACAGCAGCGTCTCGGAAAGCTGGCGGGAGAGCTCCGAGGACTCGATGATGGACAGGTCGTGGCACCTGGCAATTTCGGAAAGTCGTTCATATACGAACGGCTCCGTGGCCTCGAATCCATGGATTCGTATTCGGACGTCAGTCTCCGAAACAGCGTGGGTGAGATGTTCCCGCAGCGCAGTCCCGCTGTCCCGGCTATACTGCTCTGCTTGCCCCCGCCATGTGTCGACATCGATCACTGTCGGAAAGGGCTGGTGGACCTGGGGGATGCGAACTTGCGGGATGCTGGCGACCAGATGGGCGTCATTCTGCCGAGCCAGGTCAATTGCATTGTCGATTATGGTGAAGGAACTTGCGTCGGGATAGGTCGACAACGGAAGATGGAACTGCGGGTGCATGCTGGCCTCCTGAGGTTAAACAGCCGTCATGATGCCTGCCGCAGAGGGAGTCTGCATTGCGCTTCGTCAAGGCCGCGGCGCAACCAGGCTGAGAATCTGGAAACTGGCCACCGTCTTGCTGAGGGGCTTCAACCAAGCATCCGGATGCCGCAGATTTCCTGCTGAACCGTTCGTAAGAGGGGCGAGACGTTAAGCTCCCTGAAAGCAAAAGCGTTGCCATTGTTGACCTGAATCAATGGGGCTCACGCCCGATAGACAGATGATGGCTCTATCGTCATGGCCGCGGCTTCGCGGTCATATGCGGAGGATCATTCAATGGCGAACACTACCTTGCATGCGCAACCGTCAACCTACTCTGCAATGCCGATTCATGTCTCCGTGCTGGTGCTTGGCACGACACTGGCCGCCTTCGTAACCATCTCATTCCTGCTCTGCATGGTTCTCGGCTTCGTAGCTCCCGACTGGGGGCTGCATCGGCCTTGGCTGCAGTTCTTTTCGGGTCTGACCGGCTTTGATCTTCGAAGCCTGGCCCTGGGGACGATTCAAAGCGTTATCTTCGGCGGCTACGCGGGAGCATTGATCGCTATTATCTTCAACTTCATCAGCCGACGTTTTGGCTGATGAAGGCGATCTGTGGAGCTTGGGCGCAACCTCAGCCTACGTGAGCAATTTCGCCAGAACCTGCTTCTGTTTTCATCTGAGGCTGGCGTTTCTATTACCGCAGGCGTGCGTTATCCGGGCTTTCGGACTGCGCCTGTCGCCGATCACTGCGACGGACGCAGTGTCATGGCCTCGGGTCAGCATCGGCAAGTTGTCAACTGGATGACCCGGCGCCGGATCCGACGGATCCGGCATTCGAAATCGTCCTGCTCCACTTCGGAAACAGGCGAGTAGACAGATCCACCAAAGGAGAAGGACATGAGAAAGACAAGAATTCCAAACACTCTCGTTTTGGCCGCAACGATCGCCCTCGGCGCTGCGGGATTCGCGGTCGCACAGACGAACGGACAGGGCCAGGAGTCCATGCCCGGCTCCGGCATGATGCCCGGCGGAATGATGGGGCAAGGTATGATGATGCAGCCCGGCATGATGGGAGGCATGCCCCAGATGGGCATGCGCGGTCAGATGATGAAGATCATGTTCGCAATTGCCGACGTGGACGGGGATGGTGCGCTGTCATTCGAGGAGGTCACGGCCATCCATAAGCGGATTTTCGACAGCGTGGATGCCAACAAAGACGGCAAGGTCACGCCCGAGGAGATGCAGGCGTTCTGGCGGCAATAGGCAGGACCGGTAAATAAAAGGGGCCTGTGCATGACGTTCAAGGACCGGCTTCCGAACGATCGGTTGTGGGATCGTGTCGTCGATGCCGCGGAGGCCGCGCAGCTGATCACCGATGGCATGACCGCTGGCATGAGCGGCTTCACCAGAGCCGGCGAGGCCAAGGCCGTGCCGCTGGCGCTGGCGGAACGGGCAAGACGCGATCCGCTGAAGATCACACTGATGATCGGTGCCTCGCTCGGCGACAATCTCGACGGCACGCCACCGAGGCTCATGTCATCGCGCGCCGCATGCCGGTCCAATCCGATCCCGTCTTACTCCGGGCGATCAATGCCGGCTAAGTGATGTTCGTCGACCAGAGTCGCGTCACAGAGGTGAGGAGGCGTTGATGAAGGCAATGGTCCTCGAAAGGGTGGGCTCTCCGCTGCGCTCGGAAGAGCGGCCCGATCCCGCGCCGGGATATGGGCAACTAATGCTGAGGATGGAGGCGTGCGCCATCTGCAGAACCGATCTTCACGTCTGTGACGGCGATCTGGCCGATCCAAAGCTTCCGCTCGTTCCGGGCCATGAGATCGTCGGCATCGTCGAGGCCGTCGGCGGGGGTGTCGCTTCGTCGCGGCTCGGGCAAAGGGTCGGCGTGCCGTGGCTGGGACACACTTGCGGGTCCTGCTCCTTCTGCCGCGCCGGACGGGAGAACCTTTGCGACCGTCCTGAATTCACCGGCTACACGCGCGATGGCGGTTTTGCCACACATGTCGTTGCAGATGCGGATTATGCCTTTGCGCTGGAGAACGATGCCGACCCCGTTGCGCTTGCGCCGCTGCTGTGCGCCGGCCTTATAGGATGGCGTTCGCTGAAGAAGGCCGGCGATGCCGGCAAGATCGGTCTTTACGGATTTGGCGCGGCCGCTCATATCATCGCCCAGATCTGTCGCTGGCAGGGTCGCGAGGTCTATGCCTTCTCACGCCCCGGCGACGAGGCGGCGCAAGATTTCGCGCTCGGCCTCGGCTCCGTCTGGGCGGGAGGTTCGGACGAAAGTCCGCCGGTCCCACTCGACGCGGCGATCATCTTCGCGCCTGTCGGCGAGCTCGTGCCGGCTGCCTTGAAGGCAGTGCGGAAGGGGGGCAGGGTCGTTTGCGGCGGTATCCACATGACCGATCTCCCGGCGATGCCCTATGCCCTTATTTGGGGCGAGCGAAGCGTGGTCTCGGTCGCTAATCTCACGCGCGCCGACTCGGAGGAATTCTTTCCGGTCGCTCGCAAGGCCAGGGTCAGGACCCATACGTCTGTCTATGCGCTTGTCGATGCCAACAGAGCGCTTGAGGATCTTCGGCTAGGCCGGGTGAACGGGGCCGCCGTTCTGACGCCTTGAGCGGTTGCCGCAGTCTTGACCCGAAAGCGAGACGCTCTCGTAGCCGGTAGGCGGCCGTGGGATAACCTGTTGTCGGCCGGCACCCGACGCTGTCTCGCAAAATGTGGCACGATAGTGCATTCTTGATGGCGGCGAATGTCGGATGATCTTACGATCGAAGCCGCGCCACCTGTCTTTTGATGAAGAAGTGCCATGAACGGCGACATGACGACCAGATCCACCAGCGAAACCCAGCTCGTCGAGCTCGCGCGCCTGCTCGATGGAGCTAATCTCATCATCCATGGTTTCGATGGCGTCATCAGCCGGTGGACCGGCGGCTGCGAAGCACTTTACGGCTGGTCGCGGGAAGAGGCTCTCGGCAAGGTCGTACATGAGCTTCTGGCAACGCATTTCCCCCGGCCGGTGGAAGAAATCCGCGAAGCGGTGCGAAGCGAAGGCGCCTGGGAAGGCGAGGTGCTGCATCGCCACAAGGACGGGCGCACCCTCTTCATCGCTACTCGCTGGATTGGGATCGACCCATCTTCCTCCAAGGGCATGATCGTCCAGACCAACAATGATGTGACCAGTATGAAGAGGGTGCAGGATGATCTCGCAGGACGGGAGGCGCATTTGCGCTCCATCCTCGATACCGTTCCCGAGGCGATGATCGTCATCGACAGTACCGGCACCATCTCCTCTTTCAGCGCCGCGGCCGAGCGACTTTTCGGCTATTCCTCCGAGGAAGTCTTTGGCCGGAACGTCAAGATGTTGATGCCGCAGCCTGATCGCGACGCGCATGATGGCTATCTCTCTCGCTACATGACGACTGGCGAACGGCGCATCATCGGCTATGGCCGGGTAGTGACCGGGCAGCGCAAGGACGGCTCCGTCTTTCCCATGGAGCTCGCTGTCGGCGAGGCCATTGCCAATGGCAAGCAGATATTCACCGGTTTCATCCGTGATCTGACGAGCCGCCAGAGGATCGACGAGGAACTGCGCCAATCGCAGAAGATGGAAGCGATTGGTCAGTTGACCGGAGGACTGGCGCACGACTTCAACAATCTTCTGACCGTCGTCATCGGCAATCTCGAGATGATCGAGGATAAGTTGACCGACGAAAGGCTGCGGCCGCTCCTGCGTGAGGCGCAGAATGCTGCTGACGATGGCGCCAAACTTACGGGCCAGTTGCTCGCCTTTGGCCGCCGGCAGCCGCTGAACCCGAAGCTCGTTGATGTCGCGCAATTGGTTTCAGGCTTTTCCGAGCTGCTGCGGCGCACTGTGGGCGAGGCGATCGAGTTCCGTACCATCGTCACCGGCGTAGACAACAAGGCGCTCGTCGACAGCTCGCAACTCCAAAATGCGCTTTTGAACCTCGTGCTCAATGGCAGGGACGCGATGCCCCGCGGCGGGCAGGTTTCGATCGAGATCTCGCGTGTCAAGCTCGATGTCGACTATGCCAAGATGTATCCCGAGGTGCGCACCGGCGATTACGTGCTGATCTCGGTCACCGACACCGGCGGCGGCATGACGGCCGAGGTCAAGCAGCGGGCCTTCGAACCCTTCTTCACCACCAAGGGCGTCGGCGCCGGAACCGGGCTCGGCCTTTCGATGGTTTATGGCTTCGCCAAGCAATCCGGCGGTTTTATCCAGCTTTACAGCGAGATCGACCGGGGTACGAGTGTGCGCGTCTTCCTTCCAGCCGCGCGCGCGGCGGCAGAAGGCGCCGGCGAAGAGGGAGCGAAAGAGCGCCTCCAACCGAGCATTCCGGGCGGCGTCGAAAAAATCCTCGTCGTCGAGGACGATCCGCGCGTGCGCCGCGTCGCTGTCTCCCGTCTGGCAGCCGCAGGTTACACGGTCGTCTCGGCCGCGAATGGTGGGGAAGCGCTGGAGCGGCTGGAGGAACATGATGATATCGCCTTGCTCTTCACCGATATCGTCATGCCAGGCGGCATGACCGGCGATGAGCTCGCCAACGAAGTGAGGGCGCGGAAGCCCGGGATCAAGATCCTGTTCACGTCTGGGTACGCGGAGCCGGCAATCGCAGGCCGGGAGCTGGCCCTTTCCGGGAGCTGGCTGAAGAAGCCTTATACCGCCCGTGAGTTGGCGTTCCGGCTCCGTGAGCTCCTCGATTGACTTCGCCTTTCGCTGGGGTTCCCGAAACTTCTCGTCGGCGCTGCCACGCGGGAAAACCTGTTGCGTGGGTGATTGCGGGGAGGAGCGGGCCGGATCTGGATAATCATGCTGCAACGACTTTCACATCGGCTGCCGCGAGTCCTTGATAGAAGCGGCGTTTAAGGGCGATGGACCACCAATCATAAAGGAAGATCTCGAGCGGGCGCCAATTCGCAACCCAGCCGAAAATAAGCAGACTTTCGCTCAGGACCTTTCCAAGGGTGTCCGATCCCATCACGTTGATGATGAGTTGGCTGCAAACGATGCTCAACGCCAGGGTCGGAATGCCAACGATCAGTTCACGTCGCCCTTCCCGTAGGAGCTCCCGCAATTCGCGGCGAGTTTGAACGGCTCGATCGCCGAAGTTATGTTGAATTGCCTCGCATATCATTGCAGCCGAGTCGGTTGCGAGTTCTTGAACTGGCAGCTGAACGACGATCTCCAGCCGAGCGCTTCTCGGTGCTTCCTGTGCCCATTCGACGATGAAGCGCTCCGCGTCTGGATCAAGGTCCCGCTCACGAAATGGCGTGGGGTCGAGGGAGTTGAATAGGCGCGCGGCGCAATCGACTTTCAAAATGATCGTGTGGCTCTCATCGTCCATCTGCCGAACAATCTCTTTTTGGCGCCCTATGTGACGCAAACCTTCATCAGCGGTCGGGCTCGATCTCAGCATCCACATGCATGATTTCTTGAGTTTATCGGAGTTTTGGCGACGCCTTTCCTTGAGATCGGTCAAATCAGGCGCCTGCGGAAGAGTTCATGAGGGAAATTGCAATCGGATCTCAAACGCGCAGTCGCAAGCTTTCTTTGATCGACCGCAATGCAGTCCTGCCGGGAAAGGGACAGAGTTGCCTCCGAGGGTCCCCCTCTATCATCTTCAAAAGTGGAGAGATCAGATGCACGACAGTACCATACAACAGGACGTTCTGGACGAACTTGAGTTCGAGCCAAGCATTGATGCTGCCAATATCGGCGTCGCGGTCGAAAATGGGATCGTCACCCTGTCAGGCCACGTCGAGAGTTATGCGGAAAAGGCCGCTGCCGAAGCAGCGGCGCGACGTGTGAGAGGTGTACGGGCAATTGCCGAGGAAATCGAGATTCGCTATCCGGAGCGGAAGAAGCATGCCGACGACGAAATTGCTGCCCGGGCGGTGAAGATCATCAGTTGGGATACAGCACTTCCAGATGCCGCTATCGGCGTGACCGTCCAGCGCGGCTGCGTTACGCTGACGGGCGAGGTGCCGTGGCACTTCCAGCGCGTCGCGGCGGAAAATGCCGTCCGCAAACTGGGCGGGGTTCTGGCGATCGTCAATCGTGTGACCATTCGGCCGACCGCAAGCGCGGCTGACGTTCGGGAGCGTATCGAGAGTGCATTGCGCCGCAATGCCGAGATCGAGGCGTCCGGCATTCGCGCTGACGTGGCCGGCGGCAGCGTTGTCCTCAATGGCGATGTCCATTCCTTGAACGAGCGTCGCGCCGCTGAACGCGCTGCCTGGTCTGTTCCCGGCGTGACCAAGGTAGACAACCGCATCGCGGTGCACTGAAGGGAAGGGAATCGTCAGGCGACGGCTCGGCGTCTGCTCAAGCAGCATATCGGCCTGGCTGAAGTCGAGCCGCCGTGTATGACCGAATGCCGCAGATGGGGCCTCACGCGTCGCATCGATTCATGCGACGCGTTTTAAGTGTTTGGTCTCGTGTATGCCGACATTGCCACGGCGACCTCCGCGACAGGCACCATGTGAATTTCACTACTGGCGTCTTCTCCTGGCTGAACCCATCGCGATTATGATGTCTGCTTCTCCCGGGCTTCTCGGCCAATAAGCCAGAGGCCAGGCAGCATCGGCAGCCAGAACGTGAAGCCTCGCAGCATAAGTGTCGCCGCGAGTCCCATTTCGACCTGCACCCCGAGCAGGTGAAGGAGAGCGACGCAGCTTCCTTCGAAGGGACCGAGACCAAGTGGTAGCGGCGAAAGTGTCGCGACGACGGAGGCCAGAATGAAACAGACCAGGGCGTTCGACAGCTCGATGTGCACGCCAATTGCCCGTAGCGCGAGCCATAACGTTGCAGCGTCGAGAAGAAAGATCGCTGCCTGTAAGGCCGTTGCCTGAGCCAGAACGGTACCGTCGCTCAGCAAGTCGCGCCTGACTTTGGCTAGCATGTCCGCAGTTCTCGCGATAGGCGGCCAGGACAACATCCGTCTGGGGATAAACCGGCCGCGGGAGTGGGCGACAAGGAGCAGAAGAGCCGCGATGAGGACGACGACGCCACTGAAGGCGATCGATAGGGAGAACCAGATGTCGGTCAGTTCGCCTCCGTACCACAGAAGTGCGAAGGCCATGAAGGCGACCAGCAGATAGGCGGCGTAATAGGAGATTGCCGCCACCAGCAGCGCGGTTATCGCAATCGGCGAGGGAACAGCCCGCTTGATCAGGCCGCGAACCACCATGAGGCTACCGCTCAGCCCACCGGTCGGGATCGCCTGATTGGCGAAAAGTTCAACAACTGCCAGGCAAAGGAGGTCGGGGATCCGTTTGCGGTGGCCGGCCTTGGCCATCACCATTGCCCAGATTGCCGCCGCACAGACATAGGTGGCTGCCTGGACTATCAGCGCCGCCGCAAGCCAGCTGGGATCCGCTGATTTCAGTGTGGCGATGAACAGACTGAGATCGCCGAAGTGCAGGATGAAGCCGACCAATCCTGCAAGGACGAGAACGCCAATTCCCCAGCCGACGAGCAGGTTGACGGTGCTCGGCTCACTTGAAAGCGATGGGAATTCCGACTCCAGCGATGGCTCCCCCGGTGCCACGAGATCTGGTCGGCGATTGACCATGATCGCATCCTATTGTGCCGCGAGTGGCAGGTCTTCCTGCACCTGATGGGCGCTCGCACTGTCGCCACGCTGCAGCGGCTCGAAATCGGCAGGGGTGATCGTTTCGCGCTCAAGCAGCAGCTTGGCGCCTGCGTGGAGATCGGCCATGCGTGTCTTCAGCAGCGCTTTAGCTTGTTCATAAGCCTCGTCGAGCATGGTGCGAATAGCGATGTCGACCTCGCGTGCAGTAGCTTCAGAATAGTCTTTCTGCCGCAGGTCCGGCTGGCCGTCGCCCAGCCACTGAAGACGCTGCGGTTCCAGGACGGCTTGGCCGACCGAACTCATGCCGAAGCGAGTCACACATCCCCGCGCCACATCGGTGGCCTTGGCAAGGTCGTCGGCAGCTCCCGTCGACACCTCGCCGAAGACGACGGCCTCCGCGGCCCGGCCTGCCAACAGAGCGATCATCCGCTCCTTCAACTCGCCGAGGGTGATCAGAAAGCGATCCTCCGTTGGCCGCTGCAGCGTATAGCCCAAGGCCCCGATGGAACGCGGAATAATCGAAACCTTCTGCACCGGATCGGTCCTCGTCAGGGCAGCTGCCGCCAGCGCGTGTCCCATCTCGTGATAGGCAACGCGCTCGCGCTCCTGCGGATTGAGCAGACGGCTGCGGCGTTCGGAACCGGCGACGATGCGCTCCACCGCCTGAGTGAAATCATCCATATTGACGGTGGTGCCGTTGCGGCGCGTCGCGAAGATCGCCGCCTCGTTGACGAGATTGGCAAGGTCGGCGCCTGTGAACCCCGGCGTCAGGCCCGCTATGTCGTCGACCTTCACGTCAGGCGCCATCGTCACCTTCTTCGCGTGGACGGCAAGAATGGCGGCACGACCTTTCCGGTCCGGCCGGTCGATTACGACCTGCCGATCGAAACGGCCGGCACGCAGCAGCGCCGCGTCCAGAATCTCAGGTCGGTTGGTGGCGGCCAGGAGCACGATTCCCACCCGGGGGTCGAAGCCGTCGAGTTCGGATAGAAGCTGGTTGAGCGTCTGCTCCTTCTCGTCGCTGCCGCCGTAACCCGCAAGCGGGCTTCGAGCGCGGCCGAGCGCATCGAGCTCGTCGATGAAAATGATGCACGGGGCGGCGTCCCGCGCCTGCTCGAAAAGATCGCGGACGCGCGCCGCACCGACACCGACGAACATCTCGACGAATTCTGATCCGGAGATCGAGAAGAAGGGCACACCCGCCTCGCCAGCCACCGCACGAGCCAGCAGCGTCTTGCCGGTGCCCGGCGGACCCACGAGCAGGATGCCCTTGGGAATACGGGCGCCAAGCCGACCGTACTTGTCCTTCTCCTTCAGGAAGGAAACGATCTCCTGCAATTCGGCCTTGGCCTCGTCTGCACCGGCGACGTCCTCGAACGTGACACCGGTCTTGCGTTCGAGGTAGACCTTGGCCCGGGATTTGCCGATATTGATCAGCCCCCCCATGCCCTGCCGCTCCGCAAAGCCGCGGAAGAGGAAAACCCAGACGCCGAGGAACAGCAGCGTCGGCAGCACCCAGGAAAGGAGGGTCGTCAGCCAATTGCTGTCCGTGCCTCCCATAACCTTGACGCCGGCCCTTTCGAAAGCCTCGGCGGCGGCGGGATCGACGCGGTTGCTGACGAACAATGTCTTGCCGTTTTGCGGTTGCTTGAACATGCCCTGGATCGTCGTCTCAGTCAGCGTTACCGACTGTACCTTTCCGTCGCTGACCATGTGCATCAGATCGCTATAGGCAACCTCGACGACATCTCTCGATGCGAGCCAGAGCTGAAAAATTCCGACCAAGACCATCGCAACGAAGAAGTACCCAAGGTTGAAGCCGTGTTTGCGTTCCATCGGTCACTCCCGCATCCGCGTTCTTCCATTTTCCTTGCATAAGTGGGCGAGGCGATCATTGACGCCGATCAAGTTGCGGCGCGTCGCCATGGGAAAGTGTCGCGATCGGCGGAATTTGAAATTGATCCAACGCAACGCGGCCAAACCGAAAGCTGATAGACTGTGAGGTTAAGATGACGTGATGTGAGGAAGCGACATGCGCAATGATGCGAGCGGTGATTGGAAGCCTGGCATTTCGCCGGATAAAGTGCGCTTTCTCATTCTTAAGAGCCGGGAATTCGACGCGAAGGACGTGCTCACGGAGCCGGATCCCGGCTCCAATCCGACGGATGACAATATGATTGAAATCCTGGAAGAGCATCCGGATGACGTCGTCGAAAAGGAGCTGGAAAGCGCGATCTGGGCGCTCAACGAAGACGAGCAGATTGATCTTGTCGCTCTTGCCTGGCTCGGTCGCGGTGATGGCGACGCCAGCGAATGGGACGATCTGCGCCATCAGGCTGCCGAAGCGCATAACAATCGCACGGCTGCCTACCTTCTTGGCCTGCCGCTGCTGCCGGACTACCTCGAAGAGGCGCTCGACCAGTTCGGAGAGAGCTCGGCTGCCGCAATGGAAGGCAAATTGTAGAGGCACCAGTGCAACGGAAGGTACGTTGCAAAGCTTAGCCGTGCGCCGGCGAAGAGCCGCCGGTTCAAACCACACCAAGGATAGCGATAGTCAGGACCTCTTGAAGCTGTCAGCCTTTTTCTCAATCGCCTGTTCCAACTGCGCTTGCTCTTGGTCGATCATCCGACTTAGTTTTTCACGCTCTACAGGATCTCGCGCCAGTTCGAGCATGTCCTGAAATCGCCTGATGTTCTGCTGGATGACATAAGGGTCCATGGTCGTAGCCCTGTTCCGGACAGCGGGAACGCCCATTTTAGTCTCACGCCCGCCCAGATCAATAGCTCGTTTTAGCTATGGTCAGCTTCCATGATGTATGTTCGTTGTCACATCTATTTCCCGCCGCTGGCGTTCAGTGGTGCGACCCCCTTGCATAGCTGGCGAATTCCACCATGTTGTCGACGTATTCGTCGTCATTGCCCGCCAGTAGCACCAGAGCGGAGCGCTTGACGATCCTGACTGAATGACGACCGGCGGGGGCGACGACGCCCTTGTTCGTCAGCTTCGTCATCGTCCGCGAGACCGTCTCGATGGTCAGGCCGAGATAATCCGCAATATCGAGCCGGGTCATCGGCAGCTCGATGATGGCATCGCACTGGCGGCGGTCAGCATCGCGAAGGAGTTCCTTCAATAGAAAGCTGCAAACGCGCTCCTCGGCATTCTTGCGGGAGAGGAGCACCATCTGATCCTGGGCGGCTGCCATCTCGTCGCAGAGATGGACAAAGACCTCAGGCCGCAGATCCGGTGATTTGTCGACCGCTGTCTCGAAAGCCCTGCGTGAGATGCGGCGGACCTTGATATCGGTGACCGCTTCGGCGCTGTAGAGATAGTGGCTCTTTAGCGATACGCCGATAATGTCGCCGTCATGCAGGAAACCGGTGATGACGCGGCGGCCATCGGAGATGATCTTGAAGATCCGCAGGCTGCCCTCGATAACCTCGAAGAGATGCGTGGCGGCATCCCCCTCGAAGAACAGCGATTGGCCCGCGGCGACGCGTTCGACGGGCTGTTTTTGGAAAAGTGCCTGAAGGCCGGTCGGCGCGGAGCCAGGAAAGGTCGCGCTCGTGACGCCTTCTGCGTGGTGAAAATTGGCGACCTGCAGCATGTCCATCCCTCCGTGCTGTTGATGACGACAATTGACCAGCCGCCGGTGACACGCCGATGCCGCGCGTGTTAAAGATGGTGCGAATTTGTAACAGTTGGTAACAGGCAACGGCTTGTCGAGCAGATGGGTCCGGCGGGGCCCGTTCGACGGCGGGATAATAAGGTCCATGCCTCCAGATCATCCCGTTTCGGCAACAGGTGCATATTCGCAGCAGCCTCGGCCACAAATATAATGCGCCTTTCGTTGTCAGCGGCCTGCAAGCGAGCTTCCCGCAATTGGTACAATCACGCTGCCTTTCGAGGCCGGCTGGCATTGTGGAGCAGACCACCAGCAATCCTTTGCCAATCTGCGAAAATGTACAGTACGAACCGCGTACTTTCTCGCAATCTCGGTTGCGTAGTCATACAGCGCGCGGCAGATGGCATTCTGGTTTGCGCCTTCTTCAACAATAAGAACCGGCACGTCCAGCACCTCGTGATAAGGCCACTGTTGCGTGCGTTGGAGCAAACAAAAGCCTCTGATCATGCCAACTCTATCGACGGCGATGAGCATTTGGTTTGAGCCCCGATGGGTCATGCCCGCTGGATATTCGACGGTCAGCTGCTTGAGTTCCTGCCACACAGCCGGCGGCGGCATTGCGCCTCCCGCATCCAGAAACCGCTCGAGGTCCGGCCAATCGCACTCCTGAACCGGCGCTACAGTAAAGTCGCTCACACCGCTTGCCCTCCCGCTGCAATGAGGAGCAAAGATCTAACGAACTATAGATGTCGGACGGCTGGAGAACATTGCGACAGATCAAACGCTCCGGCCCGTGAGAATTGGCCTTGCACTGTCGAAGACTTGCTCGTGCGCGCTCGAAAACTCCTGCGTTGGCAAACTGTCGCGGCGCCTCCTCTCTCAAACGAGATCAGATTCAAACGGAACCCGCCTGGTGCGTTGTTCCTGAAATCTGTGGCGAATTGAGCTATCGCAAGGTCTTGTGGCGAGCAGTGTGGCATTGTCTCAATACTCGGCTGGAGGCGACGACGATGAGCGTGACGATTAAGGAAATGAACACAGACGATTGCTTCGATATGCTTCGCCACGCGAAAACGGGAATATTGGCATGTAGCCATGAGAACAAACCCTATCTCGTGCCGATCTCCTTTGCCTGCGAGGAACGAAAGATCTACGCCTTCTCGCTCGAGGGAAAGAAAATCGACTGGATGCGCGCAAATCCCCAAGTTTGCGTGCTGGTCCACGAACATACATCCCGTGGCTCATGGCGTTCCGTGATTGCCTCCGGACGCTTCGAAGAATTTCCAGATAAGAATGGCTTTGCCAGTGAACGTCAGCACGCCTGGAGTGTTCTGCAGAAGGACAGCGGGTGGTGGGAGCCTGGCGCGCTCACCCCTGAAGATGGGACCGCCGCAAAGCCACGCGAGCCGATTTTCTTTGGAATTTGGGTTGAAGAGATTTCGGGCAGGCATGGTGTCGAGGCAATTTGAGATGAATCGGAAGGAGTGCCGTGAGAGCTTTGGCTCTTCCCAATAAGCCGATGTGGCGACCCTTTTTCGTTTCGGATGCCTGGCAAAAATGCTTCGCCTTTAGATCCGGATGGCTGTCATTGGATCTTGACGTGGTGACGCCTTATGTGACGGACTCGTCGCGTCCACGGTTTTGAGGCTGGGACATAGACTTGAACAGCCTCCTGAAGTGGCGTGAGAAAAACTGAAGGATAGCGGCGCTTCATAGACCGAAGGGATAAGTCTCATCCTCTCCGGCGGCCACCTCAGTCGGCAAGGGAGTTACTGCGCAGGTCTGATCGAACCACACGAACGCATCGTACTGGTCGGACAACGACGCGTAACTGTAGTGACTCCATCGCTCCGTCTCGGGCCGATAGATGACACCAATGTAGCGTTCAAGCCGCGGGGCAGCGATGACGCGGCGGAGATTGTCGTGCTCCTTTGCGCGAAAATCTACCAGGAAGCGGTCGGCGCCGACGTTGTGGAACAAGTCCTCGTAACTGCCTGGGCGAGACGATCGTATGGCCTTGATTTCCATCGGCCCATCCCATTCCGATGCCGCCGCGACGGTACCGGAATGTGTGCCAAAGCCGATCAGCGCTGCATCACGTCCATACGCCTGTCTGCACAACTGGCCGATGTTCAGCTCGCCGCGCTCCATACCCATTTCGGTGAACCGCGCGTCTCCGATGTGGGAATTGTGTGCCCAGATAACCGCTTTCGCTTTTGGACCTGTCCATGCGAGGATATTCTGCAGCGCGTTGAACATGTGCTGGTCGCGGTGGTTCCATGATTCATGGGCCCCGTAATACATGGCCCGATAGTAGCGTTCCGCGTCAGCCACAAGACGGGCATTCTGCATCGCGTCGAAGAACTCAGCGCCATCGTTCTTGGCGTATTGGAGCTCCTTCTGCAGCAGGTCGATGAGAATGCGTGTCACCGGCCGTTCGCACAGTGCATAACCTTCAGTCAGCGATGCGCGGCCATAGGCAGCCGGCTCCCGCGACCACGGCGACAGGCAGGCATACCGTTCACGCGCAATTTGCGCAGCCTTGGGATCCACGCGGTCTAGATAGGCGAGCACTGCGGCGATCGACGCCGTCATGTTGTAAAGATCCAGGCCATAGAAACCGACCTTTTCACCTTGGAGTTTCGTGGCGTTGTGATCGCGCAGGAAACTGATGAAGGCGTCGACATCCTTGTTGCGCCACATCCAGGTGGGGAATCGCGCGAACGGTGTTGAGTGCATTGGCCGATGCGGGCTTTGCCGAACATAGCGGTCGATTGCGGCGGCATCGGGCCAGTCAGCCTCCACAGCGACAATCGTGAAGCCGTGCCGCTCGATCAGACGGCGCGTGATAGCGGCGCGAGCCCGATAAAATTCCGAAGTACCGTGGGAGGCTTCGCCAAGCAACACGACCCTTGCTTGAGCGAACCGGTCAAAGACGGCTGCGAAATTCGCGTCCTCCAGCGAAGGCAGTGGCTCGGCCGCAGTCCGCAACACGGCCACTGCCGATGTCTGTGAGATTGACTGAGGTATCGCGGAGGCTGGCTGGTTGGGCGTCAACAGGTAATGCTCGAACCAGGCACTTGCCAAGTCGGTCACCGCTTCAAGCGCACCAGGTTCTTCGAACAGATGCGTGGCTCCAGGAACGATTTTGAGCAGCTTCTCACATGCGAGTGCATTTAGTGCCTTGTGGTTCAGGGTAAGAACCTCCCGATCATCGCCGCCGACAATGAGCAGGGTCGGTGCTTCGACCTCGGCCAGACGCGGCCCGGCGAGATCAGGGCGCCCGCCGCGCGAGACTACCGCTGCCACGCGGCCTTGAAGTTCGGCAGCTGCCAACATTGCCGCCCCGGCGCCGGTGCTCGCACCGAACAGCCCCAACGGTAGATCGGCAATGTCCGGCTCAGCCTGAATCCAGATCGCAGCCTCGAGCAAACGCTCGGCAAGCAATGGAATATCGAAGACATTTCGGCGGTCTGTCGCCTCATCTGCCGTCAGCAGATCAAGAAGAAGCGTCGCGAAACCCTTGTCATTCAGCCGGTCAGCGACAGCAATGTTGCGAGGACTGAGGCGGCTCGACCCACTACCATGGGCGAATAATATGATGCCCCGTGGATCCGGTGGCACGCTCAAATCGCCCACCAGACTGTGCGGCGGGACCACGATACGGCGCCTGGAACGATCTTGGCCGGTGGTACTACCCTCGGCCCATCCTTGTCTCAGCAGCCCGATTGTCTCTTCATCGGTGAGTTGGTGGAAATCGCTGTAGAATGCGCCCACTCCCTGAAAACCTCGCGCCGGATGAAGACAGACGATAATGTCCGCATATGGACGCATTTCCGCCAGCGTTGCTTCTGGCGCCACGGGAACAGCAAGTACAACTTTTGCGGCACCCTGTTTTTTGATTGCGATGAGCGCGGCTTTGGCTGTTGCCCCCGTGGCAAGACCATCATCGACGACGATTGCGGTTCGTCCCGCCGGCTCCAACCGCGCATGACTACCGAGGTATAAGGCGCGCCGACGTTCGAGCTCGACAAGTTCCCGTTGCCGCGCACGCTCAAGGTAAGTATCGTCGGCACCCGTCGCCATTCGTACGTCTTCATTGATGACGGTTTCGGCCCCTGAGCCTTCGACGACAGCACCGAGCGCCACTTCGGGCGTCCCCGGCGCGCCAATCTTTCGGACCAGAAGGAGATCGAGCGGCGCTTGCAAAGCACGGGAGATTTCCAGCGCGACCGGTACGCCACCGCGCGGCAAGGCATAGACGACAGGTTGCTCGAGAGATAGCGCGACGAGCTTGGTCGCTAGCTGACGCCCTGCATCGAACCTGTCCCGAAATTGGAAGTGCAATTGAACCATACAGATAGAATGTGTGCCTGTTGATCTGCCACGCATTGATCAACATCAAATCCTCGCGGGAAATAGATGGACTAACTTTGCATTCGATGATGACGCGGAGCAGCAATCGGCGGCCATTTCGATAGGGAATCAATTTAGCACGCGGAACCTATTCAATTGAGCTCTACTACTGGCGCTTCCCTGCCTGCCAGTCCGGCGCTGCTTTTGCGAGCCCGGCTGGTATCGTTCTATGAACATGCTGTCGCGATCACGTGTGACGTCCGAGCTGCCTGCCAACATGCTCGTCATGGCAGCCTATGGCCATGCGCGGCTGCGAGCGGATATTCGTTACCCAAGCGATGATCGATAGGGCGACGGCCCCGATCCTGCTGGCGAGACAAGATGCGGTCGGCATGTTTCGCCAATCGCGGCATTGCGTCGCGATCAAGTCAGCTTGTACATCGGCTGATCTGAATACTCTTGCTGTCAGCTCGCTTGTTCTCAACGTGGAGCTCTGGCGGTGGGCCAGCGAGGGCCGAACCGAACCTATCTATCCTGACGTTTCGTGACTGATCTGCGCAGCGTTGAATTCTGCTGGACGAAATCGGACGCAACCCCGTCTTAGGGCGCCGAGCGATTACGGCGGCTGGAAGGAGGGTCAAAGCGGGTGCATGCTCCCGTGATCCCAACGATGACGATATTCCTGGTTATCGAGGAGGTTCCAGTTCTCTGGCCTGAGCGTCCAGACCCTCAAATAATTGCAGTTCGCGTCAATCGCCTTCTTCCTCACATTGGAAAAGAGCTTTGCGGCGATCTCCTGCTCGCGAAACGGGCTCACCACGATGAAAATCGCAACATCGAACAGACGCCCGGCAAGTGGGTGGTTCTCGATTCGAGCGTGGCAGAGTCCGCGGACGTGATCATCGATATCGGCCGCGACGATGAAGTTGCAGCGTTCCGAACCGCTAGTGACCTGACGCCAGGAGGCGAGCGTCAGACGTGGCATTGCCGCCTGGGCGACGACATACGCACGCTCTATCTGAGTTTCCTGCAACTGGCCGATCTTCAGTTCGGATGTCATATGAAACCATTCACGCCAAGCGACGGATTGCCGCCTCGCCGTTCTGACGGAGCAGCGCTTCTTGTTGCGCTGGCAACAGCGCGTCGCCTTCTCAGATGACCTGCATGCAATCGCTGATGCAGTCACGCCGGGGACAGCAAAACCTCCCCGGCACGAATTTTGATGTGAAGCCTTAATGCGATCATCCGATCGCTATCTGATCATTCAACGTCTTGATTCCCGGAGCCGACCAGGCTGCCCGTTCGGCCGCTCTCCGCTCCGACCAAGTATGGACCTTGCCTTTGAGAGTTACGCTGCCGCCGGACACTTCGACCCGAATTCCCTGCGATTCCAGCTCGGCATCACGCTTGAACGCATCCTCGATGCGCTTCTTCACGTCAGCAGCGCTGACACGAGGACTGATCTCGATCAAATTCGACAGGCCGACGACGCCCACGAGGTTGCGAACGGCATCGGACGCAGCATTTTTCTGATATTGCCATTCGGCCTTGCCGGTGAGCGTGATCCAGCCCTTTTGGACCTTGACCTGGATTGCGCCCTTCGGGACGGAAACGTTCCAGTCGAGCATGTTGGCGGCGCGGCGGGCGATATCATCGTCGGAAGCCTCGTAGTTTCCGAAGATCCTGACGTCGATCTCTTGGGCAATGCCTCGCACGCCTTTGATCCGCTTTACCACTCGCTCGGCGGTCTCCTTTTCTGAGTAGGAGCCGACGTGACCGGTGAGAGTGACGATGCCCTCTTCGACGGATATTCCGATGTTGGCGGCATCGATACTGGGTTCGAAGTCAAGCTCGTCGATGATGTTCTGTCTGAGAGTAATATCGTCCATGATTTGCTCCTTTCTGCTTTCAGGACTTTTTCCGGCAACGGCCGAAGGCGCTTTCAGACGGGAAGCCCCATGCGTTCGTTTGCCGATTTCGCGCGCAACCCCTCCTTCTGCTGAAGCAAGGCGCTGCGCAGTTGGTCAAGTTGTGCGCGCGATCTCTGAATTGGGCTTTGGTCGTTGTAGACCGCCGCCGGCAGGGTCACCCGTGGACCCTTCGAAATGCGGTGGCCTGCCCCGTCCAGGCTCATCAGACCGACGAGGCCGATGGAAGAAACGAAAATCGCTGCTGGCATCCGCATTTTCTTCTCCTTCAGAAATGAAAGGTGGTAACCGGCCCGACATATTCCGTCACGAAGCCGAAAGAACGGGCTTTCCTGATCAGTGCGTTGGCGCCAATGAGGTTGGTCTTGATGATCTGATCCTCTTTTGGATCGCCTTGGCCGAAATTCGCGCGCATCCAATGGGCTGCTCGGGGCGTGAGCGGGCTGATCGTCCAGTGGCTGGCCTCTTCACGCTTAACCCTGAAATCTGGCAGTTGCTGCTCATTCGAAGCAATTAAGACGGACATCCAATTTCTCCCCTATCGGCGCAACGATACGTTCGACATGAAGCCCGCGATACTCGGAGGTCTTCCGAGGCGCGAGCGATATACATGAGATGAGCTCCTTCTTCTTTCGTTCACCATAGGCGAAATGTTCCGGCGCTCTTTGATTCGAATCAAAGACGTCGAATGAAGTTGTTGCACGCGGGGGAAACAGGAGTGGCTCGCTTCGGACAGCCGCCTCCCAGTCGAGACGTCGACGGCGGTGGTCTGCGAAGGATTGAGCGGTTCAATGCATTTATGCAATTTCTGATCAAGGCATCGCCTACCGCGGGAGCTCAGGAGATGACCCGACGGATCTCGATCGGCATTGAAGGGTCAATTGCTCGAACTTCGATGAAGAGGAATTGCGCCAAACTCTGGTCACTGAGGCTGATTTTTTCGACCTTGACCAACGTCAATGTCCGAAAACCTATCATCGGCTAAAGGATCGGAAAAACGGATGGTCGAGGTAGATCATGAAACGGGATGTTGTCGCTATCGGAGCCTCTGCGGGTGGAATTGAAGCCGTTTCGAAGTTACTGAGTTATTTGCCGGCAGAACTCCCAGCCGCTGTCTTGGTCGTCATCCATCGACCAATTGAGCCGCCGAGTTACCTGCCTGAGGTTCTCGCACGACTATGCGCGCTTCCAGTGCGCTTCGCACGCGAAGGCGAAGCAACTCGAACACGGCACCTGTCTGTTGAGCCCGCCTGGCCGGCACCTGAGCGTGTCGAAGGATTGCCGAGTACATTTGTTGGCCGATGGCTTCTATCGAGCCCACAACGTCGACGCCCTTTTCATGTCTCTTGCCGCCGCAATTGCCCCGCGTACGATCGGCGTGATCCTTTCGGGCGCCCTGAAAGATGGAACGCTAGGCCTGAAGTTCCTGAAAGAAGCTGGCGGCATCGCTTTGGTGCAAGATCCGGCGGAAGCCTCCTTTCCGGACATGCCGGAGAATGCGGCGATGCACGACGGGGAGATCGATCTGATCGGTCCCATCGAAACCCTTGCTGAATTCATCTGCGAGCAGGTCGGGCTTCAACCTCTATCCCTGGGCGCGCCCCCCGCAGGATGATCATGCTCAAGGTTTGACCGATCGGCGTGGACTAGTGATGTATTCGGCTTTCCCAATGCGGGCGCAGTCCGAGTGTCCGGAGTGCAAGGGGTCTCCGGCCATATTCGTCACGTCTGCTTCGGGAGGCCGTGGTTCAGAAACGGAGAAACGTCCACATGCGGATGCCCGGCTGGCGTGTCGCCAAAGCATGGATGCTGCCATTGGTAACATTGGCTCTGGTCGGCGGTGGATTGGCCAGATTTGTGGGGCAAGAGAGCCTTGCGACGCAATTTTGGACGACGGGCACAGCAGTCGTCTTTGCGGTGCTCGTCATCGATATCGGCATTGGTCTGCACAGGAAGGATTTCGGCCTGGATCTCATCGCGGCGCTGGCGATGGGCGGGGCCATCCTGTTTGGAGAGTATCTGGCCGGGATTGTCGTGGCACTCATGTTTACTGGCGGGCAGTTCCTGGAGAACTTCGCGCAAAACAGGGCAAGCCGGGAGATGACAGCACTGCTGAGCCGGGTGCCAACGCGCGCGGCCCGGTATCAAGACAGCCGCATCGAGGATGTTGCGGTGTCGGCCATCGCGCCTGGCGATCTCGTTCTGGTCCGCCGCGGCGAAGTTGTTCCCGTCGATGGCATTGTCGCGGGCAACCTTGCCGTCCTAGATGAATCCGCACTGACGGGCGAGGCGCTGCCTATCCGACGGCAATCTGGACAGGCGGTGATGAGCGGCTCCACGAATGCCGGCGATGCGTTCGACCTGAAGGCGACGAGCGCGGCTGCCGACAGCACCTATGCCGGCGTCATCCGGCTGGTCGAGGCAGCACAGCGGACGAAAGCGCCGATCGTGCGATTGGCGGCCAAATTCGGTTTGGCCTTCCTGGCCCTCACCTTGTCGATTGCCGCTTCGGCCTGGGCACTGACCGGCGAGGCAACCCGGGCTCTTGCCGTCATCGTGGTGGCGACGCCCTGTCCGCTGATACTCGCCGTACCCGTCGCCATCGTGTCCGGCATCTCGCGCTGCGCAAAGAAGGGCGTCCTGGTGAAAGACGGAGGCGCCCTTGAAGCCCTTGCTGCCGCGAGGACGGTGCTTCTCGACAAGACGGGAACGGTTACCGATGGTCGGGCCCGCCTGATTGAGATCAAGGCACGCGGCGACCTCGATCCGCTCGACCTCTTGAGGGTGGCGGCATCGCTGGATCAGAGCTCGCCTCATGTCGTGGCCCAGGCCCTCGTGGCCGCCGCCCGTGAACGGGGGCTGCGGCTTGATGTACCCAGCGGCGTCCGGGAAACGGCAGGCTCAGGATTGACGGGCCGCGTCGCCGGGCGAGAGGTCGTGGTCGGCGGCTGGGCTTTCGCGAGCACAGGCATTGAGGACTCGGACTTTCGCCGCGAGATCGAGGCATGGATACGGCGCGACGGAACGGTCGCAGTCGTTGTGACAATAGACGGCGCCCTGGCCGGGGCGATGCTTCTGGCAGACCAGATTCGTCCCGAAGCGGGTTACGTATTGCGGCATCTGCGCGAGACCGGCATTGCGCGCATCGTTCTCGTTACCGGCGATCGCGCCGATCTCGCTGCAGGTGTTGGCGCATTCCTCGGAGTGGATGACGTCATCAGCGAAATGAAGCCCGAGGACAAGACGAACGCGGTCGACAAGGAGCGGGTGAGAGGCCGTCCCGTGCTGATGATCGGCGATGGGGTCAATGATGCGCCCGCGCTTGCCGCCGCCGATGTCGGCATAGCAATGGGAGCGCGCGGTGCCGCTGCTTCGTCCGAAGCGGCGGATGTCGTGATCCTGGTCGATCGTCTGGACAGGCTGGTCGGTGCCCTCCATATCGCACGCCGCTCGCGCGCGATCGCGCTACAGAGCGTTTATGCCGGCATGGCCCTTTCGGTCGCAGGCATGATTGCTGCCGCCCTCGGTTATCTGACGCCGGTCGAAGGAGCGCTTTTTCAGGAGGCGATCGATGTCGCCGTCATCCTGAATGCCCTGCGCGCCCTGGGGCCACCTGTCTCCTTCGCCATGGCCTCGCCGCGGTTGAGCAACGAAGACCTGCAGAGACTGGAGGCCGAGCATAAGGCATTGGCTGACGTGGTCGACGATATTGGCATGACGGCAGATCGAATTGCACGCCTGCCACAGGAAGAGGCAATAGACGAGCTCCAAAGGCTGGATCGCGGGCTGCGCGACCGTCTCCTTCCCCACGAGAAGAGGGACGAACAGGTTTACGCGCGGCTTCGCCAAAAAAACGCCAAGCCTGACATTCTGGCCGGAATGAGCCGGACGCACATGGAAATTCAGCGGCAAATTCACAACCTCACCGTCATGCGCAAGGCGTTCGACGGCAAGGCGCCGACAGAGGCGCAGCTTCATGAGGTCCAGCGGCTGCTGCACGGGCTGGAGGCGATCACACGTCTTCATTTTGCGCAGGAGGAGGAGATCTATCGCTCGCTGGAGGTCGAGTGAGGGGTCCCAGCCAGCACGGGCTACTGCGGTGTCGAACCCATCAGCGGCGCATTTCGCTGATCGTGCTCGATCATAGCTTTGATCGCTGGGATGCTGAAGACGGCCGCAACCATCAGAATGAGAACGATCAACAGGAGGTGATCGATGATAAGCCATCGCAGCCATCGTCCCGCGGAGAAGTGGTTCACGGCCTTGCTCCAATCGTAGCTGGTGAGCCAGTGAGAACGATTGTCTTCACGGCAACAGTCTAGAGGGCGCCATCGAAGAGGCATTGCGCAGGATCAAATTGCCGCCGCGCCGATTTCCTGGCGGCCGCTTTTGACGCCGGTCAATTTCATCACCGCGGATCTATGTCATTGATATCGTGCCAGCCTGTCAGGCGAGGTCATGACAACTTGGGGATAGGGCAATGCCGCACAAACAAGTTCTCTTTCATGCAGAGGCCAGGAGTAAGGTTCTTCAGGGGGCAACCAGACTGGCAGACGCCGTTCGCATCACCCTCGGCCCGCGTTCCAAGTCGGTTCTGATCGAGAAAAAGTGGGCTGCTCCCATCGTTTGCAATGACGGGGTGACGATCGCCAAGGAATTCGATCTGAAGGATCCCGAGGAAAATCTCGGCGCCCGCATGTTGCGCGCCGCTGCCGAGAAGACAGGAGATGTGGTTGGAGACGGAACAAGCACATCCACCGTGCTTGCGCACGCGATCTTGGCGGATGGTCACCGCAATGTCGTGGCGGGCGCGAGCGCCATCGACCTCAAGCGTGGCCTCGACCGCGCCGTCAACCGCACCATCAAGGCATTGCGGGATCTTTCCAGGCCGGTGACCACTGACAAGGAAAAACAGCAGGTTGCGGCGATCTCCGCACACAATGACGAAACCATCGGCCAGCTGGTCGCCGAAGCCATGACGCAAGTCGGCAAGGAAGGTGTCATCACCGTCGAGGAATCGAAGACGATGGAAACCCGGCTGGATGTCGTGGAAGGCACGCAATTCGACCGCGGCTATATCTCGCCCTATTTTGCGACGGATCCGGAAAAGATGGAATCCGTTCTCGAGGATGCTCGGATCTTGATCTTCGACAGGAAGATCTCTGCGCTTGGCGACTTGGTCGGCCTGCTCGAAGAAATCGCCAAGTCGGGCAGGCCGCTCCTCGTCATCGCCGAGGACGTGGAAAGCGAGGCGCTTGCCACTTTGATCGTCAACCAGATCCGCGGCACCTTCCGCAACTGCGCCGTCAAAGCGCCCGGCTTCGGTGACCGCCGCAAGGCAATGCTGCAGGATCTGGCGATCCTCACCGGCGCTCAGCTCATTTCGGAAGACCTCGGATTCAAGCTCGATAAGACGACGCTGGAGCAGCTCGGCACGGCGACGCGCGTTGTCGTGGATAAGGACACCACCACGATCATCGGGGGCGGCGGCTCGCAGCAGGCGATCAGGGCAAGGGGCGAGCAGATCCGCAAGGAGATTGAGACGACCACCAGCGACTATGACAAGGAGAAGCTGCAGGAACGGCTGGCGAAGCTTTCCGGTGGGGTGGCCGTCATTCGCGTTGGTGCTCCTGCGGAAGCGGAGGTGAAGGCCAAGAAGGAAGCTCTCGACGACGCGATCAATGCCACCAAGGCGGCGGTTGAGGAGGGTATCGTTCCCGGCGGCGGGCTTGCGCTCTTGCGCTGCATCGCGGCTGTGGCCGAGGAAGAACAGCTCTGCGATGGGGATGAGCGGACGGGCGTACAGATCCTGAAGCGTGCTCTGGAAGTCCCGGCGCGGCAGATTGCCGAGAACTCGGCTGTCGATGGCGGTGTCGTTGTTGCCAGGATGCTCGAAAGTCAGGGCGCGATCGGCTTCGACGCAGCGCGGAACCGCTATGTCGATCTCCTGCAGGAAGGCATTATCGATCCGACCAAGGTCGTGCGCGTCGCATTGGAAAACGCGGTCTCCGTCGCCAGCATATTGCTGCTGACGGAGGCGACGATGACGGAGATTCCCGAACCCGCCCGTCAGCCGACTGCGCCGCCGATGGAGATGTAGAGCCGGTCGACGCCGGCCGGACTTTGCGTGAGATTCTTTCGTGGCAATCAGGAAAGCGCCAGGGCGGCGCCGCGCAGGGCAACGTTCGAAGCGGTCACGATGTGGACCGGCACAGTCGACGCGAAGCCTGCTGGGCCGCCTGCAGCCATGAACGAGGCGGCGAATGTTCCCTCCGTCAGAACGTTCCGCAGATCGTTCGGCAGGCTGCCGGCCAGATAAAGTCCTCCCTCTGCGCCGTAAGCAGCAGCCAGGTCGCCGGCCAAGCGCCCGAGCCAAGTGGCAAAACGTTGGAGCGTTTCCCTCGCATGGGGGTCCGGCTCTTCGAGCGACGCGGCTTCGATGATCTCCGATACGCCCCAAGCTGATGCACTGAGACCGGCATGCTGCCGCAGCGCATCGTAAACACCGGCAAGCCCGGTTGAAGTCAGAACATTCCTTAGCACCATTCTGCCCGGTCCGCGTCGTATGCTATTGAGGACGAGGAGCTCATCCCCGTCTTCGGCACCGAACGAAATGTCGCCGGCTCGGCCCAATACGGCTTTCCAACCCGGGCCAACCGGAACGGCGGCAGCGACCTCCACGTCCCTTTCCACCAGCAGGATGGCTTTCGGTCCGACCCGCGGGGGCATTGCTTCGCCGATCCGCAGAAGGTCGTGCTGCGTCAGCAGCGGCACGGATCGACAGACTGCTTCGATGTCGCGCATAAGGCTGACTGTGGGAATGGAAAAGGCGTCGTGCAGCTGTTTGGCGGTAAAACTCCAGGGATGATGAAGGAGGCGAGCCTGGCCTCCGGCGACGTCGCCGGCCACGGCGAGGCTCATCCTCGCCGGCCGGTCCTGCAGCGACGTGAGATAAGCATCGATCGCCAGTTCGATCGAGTCGAATTCGGCGGTTCGAAAGTTGACATAGTGGTCCATCGCCAGTTCATCGATATCGGCCACCGCAAAGCGCAAGTGGGTCGGGCCGATCTCCCCGACAACGGCGTGACGATCTGAAAGGGTCGGCATGTTGGGTCTCCACATTCTTAAACTTTTCCCAGTCTGCGCCAGCTGCTGCGCCCTGGCCTTGATTTTCATCAAGGTCGAAGGAGGCGAGCCCGTCTACTCTCGGCGCAGTTCAAGGGGGCAGGCCGGGAGCGTGTCATGGGTGGCAGGATGGAACAGGTGATCTGGTTTGAGCATCTCCGGCGCGGCGACATCGCCCGAGTGGGCGGCAAAAATGCCTCGCTGGGGGAAATGATCCAGGATCTCGCGCCGAAAGGAATTGCCGTACCCGCGGGTTTCGCCACCACCGCCGATGCCTACTGGCATTATGTCGACGCCAATGGTATTCGGGGCGAGATCGCCGCACGCATCGCCGACTGGCACCAGGGCAAAGCGAGCTTGGCTGAAACCGGTTCGGCCATACGCAAGCTTTTCCTGCGCGGCGACTGGCCAGAGGACCTGGCGAACACCATCCGAACCGCTTACGCAGAGCTTTCGAAGCGCATCGGAAGCGAAGATGTCGCCGTTGCTGTTCGCTCCAGCGCCACGGCCGAAGATCTGCCGGATGCGAGCTTTGCCGGGCAGCAGGAAAGTTTCTTGAATATTCGCGGTGAGCGTTCGCTTCTCGATGCCTGCCGGCGCTGCTACGCTTCCCTATTCACCGACAGGGCGATCTCCTATCGCCAGACGAAGGGCTTTGAGCATCTGAAAGTCGCACTCTCGATCGGCATCCAGCAGATGGTCCGGTCGGATCTCGGCGGCTCCGGCGTCATGTTCTCCATCGACACGGAAACCGGCTTCGACAAAATCGTGCTGATCAATGCCGCCTGGGGGCTCGGTGAGAATGTCGTCCAGGGCGCCGTCGACCCGGATGAATACCAAGTGTTCAAGCCGTTTCTTGCAAAGGGCTCTCTCCGCCCCATCATCGCCCGCAAGTGCGGCGCAAAGGCAAAGAAGATGATCTATGGATCGGCCGAAGAGCCTACCCTCAACGTTCCGACCTCGAAAGCCGAACGGGCAAGCTATGTGCTTGACGATGAAGCGGTGCTCAAGCTCGCCCGCTGGGCGTCGCTCATCGAGCAGCACTACGGCTGTCCGATGGACATGGAATGGGCCCGTAACGGCGAGGCCGGAGAACTCTTCATCGTGCAGGCGCGGCCGGAAACAGTTCAGTCGAGGCACAGGACAGGGGTCTTCAGGAGCTACAGCATCAAACAGAAAGGCAGGAAGCTTGTCGAAGGTCTGGCGATCGGTGACGCCATCGTCTCGGGCCGAGTCTGCCTCATTGAAACGGCCAAGGATATCGATCAATTCATCGACGGTTCGGTATTGGTAACTGCGACGACCGACCCGGACTGGATGCCGATCATGAAACGGGCGGCGGCGATCGTTACCGATCACGGGGGCCGCACTTCTCATGCCGCAATTGTCAGCCGCGAGCTTGGCCTGCCGGCGGTGGTGGGGACCGGCAACGCGACGCTGCTGCTGCATACGGGCGAGGAGGTGACTGTGTCCTGCGCGGAGGGGGACGAAGGGTTCGTCTATGACGGGGCTGCCGAATACGAGTCCGAAACGTTCGATGCCCACGACCTGTCGGCGACGCAGACCGAAGTGATGCTGAATCTTGCAAATCCGGGTACGGCCTTCCGCTGGTGGCGGCTGCCCGCTGATGGCGTCGGCCTTGCCCGGATGGAATTCGTCATCAGCAACGCCATCCGCATCCATCCGATGGCGCTTGTCCACTTCGACAGCCTGAAGGACGAGGCTGCCCGGAACGAGATCGCGGCGCTGACGCAGGGTTATGACGACAAGTCGGAATATTTCGTCGACAATCTCGCGCGTGGCCTTGCCCGTATCACCGCTGTGGTCCACCCCAATCCCGCCATCGTCCGGCTGAGCGATTTCAAGACGAATGAATATGCCGGGCTTCTGGGCGGGGCTGAGTTCGAGCCCAAGGAAGAAAATCCGATGCTCGGCTTCCGCGGTGCCTCCCGCTACTATTCACCTCGCTACCGTGAGGGTTTTGCGCTGGAATGCCGCGCCATTCGCAAGCTGCGCAACGAGATGGGTTTTGCCAATGTCGTCGTCATGGTTCCCTTCTGCCGGTCGGTCGAAGAAGCTGAGAAGGTGCTGCAGGTCATGGCGGAAAGCGGCTTGAAGCGCGGCGAGGACGGACTGAAGATCTATGTCATGTGCGAGATACCCTCAAACGTCATTCTTGCTAAGGATTTCGCCCGCTATTTCGATGGCTTCTCCATCGGCTCAAACGATCTCACGCAACTGACGCTCGGCGTCGATCGAGACGCGGGCGATCTCGCCGATCTATTTGACGAGCAGGATCCGGCGGTAAAGTGGATGATTTCGAGAGTGATCACCGAAGCCAGAAAGGCCGGCGTCAAGATCGGCATTTGCGGCCAGGCGCCGAGCGACTACCCCGACTTTGCCGCCTACCTCGTCGAATGCGGGATCGACAGCATTTCCGTCACGCCGGACAGCTTCGTGGCTGTAAAACAGAAAGTGGCGGAGGCTGAGCGGTGCAGGGAGCAGACCGTTCGGGGGTGATTGCAGACGAGACCGGAATGAAGCCCCTGCGTCTATATCTTGCTGTGCCGTGCCTCTCGAGCGCGATTATTCGGCGGGGAGCGCCGCGCGCCATACAGATAAGACGCTGGATTAACCGACGCAATCAGTGTGCCGCCGGTGCAAGCTGCTTGAAGCAGCGGATGACATCTTCGTCTGACAGCTGAGGAAAGTGGAAGTAGAAATCACCGACCGCGCGGAAGGACAGCCCGACCTCAAGGCAAACCACCTCTTCGACCTCGTCCTCGAGATCGGCGACCACCTTTGCCGGCGCAACGGGAACGGCAATGATGATGCGTTCGACCCCGCATTGTCTGATTGCCATCGCCGCTGCCTTCATCGTGGCACCGGTAGCGATGCCATCGTCCGCCAGGATGACGGTCCTGCCTTCGATGTCGATATCGGGCAAAATGCCCTTGAACACGGATCTGCGGCGCGCGATTTCTTTCAACTCCATATCCGTGGCGGATTGAAAGACGGCGTCCGAGATGTCGGTTTGGCGTATGATGTCGTCGTTCTTGAAGATACAGGGGTGCGGTCCGTCGACGACCGCGCCCATAGCAACTTCAGACATTGCGGGCACTCCAATTTTCCTCACGAACACCATCGTCATTGGCGCGTCCAGAGCGCTGGCGATCTCGTAAGCAATTGGAATGCCTCCGCGCGGAAGGCCTACGACGACGACGTCTCGCCCACGATACCGGAGCAGGGCTGCAGCAAGTGCCCGACCAGCATCCTTTCTATCCTTGAACATCGTAAATCTCCTTTCGGCGCGCTTCTGAGCGCACATCGTTCTTTGGATCAATGGCCTCGGCCTACAGTGCGACTTGTTCCTGCAATACTGATCCCGATGCCTGCGCTAGTGACCGAGGAAAAGCGGCCGACTGCACGTCTCAATCATCGATCGCGTCACGCCGCCGAAAATGCGTTCGCGCAATCGGGAGTGGCTATATGCGCCCATGACAATCAGATCGGCCCCCATTTCCGCGGCGCGTTGCTTGAGGATGTCCTGGACGGGCCTTCCTCTGCTCATGACGGTTTCCGCCGTGACAGGCACGCCTTGTCGTGCAAGATAGGCAGCGATATCGGCACCCGGATCTTCGCCGCCGGGCGATGCCTTTGCCAAAGGATCGACCAGAACAAGACGCACTTCGCCGGCGCGCTGGAGAATTGGAAGGGCCTGCTGAACCGCGCGGGCCGCTTCTCTCCGGGAGTTCCAGGCGATCAGAACGGTGCGAGGGGTGAACTCGGCGGGCTGATCCGTCGGGTTCAAAAGCAGAGGGGCGGGCGCCTGAAACAAGGCTCCGCCGATGATCCGCGGGCAGAGATCGCGATCGCGGGCAGCCCGCCGGCCGACAAGAGTCAGATCGACATACAGCGCTCTTTCGGCGATCGCCTCGTCCGCCCAGGCGCCCTCCGTGTAGAGGTCCTGAACATCAAACGAAAGCCCCGAAGAGGCAAGCTGCTCTTCCACATGCCTCGTCTGCTCCGCAAGCTTCGCGATGTCGCCTCCGCGTTCCTCCAGCCAGACGGCTGAAATCTCCTCGGCAGATGCGCCAAAGGGCGGTGGCGCTGCCATGGCCGCCACCACAACCGACAAGTGCGCGCCAATCGTCTGACCACTGACGATGGCGTCCTTGATGTCGTCTTGAAAGTCGTTGACGCCAAGCACGACCAGTATCGTTTTGTAAGGCAATCTTATGCCTCCTTCTTTGGGCTGCACGCCGCAAGTCTAGTCCGCCTGCTTGCGGGCGCTTTGACTCACGTCAAGACGTGGAAGCCTTCATCCATGATCCGCCCCCTGCGAGGCAGAAACAGGCCCGTCACCTGCGGGGCTTTCACAATGGAGATGAATGCTGATCACATTTTGACCCGCATCAATGAGAAACGGCGTTAAGAGATGTCTTCTTGAAGCGCTCCAGCCGAGATGATGGTCGCTACCGCGTTTGGTCGGACGAAAGCGACTACGACATCCCTGGCGTTGATCGCACCCCATGAAAGAAAGGGGGATGAAATGAGCCAAGTTGTCTCGCGGACGGCAGAGGCATTGCTAGCCGGCGCAGGATGCCCGGATGTCCTTCGCGGTGGTGTGGACTTTCGCCTTGAGCGAACGAGCAATGATGACTGGCAGATAACGGCCGTGTCACCCCGCGCCCACGCCTGGATGCGTGACGAATTATGCGGCCCCTTCGCTCAATGCTTCAATGACGTCGTCCGAGCAGATGCTCTCAGCGCGAACTCTTTCGTGAAAGAGGCGCACGAAAGGGGATTGCGAACTGAATTCATTGGCCGCAGCGGCAAGGATCTATTTTAGCCTTTGGGGCACTAAACCGGCCGCTTAGGCAATCATTTGAAAGACCTAGGACCGCCACCGCACGCCAGGATTTGCCACCTCGGCGAGAGCACCGACGGCGCATAGCCACAGGGCAACAGACCGAGAGAGCGGAGCTCTCCGGCGGAGAGGAGAAGAACATGATATCGGAGTTACTTAGATACACCTTACAGGTCGCGCTGATCTCGTTCATGCTTGGCAGCCTGGCAGATGTCGGCCTTAAACTTGATGTCAGGGATGCCTGGACTGCACTGCATGACAAGGAATTCGTCGTCCCCAGCGTATTGTCAGGCTTCGTTCTGGGGCCAATCCTTGCCATTGTCATCGCAAGATTGCTCGCCTTGCCGGAACCTTACGCCATCGGTTTGCTGCTGCTGGGCTTGGCGCCGTGTGCGCCATTCATGCCAATGCTGTCTGACGTTGCGAAAGGAGACGCCGCCTATACGGCGGCGTTCATCCTGATTGCTGCTCTTGGTACAATCCTCTTGATGCCGATCGCACTTCCCGTTGTTGCCCCAGGCCTCCACGCGGGTGTAGGTGTGATCGCACGGCCGCTCCTGCTTCTCATTCTCGCACCTTTCGGCATTGGAATAGCAGTGCGTCAACTGTCGAACAGGTGGGCGGATAGGTGCGACCCGATTATTAGGAAACTGGTCGCCTTCAGCACTATCGTATTGCTTTCCGTCGCGTTCCTGCAGAATTGGGACCACATTCTCAGCGCCATAGGAACCTGGGCGATAGCAGCACAGTTTATCTACTACTGCGCGCTGGCTCTGGGCTCCTACGCCGTTTCGTTCAGGCTTCCTCGCGAGAAGCGAGGCGTAGTCACACTTGGGGTCTGTACCAGGAACGTCGGGGCGGCACTCGCCCCATTGTCAGCAGTTGCCAATGCCGATCCGCGATCCAGCACGATGTGCATCCTGGCAGCCTTCATCACTCTGGCGGTCGGATTTGCCGTAGCGAAAATATTGGCTCGACTGGCGCCGAGGCCCGATTTGGCGATCAATACTGGCTAACTCCGCTTGTCCGCTCGGCAGCCCCTCCGAGTCCCTGCGAGTCTGGTGTGCGTGCCAGCGCCAAATCTTCAGGAAAGACGTATGTCCTCTCGAGCATCCGGTCGATGAGGTCCAGTTCAGCGAGCAGCGCCGGGCGCCGGTCCTGAGGCAAAATTTGCAGGGCATATTCGATCAGGGCTCGCAGACGGCGGGCGATCTGAAAGTTTTCCGCGCCGTATAAGCGTATCTCGCTGAAGGTCAGCTGCACGAAATCCTCCCAATTCGGCGTCCTGCAGATAAACCGCAGTTTGCCGGATTTTCCGCGGATCTCATCGCCGAGAAGATGCCTTCCTCCCACGAAGCAAAGAAGGCGTTGAAGCTGATCGATCGCGAGAACGGCCGTTGTGGGATCGTTGATGGCCTTTGATAGAGCTTTGATTCCGATATCGACGATGATCCTGAAGGCAAATGTCGCATCCTGTTCGAGCGTGCGTTCCGGCCCGAAAGCGACCAAGGCTGTCACTACGCTATCCGGGGGCAGACCCTCGCCGTACAGGCGGAAAAGAATTTCGCCCGCACCAACGAAATCGCCGACTTTTGGCACCAGCTCGATGATCGAGTCCGTCCTCTCGGCCAGCGCGACGAGCGCCGTCATATTGACCGCGACCACGACCGCGGAATTGGCCCGATGGTAAACAATTCTATCGGGCGAACTCGTGAACGAGGTCACTCCACGATGGGAGCAGTCACTTTCGGCAGGTGCGGGATAGACTTCCTCAATGACGGCATGACCGCTTTCGCCGACTCTCAAGATGATGCTGACAGGACGCAGCAGGCGGGCCGCGTAGTCTATCAGATACAGGAAGGCCGCAATGGAAAGAAAGCCAAGCAGTCCCGCGATCGCAGAGACACCATGAGGAACGGTCGCATCGAGTCTGGAAAGGGCGCCGGTTGCAAACAGTAATGTAAAAATGAAAAGGCCCACGGTGAATCGGATGGCATTGTCGCGCAAAAGAGTCGTCGCGATGATCCGGGGCGTCAACTGGCCGCCGGCAACTTGAATTGCCACCAGCAGCGATCCGAACGTGAACACCACGAACGTCAAAGTCATTGTAATGATTGTCTCAAGCATCCTTTGCGTGCCCGCCACTTCCCAAGGCCAGAAGTCGATCCAAGGGGTCCAGTTTTCAAAAGCATAGACCAATCGGATGGCGGCGACGTAAAGGAGCAGGGCCACGAAGGGAACGATCCACAAAGAGGATCTGATGTAACTCCTGAAGCTATACCAGCGGTTCCAACGCATCGACTTATCTCACTCCTGAAAATTCTGAGGGCGAAATTTTGCCTTTCAACCATGGTTTATCGCCCGGAAAGATCATTGATGCCGATCAAGACACGGCGTCTATTTTGATCTCGCTTAATGTCCGGCCTGCGGAATGTGCGTAGATTTCGGACGATCCCGTCGCACCTCCAATTGCGAGGGCATACGAGGAAGGGATCACAACAGCAGCGAGCGGAACAAGCTGGCAGGTGGGAAGCCAAGACGATGTACAAGAAAGGGAAATACATCTGCGTCCCCGCACCCTTCGGTCTCTACAGCTGGTCGAAGCGGGCAGCGGTTCACCGGTGGAGGCGGGTGTGACATCGGTTTTTCTGACGCGGAACGAAGCCCGCGGAAGCGCCGCCCGCGCGGCGCGCTCGGCTCACTCTGCCGCCGCTTTCCAGCATGCCTGCAAGACATCCGGCAGACGCGCTCAGCGCAGGTTCCGTTGTGTCGTAAGCGCATGAAGAAGTCTTGATCGAACCGCCGAGGCCTTCTCCGGGCATTGACGCCGATCAAATCGCCAATCCAGCACCCGAGTATGATGAACCGCGCGAAAGAAAGGATATCGCGATGAATCAGAATATCATCTCATACAACGCGCGAGTGCTCGTCATGGACGCGAGAAAAGCCCTGCTTCTGCGCAATGTTGGGACAGCGTCCGACCTATCTCTCGAAGTCGAGCAGGTATTCGAGGCGCCGCACAATGCACCGACCCGTCAACAGGGAACAGATCGTCCCGGCCGGACCGCGAGCGGCAGCCATCGCAGCAGCCTCGGACAGACTGATTTCCATCAGCTTGAAGAAGAGCGGTTCTCTTCCATGGTCGCGGAAAAGTTGGAAATGATCTGCGCCGGCGACAACATTCAGAAGCTTTTTCTCGTGGCTCCCCCGAAGGCCCTTGCCGACTTGCGGCGTGTCATTTCGGAGGGTGTGAGGAAGCGGATCGTGGCCGAATACGACAAGGACCTCGTCAACCTTCCGGTCGACGAAATCGAAAAACATCTGACGTCGTGAACAACGAATTTATCATGGATGGCACGGCAGCGGCCAGGTCGACTCTCCGGTAGCTGATGACTGGCCGGGCAACGGCATCGGCAAAAGCACGGTGGGACGATGTGCATGGCGTTCGGCGATTTCTGTTGCCTCATCGCCAACGAAAACGGGCGTGCATCGCGACGCGCGCCCGTCCGACACGAATCCGATCAAGCGACTTTTATCTCCACCTTCCGCTCGTTTTTTTTGGCATCGGCGCTCTTTGGAAGTCTCACCTTCAGGACGCCCTTGTTGAAGGTGGCCTCCACCTTGTTGGCGTCTACCCCATCTGGGATCTGGAAGGTGCGCTGGAAGGAGCCGTAGCGACGCTCGGACACATGGTATTCCTTCTGCTTATCCTCCTTCTCCTCCTGCTTTTCGCCACGGATTGTCAGGTAGCTGTTGGACAGCGTGACTTCGATGTTCTTTTCATCGAGGCCGGGCATTTCGGCGGTGATCTCGAAGGCGTCGTCCTTTTCGATCACATCGACAGCCGGGGCTGCCCATCCATTCAGCGACGGAAAGCCGCGCGCGAAAATGGATCGGTCAGAGGAACGCCAAGGCGAGGGCACGAAGCCATCGAACAGACGGTCGATCTCGGAGCGCAGCGCTTCGAAGGGGGACCAGATTCCCGCCGACTGGACCGGCTTATCTTCGTTCTTAACAGCAAGTTTGGTTGCATCTGCCATGATTTTTCTCCTGTCTTCCAAGAAGGAGGCCGCATCGAAGCGCCAAGTGGAATTCGGTGCAGCCGACGTCAGCTCGTCATTGAGCATCTCCATTTCAAATCTTTAGGAGCAAGTCAGCATTGACGCGGATCAAGCTTCGTGCGCGGCGGACCTCATACGTGTTCGGCGCAACTCCCAGACGCCTCAGGCGCGTTCTGGCCGGAGACGCCGTGGAGATCTTCGACGTTTCCGGCCTGCGGTGCGGCGTCGTTGGTCCTCGCGTCGGAAGAACCAGTGTTTGGCCAGCTCCGACGACAAAAGATACATCACGCTGATGGAGACGATCCCAAGTATGGTGGGAAGCGGCAAGGGGAGGAAGCCGAACCAGCGCGCGACCGGCAGGAAGGGCAGCGCAAAGGTCACCGAGATGATCACAGCAGACAGAGCGGTGAGCAGGCGCGACGGCCAGCTCTGCCAGAACCTCTTGCGTGTACGGATAATGAAGACGATCAGCAATTCCGTCAGCAGCGATTCAACGAACCACGCCGTCTGGAAATGCCGCTCGCCGGCCCCCACCAGGAAAATCAAAAAGCCGAAGGTCAGGAGATCGAAGAGCGAACTGACCAAGCCGAAGGTGACCATGAACCGTCGTACGGAGCCGATTTCCCAATGACGGGGCCGACGCCTGTCCTCCTCGTCGACATTATCGGTGGCAATCGCGAAGGAGGGGATATCAGAGAGAAAATTATTGAGCAGGACCTGCTGGGCGAGAAGGGGCAGGAAAGGGAGCGCGACGGAGGCCAGCGCCATGCTGATCATATTGCCGAAATTGGCGCTGGTGGTGATCGATATATATTTCATCGTGTTGGCGAAGGTGGTTCGCCCGTCATCAACGCCTTGTACCAGTACGCCGAGATCGCGTTTCAGAAGGACCATATCGGCGGCTTCGCGCGCCACGTCTACGGCGCTGTCGACAGAAATCCCAATATCGGCTTCATATAGGGCGGGGGCGTCGTTGATCCCATCGCCGAGATAGCCGACGACGTGGCCGCGCGACCTGAGGGCCCTTACGATGCTTTCTTTCTGATTGGGATCAATCTCGGCAAAGAGATCGATATGCGCTGCTTTTGCCGCAAGTGCTTGCGAGGAGAGCTTCGATAGGTCCGCCCCCGTAAGAATCAGATCGGATGACAGCCCGATCACGGCAGCGAGGTGGGCGGCGACATAGCGGTTGTCACCGGAAATGACCTTGACCATGATGCCGCGCCTCGCCAGTTCGGAGAGGCAGCGCTGGATCCCCTGCTTCGGCGGATCAAGAAAAAGAAGAAAGCCTTCGAAGCAAAGGCCGTTTTCGTCCGTGCGGGCGTAAGGACCGGGAGTCCTCAAGCGCCGTGTTGCAAGACCGAGAACGCGAAAGCCCTGTTGGCTCCAGCTTTGGAACTTGCCCTCGACCGCAGCTCGGTTCTCCGGATCGAGGGGTGCCTCTTTTCCAGAGTCGCGGATGGTGCTGCAGATCCCCAGGACACCGTCGACCGCCCCTTTGCAGATCAGCACGGTGTGTCCTTCCGGAGACGTGACGATCACCGACAGTCGCTTTCGCACAAAATCGTAGGGAATTTCGTCCCGCTTGGCGAAGAACTGCTCGCGCGCATCAGTGCCCTCTGCGGCGAGGATCGCTTCGTCCAGGGGATTGGTGAGGCCGCTCTGGAGAGTGGCATTGAGACGGGCCAGCAGGAGCACGTCCTGCGATCGCTGTCCGCTCGCATCCAGGCAGCTCTCGAGACGGATGACACCTTCCGTCAATGTCCCGGTCTTGTCGGTGCAAAGAATATCCATGCTGCCGAGGTTCTCGATCGCTTCAAGCCTGCGAACGATGACGCCGTTGGCCGCCATTGCCCTGGCTCCCCGGGCAAGCGTCACACTAATGATGGCGGGCAGCAGCTCGGGCGTGAGGCCGACCGCAAGCGCAAGGGAAAAGAGGATGGAGTCAATCAGCGGGCGGCCGAGCAGCGCGTTTGCGAAGAAGACCAGAATAACCATGACGAACATGATCTCGGTCATCAACAGGCCGAACCGGCGGATACCCCGGGAAAACTCGGTCTCCGGAACCTGACGTTCCAGGCTCTCGGCGATGGAGGCGAATTCCGTGTGGATGCCGGTTTTGACGGTCAGGACGGAAGCCTTGCCGCTGCGCACGGATGTACCGGCGAAAACAACGTTACTGCGCCGGGAAAGAGGCGCACCGGCTTCCGCGATGCCCGGTATCTTCACAGCCGGGAAAGTTTCTCCTGTCAGTACTGCCTCACTGACATTGAGGTCGCGCGCTTCCAGGATGATACCATCGGCGGGGATCAGGCTGCCTGCGGAAAGATGCAGGATGTCGCCTGGCACGACCTCTTCGACGCGAATAGTACTCTCGGCGCCATTGCGCAGGACCACCGTTTTCTGTGACAGGCGCCGCTTGAGCTTTTCCGTCGCCTGCGAAGCCCCGTATTCCTGGAAGAAGCCGAGCAGACAACTGGCCAGCACGATGATCGAGATGATAAGCGTCTCATGCCCTTCGCCCACAAAAGCGGAGATTGCCGCGGCCGCGATGAGGATCAGGACGAGTGGGCTGCGGAACTGCCGCACAAGAGCCGCGGTCGCCGAGTGCCTCCGGTCCTGGCCAAGCGAATTCGGACCGCTGTCCTTCAATCGCCGTGCGACCTCGGAGGTGGAGAGGCCGTCCCGCGAACTGTGCAGCTCCGCCAAGACTGTCTCAGCGGATAAGGACCAGTAGGGCGGCCTCGCGTGATCGGAGATCGTGTCCATTCCAGATCCTTTTCAGCGATTGGCAACCGCGCCTGGCGGCCCCAAGAGAACGGAGAGACCGCCCCGCACAGCCGTCATAAATAGAAGCCGGGTGGCGGTACCGGCATGTCAGGCGGCACAACGACCTGGATCCGGTCATCCACCCGTTTCACGCCGATCGTGTTTTCCGCCGCCACGTGAAGGGCGGTCTTCTCTCGCGTGTCCAGCACCCGGCCTTCAAGCGTAACCACCCCATCGGCGACGTGCAGAGTCACGGAATCTCCCCATTTTTGACGAGCCAGCTCCGCTTCCAACGCTTTTCGGATGTCGCTATCGGCTCGTGCGGCGCAATGGCTTGCGAGTTCGCGGACGAGCGCGGCCATGACGTCGAAGCGGGTCACGATACCGATGATTTCGTCGCCTTCGACCACGGGAAGACGTTTGATGTTCTTCCTGGCCATTAGCTCGGCAGCGGTTTCGACGGATGCATCGGGCTGCACAGTCACCGCCGGACAGGACATCACTTCGCCAACGGTACTTCCGAAGTTTTTCGCGTATTCTTCAGCCAGCTCGCCCCGTGAAGAAAAGAAATCACGCCAGAGGCCGTGCGTTGCGTCGGTGTGGATTTCGCTGCGCCGCAGGAAGTCGCTTTCACTGATGATGCCGAGAAGGCCGCCTGATTGATCGGCGACGGGCAATCCGCTTATGCGGTGATCCAGCATCGCGTTGGCAGCCTCCCAGATCTTGGCATCCGGCCCGATCGTCGCCGGTTTTGGCGTCATGATTGATCGAATTTTCAACATCTTCCTGCCTCCTTAAATGACGGCAGGATACGACGTCTGCGGCGCTCTTCCTTGATCGCCGTCAATTGACATCGTCAGTCGCGATCAACGGAGGTCACCTTAACGACCGGCGAAATCCAAGCAGGGAGAAAACAAACAAGACTGTGGCAATCACTGCAAGCCAAACGAATTGCGGCCAGACGGTGACAAAGCCGGCGCCACGATAGAGGATCGCTTGCGCCATGGTGATGAAATGCGTGTTCGGCGCCGCGAGCATGATCGTCTGTATCGCCTCGGGCATGCTCTCGCGCGGAGTGGTGGCGCCGGAGAGGATCTGCAGCGGCATCAGCACCAGCATCAGCAGCAGTCCGAACTGTGGCATGGAGCCCGCAAATGTCGCTAGCGCGATGCCCATTGCCGTTGTCGCCAGGAGGTGGAGTGCCGCTCCCGCCATGAAAAGGGCCAGTGACCCCTCGATCGGCACCTGAAGCAGGCCCTCCACCATGAAAACCAAGGAAAGACCGGTTGCGACGAAGACGACCAGCCCCATGGACCAGACCTTGGCGAGCATGATCTCGAGTGGTGTAACCGGCATGACCAACAGATGCTCCACGGTACCGTGTTCCCGCTCACGTATCAGCGCAGTGCCGGTAAGGATGATCGACAACATCGTCACCATATTGATGACGTTCATCACCGATCCGAACCAGGTTTGATTGAGCTCGGGGTTGAATCGGGCCCGGAGCGCCAGATCAACCTGAGGGATTTGGGAGATTGTTTGTATGGCGGCAAAGCCCGTGATTTCCTGAGCAACAATGGATTGCACGTAACCTGATCCGGAAAATGCCTGGGTCATGCGGGTGGCGTCGACATTGAGCTGGATGACCGGCGATTTGCCGGCAATGAGGTCGCTCTGGAAATGTGGGGGAATGTCGAGCGCGAACGTATCCGTGGCTGCGTCCATGCGGGCGTCCATCTCGTCTGCGGTGATCGTCACCGGCGGCTTGAAATAGGGCTTCAAAAAAGCATCGGCGATGCGCAGCGAAAGCGGCGAACCATCTTCGTCGACGATGGCAATCGGAGCGTTGTTCAAGGTTTGGGGGACGGCCCTCGCTTCGGCATAAACGGCGACGGTGAAGGAATAGAAGATCAATCCGAGGAGGATCGGATCGCGCATCAACCCCCGCAACTCCTTGATGCCGAGATGTAAGATGGTGGCGAGGCGCATGGTTATCTCGCCTGCTTTTTGAGGAGAAGGGCGCTGGCGGCAAGGAGCAACGGCCCGGCGACGAGGATCGGAAGCAGGGTCGTTTCGAGATTGCCGAAGCCGAGCCCCTTCGAAAAAGTGCCGCGCGAGATGATGTTGAAATAGGTCGCCGGAAAGATGTGGCCAATTATCGCGCCAAAACCCTGCAGCGACGAGACCGGGTCGATCATGCCGGAGAACTGTACAGCCGGAATGATGGTCAGAAGCGTCGTGCCGAAGATCGCCGCGATCTGGCTGGACATGAAGGTGGAGATCATCAGTCCGAAAGCAGTCGCGAAGACCACGTAGAGGAAGGCGGATATCGTGAAGACGATAAGGCTGCCGGTGAACGGAACCTCAAAGATGAAGACCGCAAACAGCCAGAGCAGCGCGGCATTCATCATTCCGAGCACCAAGTAGGGAAGCTGCTTGCCGAGCAGGAATTCGAGCCTCGTCACAGGTGTGACGTAGAGATTGACGATCGATCCCAGTTCCTTCTCCCGGACGACCGAAAGAGCTGAAAGCATGGCGGGGATCAGAAGCAGCAGGAGCGGGATGACGGCCGGCACGATGGCGACCAGACTTTCAATGCCGGGATTGTAGCGAAAACGGGTCTCCACGGAGAACTGGCCGGGTCCTGGTTGGCCGTAGACTTCGCGTGCCCTGCGGGCGATCCAGCTATTGTGCATGCCCTGCACATAGCCGCGCGCCGTTTCCGCGCGCTGTGGCATCGCACCATCGATCCAGGCGCCGATCTCGACATTATGGCCGCGGGCGAGGTGTTCGGCAAAGCCGGGTGGTATCTCGATTGCGAGCTTCAGCGAGCCGTCGCGCATGCGTCGGTCGAGATCGGCGTAGTCGGTGATCGGCGACTGTTCGATGAAATAGCGAGAACCTGCAATATCCGCGATATAATCGCGGCTGGCGACCGTATCGTCCCGATCGAGCGCCGCGAAGGCAAGATCCTTGATGTCCATGTTGATGCCATAGCCGAGGACAAACATCAGGATAACGCTGCCGATCAAGGCCATGGTCGCGCGGACGGGATCGCGGCGCAGCTCCAGCGCTTCGCGGCGGCTATAGCTCAAAGCGCCGCGAAGATCGAAAGCGCGCCGCGGCTTGGCCGCGGGAAGTGGATGCGGCCTACCGATCATGGCAGACGGAGCGAGATCCGTTTTCGACGATTGACCGATCGCATCCTGGAGGTAGCTGACGAAGGCGTCCTCCAGCGTGGCCGCCCTGCGGCTTTCGCGGAGCGCCTCGGGCGTGTCCGTCACCAGAACGCGGCCGGCATGCATGAGCGAGACATGGTCGCAGCGCTCGGCTTCGTTCATGAAATGCGTGGAAATGAAGATCGTCACCTTCTCCTTGCGTGACAGTTCGATCAGCGCTGCCCAGAGTTGGTCACGAGCGATGGGGTCGACACCCGATGTCGGCTCGTCGAGAATGAGCATCTCCGGCCCATGGACGAGAGCCACCGCCAGTGACAATCGCTGCCGAATGCCGAGCGGCAGCGTGTCAGGCAGGAATTCCATGACGCCATCGAGCTGGAAGCGATGCCCCAGTTCCTCGATCCGCGCGGGGATGGTCTCGGCCGGCAATCCCAAAAGCCGCGCGTGCAGGTCGAGATTCTGCCGGACCGTCAATTCCGTGTAGAGCGAAAAGGCCTGGCTCATATAGCCGACGCGCCGGCGGACATCCATATTGCGCGTATCGACTGTTTTGCCGAACAGTCTTGCCGTGCCTCCGCTTGCCGGCAAAAGGCCGGTCAGCGTCTTCATCGTGGTCGATTTGCCGCATCCGTTCGAACCGATGAAGCCGAATATTTCGCCGCGGCGAATCTTGAAGCTGACGTTATCGACCGCGGTGAATTCGCCGAACCGTGTCGTCAGGCCCTCCGCCTCGATGACGAAGTCCGCTTCATCAGGTGTCGAGAGCGGCGGCAATTCCACGACATGATGCGACGCCCGCCTGTCTTCCGGCATCAGTGCGATGAAGGCATCGTCAAGTGTGGCCGTCTTCGTTCGCTCCAGCAGATATTGGGGCGATCCAGTCGCCACCAGCCGGCCAGCATCCATGGCCGCCAACCAGTCGAAATGCGCCGCCTCTTCCAGGTAGGCCGTTGCCACCACCACGCTGAGCCTCGGTCGCTCGGACCGTATGTCATCGATAAGGTCCCAGAATTGCCGGCGCGACAGAGGGTCGACGCCGGTGGTCGGCTCATCAAGAATCAGAAGCTCTGGGTCGTGGATCAGTGAACAGCAGAGGCCGAGCTTTTGTTTCATCCCTCCCGAAAGTTTCCCCGCCGGCCGGTCTTTGAAGCCGGAGAGGCCGGTGCGCTGCAGGAGCGTGCGGATGCGGTCCTGCCGTTCTTCTCGGCTCTGGCCGAACAGGCGACCGAAGAAGTCGGCATTCTCAAAAACCGAGAGGGTCGGATAGAGATTTTTGCCAAGGCCCTGAGGCATATAGGCGATCAGGGGGCAGGTCTGGCGACGGTGGCCGGCGCGGCGCATGTCGCCGCCAAGCACAGTCACATCGCCCTTTTGGATCTGTCGCGCGCCGGCGATCAGCGAGAGGAGTGAGGATTTGCCAACGCCATCCGGACCGACAAGGCCGGCCATCAAACCTGCCGGAATACCGATCGTGACTGCATCGAGAGCCGTGCATCCGCCGTAGGTATGCGTCACGTCCTTCAGGCGGGCGACATATGCCGAGTCTGTCATCTCGAAGGTCACAGGATGCTCCAGGTTACGGGGTGAGAGGCGTCGAAAGCGGGGCCGGCCATTTAGCGGCGGGATCGATCCTGACATAGGCTCGCCCAGGAAGGCCTGTCTTCACCTGCGTCACATATTTCTGCAGCAGTTCCTTCGGCACCTGCGCACGAAGGCGAAACATCAGCTTCTCGCGCTCCTCCTGCGTTTCGACCGTCTTCGGGGTAAACTGGGCGACGTCCGAAACGAAAGAAACTCGAGCAGGGATGACGTATTGCGGTGCGGCGTCGAGGACGATGCGTGCCTCGCTGCCGATCGCGGTGCGGCCCGCGTCCGCGGTTCCCAGAAAGAAGGTCATATAAACATCGCCAACATCCAGGAGGTTGAGGACTCGTCCTCCGGCCGCGACGACTTCGCCCGGATGCGCAACGAGATATTGGACGCGGCCGCTTCGCGGGGCCTTGAGATCGCAATCCCGCAGATCCGCCTCGATCCGCACGACGGTCGCCTCAGCGGCTTCAACGGCGGCTTCCGCGTCGATCACCTGCGCTTCGGCGTTGCCGATGGCAGCGTCAGTGGCGGCGAGGTTCGCCTTGGCTGCGCCAAGTGTGGCCGCCGCTGCGTCGGCGCGCGCGCGATCGTCGTCGAGCGTCTGCTCGGAGACGGTGCCGCTCCTTGAAAGTTGCTGACTGCGGGTAAGCCGCTTTTGCGCCGACTGAAGCTGGACGTCGTTCTGGGAAACGGTGGCTGCCGCGGCCTCCTTTTCCGCCTGCCGCTGAGCAACCAGCGTCCGTGCCGTGCCGATCGCAATTTTTGCCCTGGAGAGCTGCGCCATGGCCTCCCGCCTTTGGGCATTGAGCTGCTCGATGTCCATCGTCGCGACGACTTGGCCGGCCTCGACGAAGTCGCCTTCATGGACGAGCACGTCCGACAGACGTCCCGCCGTGCGTGCAGCGACGTCGATTTCGACGGCTTCGATGCGTCCGTTTCCACTCGCGATGCCTATCATGGCCTTCGCGGCACGCCGGTTTGCCTGAAACTGCCAGGCGGCATAGCTGGCACCCGCCAGGGCGAGGAGCAGGAGTGCAAGTTTCCAGTAACGGTTCAACGAAGGCTCCTTACCTGCGAGATCTGACGAGCCTTTCATCATACGATTCCCGGGAATCTACCTTGATGGGGATCAATCGCGACGGATTCAATTGATCTTCTCACGCGTGCTTGTGGCTATTGACAAAGATCATTGCGGCTTTCGGGCAGCCTTGTAGCCTCCCTAACATCAACCAGCCAAACCGGAAGGAGATCACCATGTCCTTGAAAACTCTGCTTGCGATCGTCGGAGCCACGGATCCTGAAACAGAGATCAAGAGCGCCATTCAACTGGCGGTCGAGAACAGTGCTCATCTGTCGATTCTGGTAGTCGGCGCCGCGTTGCAGCCGGTCACCGTCGAATACCCGGTGACCACAGCCTGGATTGACCAAGTGCAGAAGGAGACAGATGCCCTGCAGAAGATCCGGCTGGAGGCCGAAGACTTGTGCCGCACGAACGATATCTCCTTCAATGTCGAGTGCCTCTATGAAGATCTCTTTATCCTGGAGAGCAGTATCGGCATGCGCAGCATGTACGCCGACATCGTCTTGATCGGACATGGCTTACGCGCTGACGCCGAGCTGAGGAGAACCGTTGTGGCGGCAACAACCTTCGATTCGAGGACGCCGCTGTTGCTTGTTCCGAATGCGGGCACCGCAAGCCTGAAGCCGACGAACGTGCTCGTTGCCTGGAACTCGCGACCTGAAGCCGCCAATGCCGCCAAGGCAGCTTTAGAGCTGCTGATCGCAGCCGAGGAGGTTCATCTTGTGCTCGTCGATCCGGATGGCACCTATTTCAAAAGCGGCGATGAGCCAGGGGCGGATTTTGCAACATTTCTGGCGCGCCATGGAGTAAAGATTGTTGTCGAGCAGTTGGCAAGCGGTGGACGCAGAACCGAGGAGGTTCTCCTGAGACGCGCGCGCGAGCTTGGCTGTGACATGATCGTTATGGGCGCCTATGGCCATTCGCGGCTTCGCGAAAGAATATTTGGCGGCGTGACGGCCTCGATTCTCGAGGACTGCAACACGCCGGTTTTAATGGCCCGATGAGCCAGAGCTTGCTGCCATTGGCGAAAGAGGGCAATGGCAGCTACTTGGCTTCGATTCTCCTCGGATATGCGCGAGAAGACGTGCGTTCCCGCACCTTGTCAACTTCGATGACCAGAAGCAGTGATCCGGCGGCCAGAAGCGTCAGCGCCCATTCCGCGAGGGAAATCGGCGCCAGGCCAAGCACCTCACGGAACCACGGGACATGCATGGCGCCGATATGGATGGCCTGGGCTACGACCATACTGGCAAGCAGCAGCGGGTTTTTGAAGAAGGACCGCGAGAAGAGCGAGTGATGTTCGGAACGGCAGCCGAGGGTTTGCACATTTTCGAACATGACGAAAAGCAGAAGCAACAGATTGCGCGCCTCGGATACCGTGTAGCCCTGTGACAGCAGCCAATAGAAGACCGCAAACCCGCCGCCGCCGATGACGAGCGCGGATTGGACGATGCGGCGAACCATCAGCCGGTCGAAGATCGGCTCCTTCGGACGGCGAGGTGGCCGGGCCAGTTCGTCGCCCTCAGGCGGCTCTCCCGCGAGAGTCACGTCCTGAATTCCATTCGTCACGAGATTCAGCCAGAGGAGCTGCACGGGCAACAGTGGCATTGGAATGCCGAGCGGAATCGCCAGCAGGAACAGCAGCATTTCCGCAGCTCCTGTCGCCGTCAGCATCAGGATGACTTTGCGAATGTTAGAATAGGCGGTTCTGCCCTCGCGAATGCCGCCGACGATGGAGGCGAAATTGTCATCGACAACGACGATGTCGGCGCTCTCCTTGGCGACCTCCGTACCCTTCATGCCCATGGCGACACCGACATGGGCGTGTTTCAAAGCCGGAGCATCATTGACGCCGTCGCCCGTCACCGCCACGAAATGGCCGTTGCGCGCCAGGGAGAGCACAATCGCAAGCTTCTGATTGGGAGCGACCCGGGCATAGATGCGGGCGCCGTTTGTAAGCTCGTCCAGCCGCGCCGGGCCTGCGGCCTCGGCCTCGCGCACCGCATCGCCGGTGGTCACTTGGCTCGGTCCGAACTGCAAACCCGCCTGAGCGGCAATCGCCGCCGCTGTTTTCGGGTCGTCGCCCGTCACCATCGCCACCTCGACGCCGGCGGCGCGGCATTCGCGGATCGCCTGCGGAACTTCCCGGCGGATCGGATCCTGCATGCCTGTAATGCCGAGGAATATGAGATCGACCAGGTGATGATGGCCGAAGGCGGCGTCGGCATCACTCCGGATTTCGCCTTCCGCGAAAGCGAGGACCCGAAGGCCGCGGGCCGCCATCTCCTCTTTCTGGGCAAGAAGCCTGTGTCGGTCGATTTCCACCACGCGGTCGCCGATATCCATCCGGTCGGCCATGCTGAGCAGCGTTTCGGTCGAGCCCTTCGCGAAGATGTGCACGTTTTCGCTCCCGCGATGGAAGGAGGCGGCATATTTGAGATCGGGCTCATAGGGAATACGGGCGATCAAGGGATAGTCCGCAGCCACCTTGTCTTGCGCCAAGCCCGCCTTGCGCGCGGCGGTCAGAAGGGCGACGTCGACCGTGTCGCCGATACCCTTCCAGCCGTTCCCGTCCTGCATGAGCGAGCCCTCGTTGGGAAGGGAGGCGGCTCTGAGCAGTCGGCCGGCCCGTGCGCGCGCCTCCGCCACGGCCATATTGGCTGCCTTGATCTCGCAGGTGTCCGGGTCAGTCCCCGCATCAAGGGCAAGGTCGGTGCCATCCGGGAGCCGGATATCGGTAACGGTGAGCTCATTGAGCGTTAGAGTCCCGGTCTTGTCGGTTGCGATCATGGTGCAGGAGCCGAGCGCTTCGACCGCCGGCATTCGCCGGACGATAACGTTGCGTTTCGCCATGCGACGCATGCTGATCGCGAGCGCAATCGAGATTGCGATCGGCAGGCCTTCGGGGATGGCGCTGACGGCAAGACCGACCGACATAAGGAAAAGATCGCTCCAGGCGAGCCCTCGCATGAGGCCGATGCCGACCAGGACCAGCGACGTCAATCCCACCGCCCAGGCGATCGCATTGGAGAAACGAGCAAGTCGGATCATCAGTGGCGGTTGCGAGAGGGAAGTTTTGCCGATTTCGGCGGCGATCTTGCCAATCTCCGTTGCAAGTCCTGTCCCCGTCACGATGCCCGTGCCGCGGCCACGAGTAACGAGCGTGCCGGCGAATGCGGTTGCGGTCTTGCCCTCCGCAACCGGCGCGGCGGGGGACGGTGCCGTCTTGCGCGTCGCCATGGATTCTCCGGTAAGGAGGGATTCGTCGCACAGAAGCTCGGTCGCCTCGACCAGCGCGAGGTCGGCGGGAACCCTTCCGCCGGCTTCCAGCAGCACGAGATCCCCCGGCACCAACTGGCGCGCTTCAATGTCACGCACCTCTCCGTCGCGGATGACGGCGGCACGCGGTTGTTCCAGCTTGCGAAGCGCCAGCGCAGCTCGGCCCGCCGAATATTCCTGCAGGCTGCCGATCAAACCGTTCAACAGCAAGACGACGCCGATAAAGACCGCATCCTTTGTGTCACTGATCACCAAGGAGACCGCGGCAGCCAAAAACAGGATATAGATCAGCGGGCTGCGGAACTGCCGCATGAAGACGATGGCAAAAGAGGGGGCCTCGGGCTCGGGCAGAATGTTTGGACCGTAGCGCACGAGCCGGCTCTCGGCCTCTTCAGTGACGAGGCCTCTACGGCTGCCGAAGCTGGCGGCGAATGGCTGGGGAATGGGAACGGTCATGAGATGTCTCCTGCACGAAAGTGCCGGCAGCCTGGCGCATATCACCCGGAAAGGCTTTAGCCGACCTCGTCGAGGGATCTTGCCGCTTCAAGCCGAAGCTGCTTCATTTTCTCCGGAACCGCCTGAGCGCTGATCACGACGTCTGCATAGTCGCTGAAAATCGTACTGCATGTGGCTAATAACCCTTCACAGTTGCCGGCGCCGATTTCGCCGACCTCGGCAGGATCAAAAACCGTTGCCTTTTGTCGGCGGGATGAATGGATCTGGGTAGCCTTCCTTGGGAACTGTCTTCGTCTGCGGGGCGTTATCCGATTGATCGGGCTGCGGCCACCATGTCGCGCCGCTGTAGCCGGCCAGGATGGCAAGCAGGATCACAGCTGTTACTGTCACTATCTTCGGCATTGCGCGTTCCTTTCGCTCGGTGAGATGGCTATCTTCGAGCGAGCTTGGCCCCTGCGCATTGCGCTCGATCAATAAGCCGATCGAAGGGAATAACGATCGAGCGGGTTGCGCTTCAGCGCGATCGGCAGGTATCTCTTCGAAAGTGGCGCCGGCGTCCGCAAAGGTCGTGCGCGAGCTGGCGGAGGGCACCGCCAAAGACATGGTCGTGCGAACCTGCGCTTGAAAGCGGTGCAATAGACGTCAGCTATGCCGTTTTGGATCACGCGGCCGAAGACTTCCTGAGCCCCGTTGCCGATTATCGTCCAGCGAAAACCGTGCGGGAGCCTTCAAGTGACCCTCTGGCGGTTCATGCTCCACGATCATCAGTGCCGATGCCGATTTACGACAGCGAGCGCCTCGTCGGCTATCACCTGCTCCTCATCGGTTGGTATGACGAATGCGGCTATTGCGCTATCCCGGCCACTGATGATTAGCGCATTTGCCTTGTTCGCAGGCGCGCTGAGGTCGAGCCCCATCCAGGCGAGATAATGTGCCACGCTCTTTCGGACTTCCGGTTGATTTTCTCCGATTCCGGCGGTGAAGACGATGGCGTCCACACCGCCCAACGACACAGCCAACCTGCCTATCTCGCCTGCTATCCTGAAACAGAAGAGATCAAGCGCTTCCCGTGCCGCCGGGTGAAAGTCCTCTACAAGCACCCGCACGTCTCCGCTCACGCCGGAAACGCCGAGCAACCCACATTTGTGATAGAGAAAATCCTCAAGCTTGTCGGGGTCGTGGAATTTGTTTCGGAGAAGATGGATGACGGCGCCGGCGTCGATCGATCCCGGCCGCGTTGCCATGGGTATGCCGTCGAGCGCGGAAAACCCCATGCTGGTATCGATGCTGACGCCATCCACCATGCCACAAAGGCTCGCGCCGCTTCCCAGATGCGCGCAAACAACCCTGCCGCTGCCCAGATCCGGTGCGAGCTCCTTGAGTTTCGAAGAAACGAACTTATAAGAAATCCCGTGGAAGCCGTATCTGCGGATTCCCGCGTCATGCAGTGCGCGCGGGATGGCCAGACGTGTGGCCATGCTGCATTGAGACGTGTGAAATGCGGTATCGAAGGATGCGGTCTGCGGCACCTCACGACATGCCGTGCGCACAGCGCGGATCACATTCAGCGCTGGAGGCAAATGCAGAGGCGCCAGTGGTACGAGCTCTTCGATCCTCGCTTGTGTGTCCGCGTCTATCAGGACAGCGCCGGTAAACTTGGGGCCTCCATGAACGATGCGATGCCCGATCACTGCGGGCTGCGAACCTGGTGGCAGCAGCCGCGATAGAATTTCCGCAATCAAGGCGGGCCCGACTTCGGTGACGTTCGGCAGATCGGCTTCATAAACGGTCTCCCCTGTTTCGCATCTAAAGCGCGTTTCCTGGCCAATCGTCACGGTGCCCCTTGCCATCGGATGCGCGCCGGCCACTCCGATGTTGAAGGCGCCGATCTTCAAGCTCGACGATCCGATGTTGAAGGTAACTGCAATGCTGCTCATTGGACCTCCTGCAGATCTCCGCTAACGCGCCATCTTCTCGTCCTTCGTTTCCTCGCAGGCTAAAGTCAGCAGTTGAAGCGCGAGTTCCTTTGCGGCCCTTTTGTCGTCCGCGCACAACTTCAGCGGGGCGGACTTCGCTTTCAAATTTTCCAGGAGCCCGTGGCGAAGCCTGGGGATCTGATGCGAATCCGTTTTTGCGAGAAGCTCCTGCAAGCAGGTGATGGCAATCACTTCGAACATCAGAAGCTTGCCTTCGATTTCACCTTGCGAAGGAATAGCAAAGCGCTCGCCGCCTCGTTTGTAGTCTCGTTCTGTCGACAACATTTACGGGATCCCATTTTTCTTTGGGTCGTCCCCGTCGGCTTCGAGCGCGCGCTCAAGCCGGCGCAGGATGACGGCGCGGCTCTTGTGGTCGGCTGCATCCTTCAACCTGTCGGCCAGGTTGAGGACGAAGTTCTGGTAGTCGTTGTGCCAATCCCGATGTCCAATCTCCTCGGGCTGCAGGCGAGCCGGTGCCACCCTGGACAGAAGTCGAGCGGATGTCCCACTCAGCTCATAGACGTCGTCGAGGTGTGGGGAAATTATCGCGACAGACAGTTTCTCGGAAAGTCTGCTCGACATCGCATCCCGGGCCCCGGCCTCGCCATGGACAAGAAACAGGCCTTTGCGGATCGGACCACGCTCCATCACCCAGTCATCCAGTTCGCTGGCATCGGCATGGCCACTATAGGCATCAAGGGTTGCCATTCTCGCGCTCACCCGGATTTCCTCGCCTTGGATCCGCACGATTTTGGCGCCGTCCTGCAAGATTCTGCCGAGCGTGCCGGCTGCCTGAAACCCCACGAAGAGCACGGTGCACTCGTTGCGCCAGAGCCAGTTCTTCAGACGGTGTCTGATCCTGCCCGCCTCGCACATGCCACTTGCCGCGATGATGATGTGAAAACCGGTTACCAGATCCAGGGCTTTGGACTGTTCGGCGGTCTCCGTAAACCTCACATTTGGCGCATTGAGCGCGCGCAAAAAGTTCGCTCCGTTCTCCATCTCGACGACATGTTTCTTGAAGGCACCGGTCGCTCTCGAGGCAAGCGGTGAGTCGATAAAAATGGGACACCGCTGCAGCGTTCCGGCTTCCATGAGCGCGAGAAGATCTGTCAGGACTTCCTGAGTGCGCTCGACCGCAAAAGACGGGACGAGAAGCACGCCATTGGGCTGGTTTGCTTGTGCGACCAGCTTCTGAAGGCGTATCCGTCTTTCCTTCAGCGCGTATTCCTCCCGCTCGCGATTGCCATAGGTGGTTTCACAGATCAAATAGTCGATCTCGCTCGGCGCTTCCGGCGGGCTCTCGAAAAGCTTGGAACCCGGTCCAATGTCGCCCGAGAACAAAAGCCTTACCGGCCCTTCCATGCCGCTCGCCTCTATTTCGATCGAGGCGGATCCGAGAAGGTGGCCGGCGTCCCAGAAACGAAATCTCACGGCGCCTGCCGTCTCGCGCCATTCTCCATATTCCACCGCGATAAACTGCGGCATGATGCTGCGCGCGTCGTCTGCGGTGTAGATCGGCTCCACCGTTTCTCGCGAGCGCCGTCGGTTCCGGCGATTAAGCTGACGAACCTCGGCTTCCTGGATATGCCCGGAATCCTGCAGCATGATGGCGCAAAGATCTATCGAAGCGGGTGTCGCGTAAATCGGGCCGCTGAAGCCGTCCTTGGCTAGTTTCGGAAGCAGGCCCGAATGGTCGATGTGGGCATGCGTGAGAAGCACCGCGCCGATCTCGACAGGCTCAAATGGGAATGGTCTATAGTTAAGTTCCTTCTCGGTTTTGGAGCCCTGGAACATTCCGCAATCAATCAGAATACGGGCACCGCCGGCCTTGAGAAGAAAACAGGATCCGGTGACTGAACCTGCGGCTCCGTGAAACTCTAGGATCGGGGTGTCCATCACTGCTCCTGTGGGTTCGGAGCCACTTTACAAAGCTAAATTCGAAACCGCTTTGATGAAGGTCAAGGAAACCCAGGGCCATCGCGATTATCCTTTTTGCATCCAGCAGAGAGGTATATCGACATGGCCATCAGGACGGCACTCAGCATCCTCAGCGTTCATCAGTTCGAGGAAGATCTCAAAACCGCAATCGACTTCTGCGGTGCCCATGGCGCGCATTTGAATGCGCTGGTGATTGCGACGGGAGCAGCTCCGATCATCGAGGACTACAATGTCATCTCGCCCGTATGGATCGAGGAACGCCAGCGCGAGATCGACGCGCTCTCCGACAAGGCTGCGGAGATCAAGGATATTCTCGACCGAAGCGAGATCTCCTACGAAGTCCAGGACGTCTACACGGAATTCGCATGGGCCGACGAAG